>PLSR01000027.1 GCA_003164215.1 Candidatus Kaiserbacteria bacterium | reverse complement strand
CGACGACCCCGACCTACACGACCTATCGTGCTCCTATCGTTGCCTCGGGCGTGTCCTTGTCGCAGATCCCGTACACTGGCTTTGACTTCGGACCGGTCGGCGATGCGATCTACTGGATGGGCCTTCTTGCCTTCGCTGTCGCCGCTGCGTACCTCTTGGTCTACTACCGCGGTGGTGCGTTCACTCTCGCGAGCACGCTGCTCGGTGGCCGCTCGAACATCAAGCCGGTGCAATTCACCGAAGCAGATGCCGAGACTGAGCTCGCGACGGTAGCTCCGATCGTTGAAAAGGCTCCGGTCATCAACACGCGTATCGCGTCCGTGATCTCGAATCTTCCGACGGCTTCTCTTCGCCATGTCACTTCAGATGCAATGATCGTCTCTCATTCGAAGAATGGGGAAGTACCGCGCATCGTGATCACACGCGAATAAAAAGATCCAAACCCTTGGACGGGTGCGGGCTCCAAAAAGAAAGTACACAGAACGCCTTCGCAAGAGGGCGTTTTGTGTTTGACGTAGGGGATTGACACAATCATTTATCTATGATAGAAAGCCCCCAGCAATCGGTTGCGCTGTTGCTAACCGAGAAGAATAAGCGAGGAAACAATGACGAAATTTCTGTCGGCACTCGCCGTCATCGTCGCCACGCTCAGCATCAGCGCGTGGGCGACCGTCGCAAATGCGGGGGAATGCAACAATCCTTGCGTCCCGCGAACGGTGAGCAGTATTCATCACGAGAAGGTGAAGGTGCTCATCGGACACGAAAAGGTGGTCGTTGACCGCCTGATCTACAAAACGGTCGATAAGACGGTGGTTACGCAGGATGTTGTTCCGCCTCCTGCCGCATGTATCGTCTGCGGGTCGCATCGGCTCGAGGCTAACGCCGTCGTCGTCGGCCCGTGTCCGAACGGTGGATGGGCAACTCTGCCAATCCTCTACGGATACATCGACAGGATTCACCCGAAGCAGGGCAGGAAAGTCGGTGTCGGAACGCCGGTGCATATCTTCGCTGACGGGACGTTCACCATCGTTCGTCCCTGAACCGAAACCATCGATCTTTCAAATGGAGGCGACGACCCGAAAATCGTCGCCTCCCAAGAAGCTTTGTAGCCATCATTCTGATCACGATATATCGCGGTCGGAGCAGTATTTACAAATTACATCTATCCTTGCCAAACTTATAGGCATGTGATAGTAATCGGGTTATAACGTTACTAAAATATCATATGAATAAAACATTCACATTGGGAAGTATTGCCCTTGTGGTACTGGGGCTTTTCTTCATGGTTTCTGCAGTGACCGCGTTCCCAGTTGCCGTAGCACACGCCCAGTCTGATGGTTCTGGAGACGGATCCGGCACCGGCTCCGATGGATCGGCGGACGGCGGTTGTTGCGGTGATTCGGGCAGTACTGGCGCGTCCTCCGCAGGCGGCGGATCAGGAAGCCACACTTCAACGACGTATAGTTGTCCGTCTGGCGAAAGCGGTACCTATCCATACTGCACGCGCATCGTCTATCGTTGCCCGACAGGTTACACTGGCACCTATCCTAACTGCACAAAGCCAAGCTGCCCGACCGGCTACACGGGAACCTACCCGAATTGCACCAAGCCAAGCTGTCAGACCGGGTATACGGGAACATATCCGAACTGCACACCGCCGGTCTATCAGTGTCCGACGGGGTACACGGGGACATATCCCAATTGCGTACCTCCGACTTATAGCTGTCCGACCGGTTATACGGGCACCTATCCGAATTGCATTCCTCCTACCTATAGCTGTCCGACCGGCTACACGGGAACATATCCCAACTGTGTTCCGCCGACATTCACATGCCCGACCGGGACCACCGGATCCTACCCGAACTGCGTCTATACCGTCACGGGCGGTGGCATCACGATCAACAACAGTAACAACAACACGAACACCAACACCAACAATAATTCCGCACCGGTGACCCAGACGGTGAACGGTGGTTCGAGCCAGTATCCGGTCGTCTACAACGATCAGTACCAGACACCGTCGTACAATTCATCGTACTATTCGAATACCGGATATACTGGATATCAATATCCGAACTACGATTACGGCGACAACAACTACACGCCGACCTACACCTATCCGTCGAGTTATTACACACCGACGTACGCTTATCCGAATAATAATTACACGTATCCTATGAACTATCCCACCACCTATCCGACCGTCTCGTTGACGCAGATCCCATACACCGGCTTTGATCTCGGAACCATGGGCGACATCGCCTACTGGTTGTCGATCATCGCCGTTGCAATATCAGCCGCGTATCTCCTCATGTACTACCAGGGCGGGACCTATGCCTTCGCAGGCGATCTCGTTCGTAAGGTTGCGGTGAAGCTCGATGCAGTGCGCGGTGCTCACCTCGCGTAAGCGTTACGGACGAAGATAAGCCACTAAAAGTATCAAAAACACAAAGCTCAGAGCTTGGTAACCAAGCTCTGAGCTTTGTAATTTGTGCCAGCTACGCGGCTCTATTTCGAATTTCTTCCTGAAGCTTGCTGATGATCTCCGTGATCGACAATGCCCCGATCTTTCCCTTGTCGCGACTTTCGAGGGTCGCGGTTGAATCAGTGACCTCTTGGTCTCCGACGACGAGCAGATAGGGAACTTTATCAACCTTTGCCGCGCGGATGCGCTTGCCGAGGGAATCGCCGTCGGAGAGTTCGACGCGGATGCCGGCAGCTTTCAGTTGGTCAAAAACACTCTGTGCGTACGCAGTCTGTTTGTCTGAGACAGGTAAAATTTTCACATGCACGGGAGAGAGCCAGAGCGGAAAAGCACCAGCATAGTGTTCAATGAGAACTCCAAGGAAACGATCGGGTGAACCGATGAGAGCACGATGGATCATGACCGGTGTCTTTTTGGAACCATCTTCTGCTGTATATTCGAGTTGAAAACGGGAAGGTTGGACGAAGTCCAGCTGGACCGTCGATATCTGCCACTCTCGACCGATAGCGTCGACGGCCATGATATCGATCTTCGGGCCGTAAAATGCGGCTTCCCCCTGAGCTTCTTTGTGTTCGATCTTTTTACTCTTAAGGAGTGAGCGCATGATGTTTTGCGCGCGTTCCCATACTGCAGGATCGCCGAGATATTTCGAGTCATTGGCAGCGCCGCGCAAAGAAAAACGCATCCAGTAGTCGATGTTATATGTCTTTAAAGCTTCTTGAATGGCGGAGAGCACGTTCGAAATCTCAGACTCGATTTGGTCCTCGCGACAGAAAATATGTCCGTCATCTTGGGCAAATGCACGCAGGCGAGTCAGACCGGAAAGTTGGCCGGGACGTTCGTCGCGATAGAGATTCGCGAAGTCGGAATAACGAACCGGCAGGTCGCGGTAACTCCGTGGCGCGGAAGCGTAGATCTGTGTGTGTTGCGGACAGTTCATTGGCTTCAAAAACATTTCGTCGGACACATATTGCGAGCGGACGGAAAGCATGTCCTCTTTATACGCGTCATAATGGCCGGACAATTTGAAAAGCTCCGCCTTATTGACGTTCGGCGTATGCACTTCCCCGAAGCCGAGCTTTTCGTTGAGCTCGCGTGAATAGCCAATGATCGCATTACGTATGATGTTGCCCTTGGGCGTATACATCGGCATACCGGAACCTACGAGATCTGAAAATACAAGTAATCCTTGCTCTTTTGCGATCTTGCGATGATCGCGTTTGATCGCTTCTTCGCGCTGCGTGATGAATTGTTCAAGGGATGCCCTTGTATCGAACGCAAGGCCGTAGATGCGTGTGAGCATCGGATTCTTCTCATCGCCGCGCCAATAGGCACCGGCAACTTTGTCGAGCTTGAATGATCCGGCATCAATCTCTTTGGACGGATGTTCTGCGTGGCCGCCGCGGCAAAGATCGGTGAAGCCGCCGGAAGTATAGAGCGTGATCGTCGCCCCCTCTTTCGCGAGGTCGTCGATGAGCTCCGTTTTAAATTGATTACCGGCGAATGCTTTGCGAGCCTCATCGGCGGTGACTTCTTTGCGAGTGAACTCCTTCCACGCAGGAAGCAGCGCGACCATTTTTTTCTGGATATTTGGGAGATCATCAACGTTCGGGACAGTACCGCCGGAAAAATCGAAATCATAGTAGAACCCGGTGTCTATAGCCGGGCCGATGGTCGCTTTTGCGTGCGGGTAGATTTCGCGGATCGCTGCTGCCAGAAGGTGGGCGAGCGTGTGGCGCGTAGACGCGAGTTTTTCCGTATCACCAGACATATCAAGCTATAGTAGCAAAAATGAAGAAAATATAAAGTATTGAGAAGGTGCAAAAAGGAAAGGGCGCGCCATGTGGGCGCGCCCTTCATTGTCTGAGGCTGTGGCGAAATCAGACTTCCGGTAGCCGTTCTACCAGGAAGAAGAAGACACGACGCAATGCTTCGCGCTCCTTCGTCTCGAGAGTCCGGACCGACCGGCATTTCTTCCGAAGCGATCGCAAGAAGTCCTGTATGCATTCGTTCGTCACGACACTGCGCTGAGGGACGTTGAACCAGGGGACATCAATTGTGGTGAGCGCTTCGCGCACAACGACGATACAAGGATCTTGAGCTCGCCAGCGCGCACCGTGCTTGGGCGCATAGCGGTCGAGTTCGATAGCCGCTGACTCAATGGACTCCTCATCCGGTTTCTTCCCGTGGTCAACAGCGTCAATTGCGGAGAACATTCCTCGCAACAGTATCGGGTTGAGTCTTGTACGAACCACTTGATCCATTGCCCTAGACCTCCCACTACTACGGGCGCCGGAAAGAGCTATTGTTTCCGACTAGTTGAAAAAGATACCGTGTGAGAACTCGATGTCAATAAGTAGGAAAAGGTAAGCGGCGCCTGAGGAGACGCCGCTTTGATCGTTGTCAACGGGACACGAGGGTCACTTCTTGACGTTCTTGCTCGCGCCGCCGGGCAAGAATTCCAACTCTTTGTTGCGGAACTCAAAACGCATTTCGGTCGCGAAATTTGCGACCGACTCTATGACCGCTCTGGAAACCGGTTCGTGATTGAGGATGCGACCGATGAGCGTGCTCTCATCCAACAGCATCCGCGTGATCAGGGACAGCCCCCACTCGGTGTTCTCGGGATACTGTTGGTGGGCAACTGCGTCGAGATATGGGAACTCAGGGCTCGATTCAGTCAGATCCTTCAACAGCGCCTCGATCGCGAGCCGTGCCTCGGCAACGATTTCCATATCGCGCCCAGCCCCATGATTGGCCATGGCATGCATCTGTGTAGCGAGACGGGTGAACAAATCACCCCGATGTCTTCGTGTGGTCACGTTTTACCTCAAATGTCCGGTTGACAACAACCACCTCTATAACACTCGAAAATTAATAATGCAAATCAAAGTCCCTTCACCTTCTCCGCCATGAAGCTCGTCTCACCATTGCGTTCGGAAAATCTACCTTTGATCAGGATGCACGTGCCAACGGTCAGGAATTGCTCGGCTTCTTTGTAGGTGCGCGGGAAAAATACCACCTCGACCCCGTCGGAGTAATCCGTGAGCTTCGCGAACATCATCTTCTCGCCGTTCTTGGTAAGGATCGTGCGTGCCTCGGCGAGGAAGCCGCCGATGACGGTCTCAGCGCCGCGCGGGAATTTTTCCTTGGCGGTCTTGAGATCCATTTTTTGTTTGGAGAGGATCGCGCGATGTTTGTCTAACGGATGACCGGAAATATACAGCCCGAGCAATTCTTTTTCCCAAAGCAATCGCGTTTCCATCGAAGCGGGAGGGGTCGGCGGTAGACGTAATACTGCGGGGGCGGCATGCGCGCCGCCGAAAAGCGACCCCTGATCGGTTGGTGCGTTCATGTGTTCGCGATGATAGCTAAGTATGAGCTCGATATTGGCGAGGAGATTCCCGCGTTCTCCGAACGTATCAAGTGCGCCGCACTGGATCAACGACTCGAGTGATTTCTTGTTGAGGTTCTTATCAGGCACACAGGCGAGGAACTCGGCGAGGTCTGAGAACGGTCCGCCTGCATCTCGGGCGGCGATGATCGAATCGCCGACACCGGTGCCGAAATTCTTTATGCTGTACAAACCGAAGCGAATCGTCTTTTCATCGATCACGGTAAAATTGCCGCGGCTTTCATTGACTGATGGTGGCAAGACATCGATTCCCATGCGCTTGCATTCGGCGACGGTCCCCGCGATCTTCTCCGTATCGCCCGCGTCGGCGGTCAAGAGTGCCGACATGTAATCGACGGGGAAGTTCGCCTTCATATAGGCGGTCTGATAGGAGAGATTGCCGTAGCTCGCGGCGTGCGCCTTATTGAAGCCATATCCCTGGAATGGCTCGAAAAGTTCCCACAATTTCTCCGCATCAGCGGCCTTCATGCCGGTGTGCTTTTGGCAGCCTTCGACGAAAATGACGTGCTGTTTCGCCATCTCCTCCGGGATCTTCTTACCGACAGCTTTGCGGAATTTGTCGACTTCGCCCCAGCTGTAACCAGCGAGCTCTATTGCAGTCATCAAAAGATCATCTTGATAGACCAAAACGCCGAAGGTCTTCGCAAGATACGATTCCATCTTCGGATGCAGATAGATGGTGCGAGCGGTCCCGTTCTTGCGCGCGATGTATTCATCGATGTTGTTCATCGGCCCAGGGCGATACAGGGCGACCATCACGTTCAAGTCGTCGATACGTGTTGGCTTGAGCTGCATCAGATAATTGGTCATGCCATCGCTCGCCATCTGGAAGACGCCGAGGGTCTCGCCGCGCGCGAGCATTTCAAAAGTCTTCTTATCATTTTGCGGTAGGCGATCCATGTCGATCTCGACACCGAGGCGCGCCTTCACGCGGTCGACGGAATCGGCGAGGACCGAGAGGTTGGTGAGACCGAGGAAGTCGAATTTCAGAAGACCCGCATCTTCCACCGCGTGCATGTCGTACTGTGTGATCGTCTTACCGCCCTTGGGGTCGAGTTGGATCGGGATAAAATTGGTGACGGGCGTCGGTGCGATGACGACACCCGCCGCGTGCACGCCGACGTGCCGCGCGTTGCCCTCGATCTTCTGCGCCATGTCGAGGACCTCTCGCGCATCGGCATCACTTTTATACACCTCCGAAAGCTCGGGAACATTCTCGAGCGAATTGCCTATCGTCACCGGGAATCCTTGTTTGCCGAAGGGAATTAATTTTGCGATCTTGTCACCGATGCCGTATGAAAATCCCAGCGCGCGCGAGACGTCGCGGACGGCGGCGCGCGCCATCATCGTGCCGAACGTGCCGACTTGCGCCACGTGATCAGTGCCGTATTTTTCTCGCGCATATTCGATCATCTGATCGCGCTTATTATCGGCGATGTCCATGTCGATATCGGGCGGTGAGGGGCGCTCCGGGTTGAGGAAGCGCTCGAATGGCAACTGGTATTCCAATGGATTGACCGTCGTGATGCCCGAAAGATACGAGGCAAGCGAACCGGCAGCACTGCCGCGTGTATTGGTGAAAATGCCAGCACGCTTGGCGTATTGCAGGAGATCAGAAACGACTAAAAAGTACGGCGAGTAGCCTTTATTCGAGATCACGGAAAGTTCGTAGTCGACACGCTCGATGACCGCCGGTGTCTTTTCGATATGTCGCCATTCGAATCCTTTGTAAACGAGATCACGAAGCTCGGAATCATGTGTGGTGCCGGGGGGAATGGGAAAATCAGGAAAGAGCCACGTGCCGAGCTTGATCTCGACGTTACAAAGATCAGCGATTCTCACCGCGTTGTCGATCGCCTCGGGATTCGCATCGAACATTTTATCTATCTGTGACTGTGTCTTAAAAGAGAAATCTTGCGCGCCGGCCTCGAACTCGCGGCTCAAGGTGCCCCCGGTCCTGATCTTCGTGACGAGTTCGCGGGCGATGCTGTCTTCAGGTTTCAAATAGTACGTATCATGTGCGGCAACTAATGGGATCTGTGCATCAGCGACGAGCGTAATTATTTCTTTCATCCGTCCTTCGTGCCCTTCGATCTCCGAGTGATGCGTGATCTCAGCATAACAATCATCGCCATATATTTTCTTATAGTATGCGAGACTTTCTTTCGCGCGATCAGTCGCGCCATCCTTGATCGCATGCGCATGCTCGCCCCCGAAGCTCGGGAGGATCGCGATCAGACCTTCGTGGAATTGTTCCAAGAGCTCACGATCGACGCGCGGACGATAGTAGAAACCTTCCATGTATCCTCTGGATACGAGTTGGATCAGATTGCGATAGCCGACGATGTTCTTCGCGAGGAGAACGAGACGACTCGTGCGATCGTCAATACGATGTTCCTTATCGAATCGCGTGCGCGGTGCGACGAAAAAATCAACGCCGAGGATAGCTTTGACGCCAGCCTTCTTGCATTCCTTGTAGAACTCGATCGCGGCATACATGTTGCCGTTGTCGGTAAGTGCGAGCGCTATCTGCCCGTCGGCCTTGGCCGCCGCGACGAGATCCGGTATCTGTGGGAGGGCTTCGAGAAGGGAGTAATGCGAATGGACATGCAAATGGACGAATTCGCGCGCGCTCATGTGGCCATTGTAGCAAATTCGGAACAGTGTAGAATCGATCTAGAAAAGGAGGGTTTCCCATGACGGAACCGGCTGAACGGTGGATTACTGACGTATTCATCGACCTGTTCATCTTTGCGCTCGTTGTCCGGAAAAAGACTGAGATCTACAGGCGCGGAGAGCGGGCGAACACGGAGCGCGATCGCATGTACGCAGCGTGCAAGTTCTTCGACGCAAAGTGCGAAGAAGAAAAGAAGAAGGAAGAAGTCGACAAAGATTACCTGTACTTCCTTTTGAAGATACGTGCCACGGTCTCGCCGGGCTTGATCGGAGCCTTCGACGACTTTTACCACGAGTTCGTGCGACGGATGACGACAAGCATGAATCTCAACTTTCCGTTCTGCGAATCGTATTCGATCACAGCAGATCATGCGTACGCACAGTCGTCGCTTGAGCGCGCGACACCGGGCATGCGCGCGTTGGCGGAGAAAATGGCCGACGTCTATGTTGCAGATCCACAATGACATCAGACCGGCGTGTGTGCATGCCGGTCTGCGAATTTTTTATAGGGTCCTTTCCGGAAAAAGTTATACATCTTAATTGATTGACGGAAGTTCGTGCGGGTATACCGTTTATGTGGGAGGAACGTGCAATGACCCTTTTTATGTTTATCCGGCAGCGGATCGCAATTCGTTGCAACAGACTTCGTCACCTGGATCTCGTGAAGCGAGAAGTGGGTGGTGAAAGCCCGCTCATGATCGCTCAAGAAATGCTATCGCGCGATCTGTGGCGTTCGGAGATCTTTGCGGAGGCGTATGGGGCTTCGGTCTCAATACGTCGTCCCGTGCTCAGTGACTATTATGTGGAACCGCGTCGCGTCAGTCGGTCCTTTATTGGATCGCGACGGACCGTGTCTCAATGAGACAACGAAGGAGACCAAAAGAGCCGCCCCGCAACCGGCCCTTTTGTTTGGTACTATTTTGTAATGTCATTCATCATCGGTATCGACGAAGCAGGCCGCGGGCCTTTGGCGGGGCCGGTCGCGGTCGGCGCGGTGAAAATTCCGGCAGACTTTGATTGGTCGCTCGTCGTCGAAGCGAAAGACAGCAAACAGATGACACCGAAGAGTCGCGAAGAGCTGTATAAAAAAATGTGCACGTTGCGTACGGAAGGGAAGTTGGAGTTTGCGGTCGCGTTCTCATCGGCAGCTTTCATTGATAAACGGGGCATTGTCCCTGCAGTGCAATCGGCGCTTGATCGTGCAATCGCGAAAGTCATCAAGGTCGAACCTTACCACTACGAAGTGCTGCTCGATGGCAGTTTGCATGCACCGAAGGAATTTTTAAATCAGAAGACGATAATCCGCGGTGACCAGTCGCAGCCGGTGATCTCGCTCGCCTCGATCGCGGCGAAGGTCATGCGGGATCGTTTGATGGTCCGAATGGCACAGAAATACCCAGTGTACGGGTTCAATGTCCACAAGGGCTATGGGACGCTCGCACATCGCGAGACGATCAAACGAGCGGGCTTATGTGAACTGCACCGCACTACCTTTTGTACCAAGCTCTGAGCTTAGTTTTGCACAGCTTCATTGCAAAATGGCTCATAG
>PLSR01000003.1:17710-149827 GCA_003164215.1 Candidatus Kaiserbacteria bacterium | reverse complement strand
GAAGGCTTTTCCTCTCGATTCGATGTGGTCAGCTGTTTTCTCGAATATGACGGGAAGATTCTCTTGTTGTTGCGCCAGGATCATAAACCGCAGGGGAACACGTGGGGAGTTCCAGCGGGGAAAGTCGATGAAGGTGAATCAAAAGAAGATTCGATCCGACGTGAGATAGCAGAAGAAACTGGTCATCAGATCGAGTCGTCGATCACACTATTCGAGACGGAGTATGTCCGATATCCGGAATATGATTTCACGTATCACATTTTTCATCATACGGTTCCTACGAGACCCGACATCGTCATCGAGCCGTCGGAGCACAAAGAATATCGATGGATGACGCCGCATGACGCGTTGCAACTCCCGCTCATCCAAGACGAGGATGCGTGCATAAAATTATTCTACGAAGTTACATAGATCGGGTATCATCTCGATCGTCAGTAGGAGATCACTTGACCAGTCTTCCTATTTACCGGCATCGACTCCGACCGCGTCGGCGACGTGCGCGAACCCGTCGCGCTTGAGAAGTTTCGGTAGTTCGGCGCAGATCTCGGCAGGCACCTGTGGGCCCTCGAAGATCGTCGCGGTCACAAGCTGTACTAAGTTCGCGCCGTTGCGGATCTTGCGGTATGCGTCTTCGGCGGTGAAAATACCGCCGCACCCGACGATTGAAAGCTTACCCTTCACATGGTTGTATGCGAGCTTCACGAGATCATCGGAGCGCGCTTGGCAGGGCATGCCGCTCCAGTTGCCACGTTTGTCCGCATACGGTGCGAGCTCTTCCTTGTCGAACATTGGAAGGGTGCGATCGACCTGCAAGTTGCCGAGGATGATCGCCGCGACGGGGTACTGCATGATGACATCAAGAAGTGCCTTCGTTTTTTCGTCGGTGAGGCTGATCGGCATCTTGATGAAAAGCGGTTTCGTCAATTTGAGATCACGGATGAGACCGAGAAGTGCGCCGAGCGGTTCGGGTTCGTAATACGAGACTTCGTGCAGCATGTTCGGACAGCTGATGTTGAGCTCGAAATAGGAGAACGGAACGCCGGAATCGCGCGCTTTCGTGAATGCTTCAATGATGTCAGCGTTGGAAGCAGAATACGTGTATTCTTTCATGGGATTCGTGCGGCCGATCGAAATGCCGATCGGGACATGCCATACCTGACCTTTGAGGCGCCCGAGGACCGAGATCATGCCGGTCGATTTGAGTCCTTTATTCACGAGCAATGTACGCGATTTCGTCAAACGCTTGATACGTGGATACGGATTGCCTTCATAAAAGCCATTGGTCACCGTGCCGACGGTTTGGAAACCGAATCCGATACCGTCAACGATGCGGGGCATCTGTCCTTCATGATCGAATCCGGCGGCGAGTCCGATCGGATTATCGAAATCGATCCCGGCGACGGTGGTCTTCAGAGATGGATGCGACACATTGAGGCACGCGCGCATGAGGGCCGGGACGCCGGGGATCTTGCTCATGAACTCGCTCATATCGAGCACGAAATCGTGCGCCGGTTCTGAATCGGCAAGGAAAATAAGCGGCGCGACCGCGCGGTACGACCCCCCCACTAAATGCACAAAGGTATTTTTCATAGGATGGAGTATATACCTGTAACTGTTCACGCTCCAATTTCCGTCCGGTCAGAAGTTGATAACCCGCGCCTCGCGACCATCTCCGGGTGTGAATTTAATAGACGAATGGAAGGAGCTTCCATCGCGTCCGCGCGACAAATGCCGCATATGCTTCATTACGTGAAAGAAAACGTTCCTCACGATCGATACGCATGAGCAGTAGGATCGTATTACACACGACGACCGCACCATTGGCGAACGACATGTTCGCGAGAAGATATCCGAAGAGCACACATAGTTCGCTCGCATACATCGGGTGCCGGATATATCGGTACACCCCGCGCGTCTTGATAGTGCGCAGAGCCGGCACCGTGCCGATACTCCTGTTAAGCGATGTGACGGCGACGATATTCACGACGGTGCCGATCACGATGAGAACGCCGCCGCACGCAGTGTTGAACGGGCTCGCAGGACGCAGCAGTGTTCCGATAAGCGTCCCCGAGAACCCGATGCCCCAGTCAGAGAGCGATATCGAGGTGGCGACGGGTCTCCGGCGAATAACATAGAGGAACACATACAGACTCTCGTTGAACGCCACGAGCAGATAACTCGCGTCTCTTGCGGTACCGAACGCCTTGAGATTTATGTAGACGAAGACGGAAAAAAATGCCGCGATCACCACGTTATTGATGATGGATCGCACACGAGGAAATGGAATTCTCGAACGGGTGAGGGCGTTCATGCATCGGTAGCATCGTCACTCGATGCGACATTGCTCTCAGGCTCATCGTCGTCATCGTCTTCGTCCGCGTCGGGTGCCTTGGCCGGGGCGGGGCGATCCGCATCCTCGGGCACATCGGTCTGTAATCCGCCCACGATGATATGTTTTTTCTGCGGATTCTGTTGAGCCTCGCGATCGCGCAGCCACTCTTCGTGTTCAGCATCAGTCATATGAGCAAGCGGTAACTTCGACAGTATACCAGTGATCGATCTAAGGACGGCATTGGAAATTCGGGTGTAGAATAGTGGCATGAAAGAGACCGTCAGCGCTGGTGGAATCGTCTTGAACGGGAGGGGAGAGGTCGCGCTCGTTAAGAATGGACCTGATTTTTGGGGATTCCCGAAAGGTCACGTAGATCCGGGAGAAGATACGCTCACTGCCGCACGTCGAGAGGTCACCGAAGAGACCGGTCTTATACACGTTGCGCTCAAGCTCGATCTAGGTTCGTATACACGCTACAAAGGAATGCCATCGGGAGGTGACGACAAAAGCGAATTTAAAACGATTCGGATGTACCTATTTTCGACCGAAGAGGAGAAACTCGTGCCGATCGATCCGGGCAATCCTGAGTCGCGGTGGGTGACGATCGATCTCGTGAGCGAGATGCTGACGAATCCCAAAGATCGCGAATTCTTCGAGTCGGTCGTGCCGCTCGTATTAAAGGCTGGCGTCTAGTCGGTGATCACCGCGAGCGTGATCTCGGCGATCGTGGCGAATACCATAATGATGAGGCCCGTGACAAAGGGACCGATGTTCAGGGTGAGGATAGACATTCCGATCGAGTAGATAAAATAAATGAGGGCTGCGGCCCATAGGATACTGCAGATGAACATAAGTATTTTGAGGAACCTCATACCGCCATTGTATGATGTTTTGCGATTTTGACTATCAGTGCCGGCGGAAGGACTTGCACCTTCGACCTTGGGTTTATGAGTCCCATGCTCTAACTACCTGAGCTACGCCGGCTTATGTGCTTTCGAATACCTGTCGGCAACGAGAACAGATGGATAATAGCCTATTCGCGGATCTTTTTCTACATGTTGAGAAAATGTGTGTGCGAAAATTGATGGTACACTAGTATCCATTGTTATGAATAACATTGAGATTCTCGGCATTCTTTCGGCACTTCTGACATTGAGCGCGTTCATCATGAATCAATACGGTATGCTCAGTAACGACGATATCCGCTACGACGCGATGAATATGTTCTCCGGCATCGGGCTCGTTATCTATGCGATCTCGATAAACGGCGTGCCATTTATGCTCACCAACTCGGTCTGGGCTGTCGTTTCCGGGATCGACGTTGTTAAATATTTCCTGAAGAAACGGAGGGGTGTAAAATCCGCCGCATAATGGTATAGTATCCGCGTTAGTCAGCGGCCGTAGCTCAACTGGTTAGAGCACTCGCCTGTCACGCGAGAGGTTACCGGTTCAAGTCCGGCCGGCCGCGCCAGTATCAAAACTCCCCTGGTCGGGGCGTTTTGATCGGAAACTAAAACAGATTACTCTTTGCCTTCCGGCATTTTCGAGACGATCTCTTTCATCTTGCCGATGAAATCTAATTTCGCGTGCAGCACCTTTTCCTCTTTCTCAAGCATAGCCAGCTTGAATTCTTTCTTCATCGGTCCATGCATGCAGTGTGCATGGCCTTCACAACCCCCCTCTTCCTCATGATCTTCGTCGTGCATATAATTTCTTTCTTCCTACGAATTTGTAACCGACCAATCGACTCATCATACGAAGTGTGGGTGAAGACATCGTGAGAGACGAGTCTGTCGGTCTTCTAATAAATAAACTTGTTAGATCGTGACCAGGCGCGATGCGAACGAGCTCGTTGCTTTGCTGTAGACGTAGTAGATGCACAAGGTAGCAATGACCGCGAAGATAATGAAATATTCGCCGTTGTCCACGTACTTCGAGATGGCGTCATAGGTGCGGCCGAAGAAATAGCCGAGTGCCATGAAGAGGATGACTTTCGGCAAAATAATCGATGTGCACAAGGTGGTGAACTTCCGCCATGGCATGTGCGTGACACCGACCATCATGAGGCCGGGTGTCGCAATGCCAGGAATGAGTTTGAGAACGAGAAGCGTCTTACCTGGATGCCGCTTCAATAATTGCTCGAGATGTTCCATGCGCGCTTTCGACATTCCGAAACGATGTCCGTACTTTTCGACGAACGCGACGCGGCTGAAATAACCGATCGAGTAATAGGTGACATCAGCGACAAGATCGCCGAGGATCGCGAGCAAGAAGACGAAGAAAATATTAAAAAAACCAAGCGCAGCGGCGAACGCGGCGGCGGCCGTGATGACCGGTCCCTCGACGACCATACCGATGAACATGACAACATACCCTCCGGCGATCACATATTGCAGTGTGCTATTGAATCCCGATGCTGCGGCAGCCGCGACATTTGCATTGCCGGCAACGGGAATCGCGAAGTGCGTATAGAAGGTGAGCGCGCTCTGATATGTCGGCAACTGAATTCCGGCGACTGTGACGAGACAGGCGACGACGAGCAAGCTAAAAAATCGTACCCTCGGAAACATGTATCTATTATAGACCATAAAAAGAAGCGACCCCGGGCCAAATGGTCCGGGGTGCAGTGGTGTGCCGAGCGTCTCATCCGCGCGGAAAACCGAGTTGAAGGAACCCGAGTGCGAGAATGGTTCCTATTGCCGACAAGACGGACAATTTCAGTAGCGTCTGATTGTCGATCGCCGTCCCTAAGCTTCCGAGAAGTATCGTGGCGGTCAGGAAGGCGATGACGACTCGTAGCAGAATTCGTTGCGGGGTCATGGTGACCTCTCCTGTGTTCAGTCGAGTCGGTCGAACTCATCCAGTACTTTCGCGATCGCGTCGGAAAATTCCTCCGGTCGACAAAAGAAAGACGTGTGGCCGCCGTTGAGAGTGCGGAGTACGTCGATCCAATCCCCTGAGTGTTTGCGGATCAGTTCAACGGGGAAGAGTCGATCGTGATCGGTCGTAACGACCGCGATTTTGATGCCGATCGAGTGCACTTCCTGCAACGCCTGCCTTAAGTCGCAGTGCATGATCGCCCAGATCTCTTGGACGGTCTTTTGCCAATCGCGAGCCATTACCGATGGGGCCGGAACCGGAGCGAATGGTTTGGGATCGCCGGTCTCATTGCGAATCGTTTGCTTCATATCGCGGAGCCATCGAATGAGGAAAGGAAGGAACCAATCCCTGCCGATGAGTCCTGCGGGATTTTGCAGAACGATGTTGTGGATCATTTGCGGATAATAGACCGCGGTGAGCAACGCCCAGATCGCACCCTCTGACCGACCGACGAGATCGGCGCGGTCGATCCCCAACGTACGCATGACGGCGACACAGGTCTGCATTTTTTGCAGTTCGATGTGGTGCGTTCGCGGAACCCCAACTTCCATTGGGATCGCCAAGCCGTGTGGTGCGTCGTAGGCGATGACTCGGCGTCCGCGCTCTGCCAATCGCTCGGCATGCCAGGTCCACGATGCCGGAACCTCAACCCATCCCGGACATATGACAACGGGAATAGGCGACACCGGGTTATCAGGAACGATATCGAATACGCCTACGAGATGACCGCCAACATTGATGGTCCGCGGTCTCCAAGCTGAGAAAGCGCCCATGGCGCAACTCCTTCTGTTCGCCTGTGAATGACGTCAAAGAGCCGCGGTAAGAAACCGGGCCCGAACAAACCGGTCTGCATCATGATATTGGAAAGGGGATATGTCAATCCGTTTCAAACGACGACGTTTTCTTAAAATGCAAAACCCCGGGTCAAATTACCCGGGGTCGGACAGTGAAAGGAACGAAGATCAAATTGGCGTGACACCGTGCTTACGGTTCTGCCTAGCAGCTACGATGTCAGCGAGTGTCTCAAGCATGTACGGGGTCATCGGCAGCAGCGATATCAGCAAGACGACATCCCACCCACTTGCCCAATATATCGGCGAAACGCCAAAATTGGTGAACGGGGTGGCGACGACACCGAACGTGAGACCGAACAGGATGCACGCAGTGATAGAAGCCGGAACCTGTGCATCCACGTCTTCTCTCCGGCTCTTATGTGGCGGGGCCAAAGAGGAGATCAGCCATACGAGACCGCCGCAGACGCCTGCGAAAAACGAAGAAAGGACGACGAGTACGATGCATGCGCCGTGTTGATCAGTCAGCGCACAACTGCCCGACGCTCCCCAAGCTCCGAGAGTGTCGCCGGCATATATGGCGGCATAGTCGAGTACGAGAGCGAGCACTATGATAAAGAGCCGGTTCATCATGACGTTTCTCCCCGCGATCGAGCAAGGTGCTTCTTGCCCGCGATAGCCGGAAGAATAATGGCACGAGAAAGTACATGCGTCAATCATTCAAGAACCGCCCTATTGAGCCCCCAATAACATCGTGTTCAGCCTCATTTCGGAAAATCGGTGTATAGTATCCGCCATGGCAAAGCCCGGCATTGAGAGCAAATACATCAAGAGCGCGGACGGACATACGATCTATTACGAGACTTCAATTGCAGATGCAAAAGCCCCGGTCGTCGTTTTGGTGCACGGGATCGGCGGCGATGTGGATGGTTGGGAATATGTGCGCGACATTTTGATCGGGAACGGAATGTCCACGATCGCGCTCGACGTGCGCGGGCACGGATTCTCGGCGCACCCGCGTCGATTCAAAGATTACAAATTGGATCTGATGTTGAAAGACATTTTGCACGTGCTTGATGCGGAACATCTCGATCGTGTGGTCTTGGTCGGCCACAGCGGCGGTGCGATCCTTGCGCTGAATTTTGCGCTTGCACATCAAGATCGATTGCAGGCACTCGTCTTGCTTGCCGGATCGTACCGCGCGCCCGCATATATGCGTTCGCAATTTACGAAATATATTGCGCACGCCATGATCGCGATCGGTGCCTTCATCAGCCTGCCGCACTTTGGGCCGTGGCACTCGACGTACCCGAGGGAGAAATTCAATCGCGAATACGAACCGTGGGGACTCACGCGCACGATCATGCGCAATTCACTGCGAAGTTATCTTTTGATCAGCAGGGAACTCGTGAGCATTGATCTGGAGTCTCGGCTCGCAGAGATCAAAGTGCCGACCCTGATCGTTGCCGGTGAGAATGACAGTATCTATCCGCTCGCCATCTCAAAAAAAATGCACGAGAAGATACAAGGCTCGCAATTGGAGATCGTTCCCGGCGCCAACCACGTTCTCATCCTTAATAATATTGAGGAGACGGCGGGGTATATCGTCGATTTTGTGCGAACAGTTTCGGATTAGCGAGCGGGACTGGTATAGGTGTTTTGGGGTCGGGAATCGTCGCGCCTTAAAGGACAGTGCGCGACATGATTCTGCAGAATCAAAAATCCCTCTGTTTCGCCCATGATTCAGCAGAATCACCTACTGGGTTCGCCTGCAAAGACCCCAAAACACCTATACCAGTCCCGCTCGCTCACGCAATATCGACGATTGTGACCGTAACGATATTGTGATTTAATCGTGTTCACGAGAAGCACATGAAAGTCCTCATTGCATCGGACACGTATTACCCCCACGTGAATGGGGCTTCTTATTTTACTCAGCGACTCGCCGACGCGCTCGCCGAGCGTGGGCATGAGGTCGGTGTCATCGCGCCATCGCTCACGGTGCACAACGACACGTTGCTGCGCGGCAAGGTGCACATCTATGGTGTGCATTCGTTCCCGATCTTGCTAGTGCCGAAGTTCCGTTTTGTCTTTCCGTGGGCGATCAGCCGTCGTATTAGCAGCGTGATGAGCGATTTCAAACCTGACATCGTGCACATACAGATGCATTTTCCGGTCAGCCGCACCGTCCTCCACGAGGCGCGCAAGCGGGGGATCCCTGTCGTCGCGACCAATCATTTCATGCCGGATAATCTCACGCACTATTTGCATTTGCCGAGCGCGGTCACGCGTTCCATTAATTCCGCCATGTGGTGGGACGCGTCGCGTGTCTTGGGAAGGGCACAGGCGATCTCTGCGCCGACGCAGACGAGCGTTGATCTCATGCAGCCGCAGATCACAAAGAAGATGCAGGTGATCTCCAACGGGATTGATCTTGCGCGTTTCAATCCCAAAAATGATCCGGAACCCGCGGGTGAAGCGTACAAACTTCCCCGAAAGCCAATATTGCTTTTCGTCGGCCGCATCGATAAGGAAAAGAACGTGGATGTCGTTCTGCGAGCTGTCGCCTTAGCACGATCGAAAGCGGATTTTCATCTCGTCATTTCCGGCCATGGAGCAGAGACCGCGAGCCTCAAACGGCTCACACACAAACTCGGGATCGGATCGGAGGTCACGTTCACCGGTTTCGTACCCGACAGACTTCTGCCGTCACTGTATGCCGCCGCCGATTGTTTTGTTATCGCGGGCATTGCGGAGCTCCAGTGCATCGTCGCGATGGAAGCGATGGCGACCGGTTTGCCGATCCTTGCGGCGCGTGCGGTCGCACTTCCGGAGCTCGTTCAATCCGGTGAGAACGGCTATCTTTTCGAACCGGGCGACTACAGGGAGCTTGCAGGTCGCATCGTCGAACTTTTCAACGACCCCGCACTGCGACGACGGATGGGGGCGAAGAGCCGCGGGATCATCGCGGATCACGATGTCAACACGGTCATGGAACGATTTGAGGATTTCTATCGCACGGCGATGGCACACACGCCGTAAAATGGCGCTATACTCAGACCTATGGCATCACGGATATACGAAAAGGCATATTTCGGTGACAGACTCGTTCCACTCGTTGATGCGCACGTGAGTGTCGCGAGCTCGGCGGTTTTGTACGGCTTGAGCGTGTATACGGTATTCCCGGTATGCATGACCGTAAAAGGACGTGCCGCGTTCCGCCTACGCGACCACTATCAGCGGTTGGTCAATTCCGCCCGCATCATTGGGATGGATACCTTTGAACCCGCATGGAGCTACGAACGGTTCGAGAAGGCTGCGCGGGAATTGGTCGCGGCGAACGGGCCGACCGAAGACGTGTTCGTGCGCGCAACAGTGCACGTACACGAGCTCGTCGCGGGGACGCGTTCGCGCGGGCTCGGCATCACCATGAGCATGTTCATCTACGAAGCGAAGCCCATCGTTCCGCAAGACGGCGCACGACTCAAGACGAGCGTGTGGCGGCGCATACCGGATTTCTCCATCCCGTCGCGCGCGAAAGTGAACGGCGCGTACGTGAATTCCGTGCTCGGCAAGCAAGACGCAATCGATAGCGGTTACGATGACTGCATCTTCCTGAACGTGTCGGGACACGTCTGTGAATTGAGCGCGGCCAACATCTTCATTGTGCGCGACGGCACGCTCATCACACCGGACGCGACGAGCGATATCCTCGAGGGCATCAATCGCAAGACGATACTCGAAGTCGCCCGGGTGCTCGGCATTCCGACAATTGAACGTTCGATCGATCTCACCGAGCTTTATGTTGCGGATGAGGTCTTCGTCTGCGGTACGTCCGCATTCATTGCGTTCGTGAAGGAAATCGACGCGCGTGCCATCGGCGCGGGCACAATGGGCCCGGTGGCCGCGCGCCTGCGGAAGGTGCATGCAGATGTTTTGCACGGCGCAAATCCGGCGTATACGAAGTACCTGACAAGCATATAGGTTCGTCGGTGCGATGCTAGAATAGGGTCACTATGGAAGCCAAGCTTCGCGACCGACTGATCAGATACTGGCGTATCTTGGGGCCGGGGCTTGTTACCGGTGCGGCTGACGATGATCCCTCGGGCATCGCGACCTACAGCCAGACGGGTGCTGCATACGGGATCCAACTGCTCTGGATGTCGCTCTTCGCATTGCCCATGGCGATCGTTGTGCAGGAAATGTGCGCGCGCATCGGTATGGTGACGGGCCGAGGCCTCGCCGAGAATATCCGGCACGCATTTCCACGCTCTATTCTGTACGTCTGTGTCGCGCTTCTTTTTGCAGCGAACACGTTCAATATTGCTGCCGACATTTCCGCAATGGCGAGTGGGATCAAACTTTTGATCCCCGGCGTGAGCTTTATTGCGATCGTCATCGTCTTCGCGCTCATCAGCCTCTGGCTACAGATATTTCTCTCGTATCCCTTGTACGCGCAGTATCTGAAGATCCTCGCGCTCGTGTTGCTCTCGTACGTCGCGACCGGGCTCCTCATCCACATGGATTGGGGCTCACTCCTCGCACACACGATCATCCCGTCGATGACCTTTTCCAGAGATCAGATATTTCTCGTGTGCGCGATCCTGGGCACGACCATATCGCCGTATCTTTTCTTCTGGCAGACGTCACAGGAAGTCGAGGAAGAAGTCGAAGAGGGGAGAACATCGATACGCGCGCGACGCGGCACCAACGACACGGAGATAAAAGATATGCGCATTGATGTTGTTTCCGGTATGTTCTTTTCCGAACTCGTGATGTTCTTCATCATCGCGGTGTGCGCATCAACGCTCTTCACGCACGGTATAACCAATATCGGCACGGCAGCCGATGCGGCGGCGGCATTGCGACCGCTTGCAGGCAACTGGGCGTACCTGCTCTTCGCCCTCGGTATAATCGGCACCGGCTTGCTCTCGATCCCGGTACTTGCGGGGTCGTCGGCATATGCGCTCGCGGAGACATTCCATTGGCACGAAGGGCTCTCGAAGAAAATGCGCCAGGCGCATGGATTCTACGGTGTGATCATCGTATCGATGATCATTGCGATCGGCATTGACCTCTTGGGCATCAATCCCATCAAAGCCCTCATCTGGTCAGCGGTCGGCAACGGCATCGTTGCGCCGGTCATCCTCTTTTTCATCATGCGCCTCGCGGGCGACAAGAAAGTCATGGGCCATCGCACGAACAAGCCATCGACTTCGTTCGTCGGCTGGCTTATCACCGGCTTTATGGCAGTCTCCGGCATCGCGGCGGTCGTTTCGATGTTCGTATGAAGATCCCGGCTGAAATATACGAGGCATATCGCATCATGCCGAATTTGCAGTTGCATCAACTGCGCGTCGCTTCCGTCGCCAAAATGGTATGCGGGGCATTCGCAGAACCGATCGATGTGAAGAGTATCGTCACGGCATGTCTTTTTCACGACATGGGCAACATCATTAAATCAAATTTCGATCATTTCCCCGATTCATTTCGTGGGCCGCAGACACGTGAATATTGGGAAGTAGTTAAACGGGATTATATCGAAAAGTATGGCTCGAACACTCATGAGGCGAATCTCTCCATCGCGCGAGAGCTCGGATTACCAGATGAGGTACGTCAATTGATCGACGACATCAGTTTCTCGCGATTGGAGATCACGCGAGACGACGGCTCGTTCGAACAGAAGATCTCCGAGTATGCCGATCTGCGCGTTGGCCCCCATGGCATTCTTTCGCTCGACGACCGGGTGATGGACATCAAGGCGCGATATGCTGGAACACCGGGAGTTGAGACACCGGAGGATGAGGTGCGATTCAACGAGCTCGTCGCGGCCGCGCATTCGGTTGAGCAACAGATTTTCGAAAAGACGAACGTTCAGCCTGGAGATATCGACGATGCGTCCATCGCATCCATCATCGATGAATTGCGCGACTACCCGATCGCCTGATCGTGATCTCTGAGAACTTGAAAGTCGAACTTCAAAGTCGCGCTCTCAATTTCAAAAATGATGGACGGCGTGATAGTATCTATCTCGCCATTCATTTTTAGGTGTGTGGCATGACAAGCCGACGTAGCTCAGTTGGTAGAGCAACTCCATGGTAAGGAGTAGGTCCCCAGTTCAAATCTGGGCGTCGGCTCAAAAGGAATTACAAAAGAAACAGGACGGGCGCGATGTGCGCTCGTCCCGTATTGTTCAGCCCCGCTCACTTTCGTCGCGGCCGCCGTGGATCGGTCATATGGGCGTATAGCCCACCGCCGCCGAAAAATGTCGCGACAAAGAAAAGCCCCTTTGCGGTCACCGGCAACGCAGCGACCGTGGCAAAGATCAACATGAGTGCCTCTTCATATTAACCGCACCCGCGGTTTTCATATCTCATTATGCGCCGGTTAATATCAAATGTCAAATATAACCAGTGGATAGTGCACTGCATCGATTGATAATCGCCCCAAAATACACTAGAATGCGCGGCACGCCGACTTAGCTCAGCTGGTAGAGCAACGCTTTCGTAAAGCGTAGGTCCCCGGTTCAAATCCGGGAGTCGGCTCAAGTGTAGCGCGAGACGCGAACGGATTTGAACCGGAAGGGGGTCGGGGAAACACGCTGTTTCCCCGTGGAGGAAGGATTGGGAAAACCGAGGGCGACCAATTTCACTTCGTCGGTATCCCGATGTTAGTGAAATGGAAGTACCCTCGTGGCATTTCCCAGGCGTTCTTATCCGGGAGTCGGCTCAAGTTCGTAACGATTGTTGAATGCTGGTCAAAAAATGCGATACTGGAAACAGGACAGGTGGCCACCGAGGGGAATGGGAGACCGTCATGCAGGCCAACGTATCCGTTTTTAACATTCTGAGGCAGGTGGACGGAAGGCTGGACGTTCTGGCGTCGGCCGCAGATCCTAGGTTCGATCCGAACTCTCTGGAGATCGGTTACATAATGGACCTGACAGTTTCAGGGGTCTCGCGGGACTACCTTATTTGGAATATCAGTGAAGAGCGGACGCTGGGCGGGTTGATCCTTGCTCATTTCGATCTCGTCGAGGATCATCCCTCGCTTCACTATTTGCAATAAACGGATAAGAGGGTGCTCCACTAAGAGCACCCTCGACTCATTTTGCTATACTGCATCAATGCAGAAAGATGAGATCGAGGCGCAGATCGCGGAAATAGAGACGCAAATGGCGGCGCCGGAGTTTTGGTCCGACAAAGACAAAGCACAGTCGACGTTGAAGGAATATCAGGACCTCAAGACGAAGCTCGCGGGCGGCGGTTCATACGACAAGAGTGACGCACTCGTTTCGATCATATCCGGCGCGGGTGGCGACGATGCCGAGGATTTCTCACGCATCTTATTTTCGATGTATCAGAAATATGCCGCCTCCAAGGGTTGGAAAACGTCCCTCATTGATTCTAATGAGAACTCAGTGGGCGGATTTCGTAGTGTTTCTTTTGAGGTTAACGGCGCAAATGCATATGGCACGTTAAAGCGCGAAGGCGGCGTGCACCGGCTCGTGCGCATGTCACCCTTTAATTCTGCGGGTAAACGACAGACTTCATTTTCGCTCGTTGAAGTCATGCCGAAGATCCCCGATGCCGGCGATCTCCATATACCGGAAGGCGACATCGAGATCTCGATTGCGCGAAGCGGCGGCCCCGGCGGCCAGAATGTGAACAAACGCGACACCGCCGTGCGTATGCTTCACACACCGACCGGTCTCTCGGTGCATGTCACGTCCGAGCGTAGCCAGGCGCAAAATCGCGAGAAGGCGCTTGAATTGCTCCGCGGCAAGCTCTACGCACTTCGTGAGGCGGCACAAGAGGCCGAATCGCGCGGCATGTCAGCCGGAGCCGGTACAAAGATCGAATGGGGAAGTCAGATCCGCTCATATGTCCTGCATCCGTACCAGTTGGTGAAGGATCATCGCACCGAACACGAGCGCCGGGATGTGGATAATGTGCTCGAGGGCGATATTCAGTCATTTATTGACGCAGAGAAAAATTTGTAAAACCTGCGTGATATAATTCAGTCCATGAGGGGTCATGGAAAAAGATTTTGACGCGTGGAATGAGCGCAAGAAAGAAACCAACGCGGAGAGCCCGCGATTTTATACGGTGCGCGAGATTTGGTGGTGCCGACTTGGTGTGAATATCGGAACTGAGCAAGATGGAAAAGGCGAGTGGTATGTTCGACCGTGCGTGATCTTGAGAGGGTTCGGTTCTGATGCGTGTTTGGTAGTTCCACTCACGACATCTGAACGCGACCATGTACTGCGTATTCCAATCGGAATGATCGAGGGACAACACGCAAGGGCGAATGTCTCGCAAATCCGTGTTGTCGACACGCGCCGGCTCATGAGAAAGATAGGATTCCTTGAAAAAAGCACGTTTGTAAAATTACGAAAAGCCGCCAGAGACATGCTCTAACGGCTTTTCAAACTCTTTCCCCCAACACCAGTCGGGGGCGAGGCCGAAGCCAACTGTACCAGAAAGTATGAGGCATGTCGGGCGGAAGTCAATCGCCATATCATCGAGGGTGGTATAGTGGTATCAATGTCGCACAACCCAGACAGGTTTACAGGCCCAGAAAGTAACAAGCCGCTTTCACTTGAAGAGTTCAAAAAGAAAGGAGGAAACTTTCATATGTTTTTTGCACCTATCGGGACTATGATGGGCGATATATATAGGGATACGCCTGCATACAAAAATTGTGTCACGGCCCATCCCGAATTTGAGACGCTTGCGGCTAAACTTCAAGGATATGACTTTGAAGAATTTGATCTCGATGAGGAAGGACATCCAATGATAAAAGAAACCGATTCTAAAAGAGACGAAATGATGTGTAAATTGTACGATGCATATCTAATAATGAGGCCATATGCAAAAAAGAGCGGTGATTTATTCGGATAAAATTATATGTATCTGATACAGGAAAACAGTATTAAGCACATCAAAATGTGTCGAGTCTTGTTCTGTCCAGGTTGTTGATTTTGATACTGCAGAAGACAGGGTATAATGAAACCCGTTGTTTATGATCTACTTCGACAAAGTCACCAAGGTCTATTTCGATGGTGCGGCACCGGCCGTTGAAGATATTACGCTCGGCATTGAACCGGGCGAATTCGTTTCTATAGTCGGCCATTCGGGCGCCGGTAAGACTACGCTCCTCAAGATGCTTTTCGCCGAAGTTTCCCCCACGGAAGGCGCGGTATTCTTTGGCAGTCGCGAAATAGCTAAGCTTTCGGGCAAGGAATTGCTACGCTTGCGCCGTAGCATCGGCACCATTTTCCAGGATTTCCGGCTTCTGCCGACGAAGAATGTCTACGAGAACATCGCGTTCGCCTTGGAGGTAGCGGGACGAAGCGACGACGATATTCAGGCCGATGTGCCGCACGTGCTTGAGCTCGTGGGCCTTTCCGACAAGATCTGGAATTTTCCGCGCGAACTTTCCGGTGGCGAACAGCAGCGCGTTGCCATAGCCCGCGCCATCGTCAACCAGCCCGATGTCCTCATCGCCGACGAACCGACCGGCAACCTTGACCCGATCAATGCGCACGATGTCGTCGAGATCTTGAAGAAGATCAACGATCTCGGCACGACCGTTCTTCTCACCACGCACAACAAAATGGTCGTCGACTCAGTCGGCCGCCGCGTCGTCACCATGGATCAAGGTCGAATCGTCCGCGACGACAAGGAGGGGAAATATGCACTATGATCGCGATTATGAGAATGCCGCTCGCGGGTAGTATAATCTGAGTATGTCATTTTGGGTCACGTCAAAAAGAGTCGCACGATATGGGTTCGTCGGCTTCCTTCGGAATGGTTTCGTTTCGCTCTCCGCGATCCTCATCATGACGATCACGCTCTTCGTCGCAGCGACGCTCCTCATTTCCGGAGCTGCTCTCCGATCCGTACTTTCTGATCTCACGAGCAAAGTCGATGTCACCGTCTATATGACGACCGTTGCCACGCAAGATCAGATACAGCAGATCGAGATCTCACTACAAGCATTGCCGGAAGTGCAATCCGTCACGTATGTTTCCGCGGATCAAGCGCTCGCGGCATTCCAGGCACGACACGCGAACGACCAACTCACCATGCAGGCCCTACAAGAATTACCTGATAACCCCCTGGGGGCATCACTTGAGGTTCGCGCCAAAGATACCTCACAATACGCGACGATCGCGCAATTCCTGACCGCTCAGCAAAGTAGTGGTAACGGCGCCGGCTCCGCGATCGACAAGGTCAATTACTCGCAGAATGAGACCGCGATCGGGCATTTAACGAACATCATTCAGACGTCGAAACAGCTCGGGATCGCGATCGCGCTCGTACTTGCCCTCGCATCGCTTCTGATCGCATTCAATACGATCCGACTTGCGATCTATACATCCCGCGATGAGATCGAAATAATGAATCTCGTCGGCGCGGGGCACTGGTACGTGCGCGGTCCCTTTATGATCGCGGGCGTCTTGTATGGGTTGATATCCGGCATTATCGTCTTGGCGCTGTTGTATCCGTTGTGTGCGTGGATCGGACCATCATCGGAACAATTCCTCGGTACGTTCAATGTTTTCACCTACTACATTACGTCTTTCGGCCTGATTTTCCTCGTGGTCATGGGCTCAGGCATCGCGCTCGGCACATTATCAAGTTTTCTTGCCGTGCGGCGGTATCTTAATATTTGATCTATGGCTAATAGGCGTGCGCGCAGTGAGAACAAATCGGGACATAAATATATTTTCGTTCTCGGAGGAGTGATGTCGGGCGTCGGCAAGGGCATTGCGGTCGCTTCGATCGGGAAGATCCTTTCCTCGCGTGGTCTTTCGGTCAATCTCGTGAAGATCGACCCGTATCTCAATGTCGATGCGGGTACGATGAATCCCGTCGAGCACGGCGAAGTATTCGTGCTCGATAGTGGGCTTGAGACCGATCAAGACATGGGCAACTACGAGCGCTTTCTCAATCGCGATCTGGGAGCCGACGACTACATGACCTCCGGCATGGTCTATCGCTCCGTCATCGATCGTGAGCGCAATCTCGGGTACGGCGGAAAGTGCGTGGAGGCGATCCCGCACGTACGCGATGAGATCCTCTCACGGCTCATCCGTGCCGCAGAACAATCCGGTTCCGACGTATCAGTCATTGAGATCGGCGGGACCATTGGAGATTTTTCAAATGCGCTTTTTATCGACGCCGCGCGCGTCATTCACCTGCGCCATCCTGATGATGTCGTTTTTGTTGTCGTTTCCTATCTGCCGGTGCCGAGCACGATCGGTGAAATGAAGACGAAGCCGACCCAGACCGCCGTGCGCGAGCTCAATTCCTACGGCGTCCAGCCCGATTTCATCATCGCGCGATCCACGCACCCCTTAGATAACAAGCGCAAAGAGAAACTTGCGATCTCATGCAATGTCGAGCCCGACCGCATCATCTCCGCGCCCGACGTGCATTCGATCTACGATGTCCCCATGAATTTTGAACGCGACCATTTCTCCGACACCCTGCTTGAAGCCTTGGGCAAGGAGGAACAGCCGGCGGCAGATCTTTCTGAATGGAAGAAATTTGCGGAGCACGCGCACAACGGCAACGGTACGGTGAAGATCGGCATCGTCGGAAAATATTTCGATACGGGAGACTTCATTCTCTCGGATGCATATCTCTCGGTCATCGAGGCGATCAAATTCTCATCGTACACGCTCGGTGTGAAGCCCGAGATCGATTGGCTCAACGCGAAAGACTACCAAAATGATCCCGACAAAGTCTCCGATCTCAAAGCATACGACGGCATCATCGTGCCGGGCGGATTCGGCGAGACCGGTATCGAAGGGAAGATCCTCGGTATCAAATATGCCCGTGAGCATAAGATCCCGTATTTCGGACTTTGTTACGGCATGCAACTCATGACCGTTGAATTCGCTCGCCATATCGCGGGCCTTAAAGATGCCAACACGACCGAGATCAATCCAGACACCGCGCACCCGATTGTGGATATTCTTCCCGAGCAAAAAGAGAAGCTCGCGCGCAAAGACTACGGCGGATCGATGCGCCTCGGCGCGTACCCCTGTGATCTCGTTAAGGGGACTGCCGCGCACGATGCATATGTGGCGGCGGGAAGGATCGAGAGCGGCGTCGACGGATCGACCTCTGAACGTCATCGACACCGATACGAGATCAATCCCGAATACATCGAGCAGCTTGAAAAGGCGGGTCTCGTATTTTCCGGCAAGTCTCCCGACCGTTCGCTCATGGAGATCGCAGAACTGCCGAAGCATATGCATCCCTTTATGCTTGGCACGCAATTCCACCCCGAACTCCGTGCGCGCCCGCTTGCTCCACACCCGCTTTTTACCGCATTCATCAAGGCTTCGATGGAACGTTCGAAAAATAAATAGTCGGGTATGGCGTCGATTTCGTTCGTGTCCGTCAATATTGAAGGGGCGAAACATCTCGACCTTGTAGAGACGTTTTTGAAGGCACAGGCGCCGGAAGTGGTTTGCATACAGGAACTTTTCGAGCGCGATATCGAGCGCATTTCGGCGTCACTGGGTAATGCGCATGCGAAATTTCTTCCGATGATGCGCCGGGATGATCAGCGCGGCGATATGAATCTTCGTGGCGTCGGCATATTCACGAGCTTGCCGATCACTGCCAGCTCTCTGGAGTATTATCGCGGCGATCCGGCGGCTCTTCGCGATTATGACGAAACGAACCTCGATACGAAATACCATACGCAAAATCTCGGTGTCCTTTTTTGCGAAGTGGAGAAAGACGGGATCAAATTTAAGATCGGAACGACGCATTTCACCTGGACTCCGAAGGGCGGCGCGAATGATTTCCAGCGAATAGATATAAAAGCGCTGATCAGTGTTCTTGCGACATCCGGCGAATTCGTTCTCTCGGGGGATTTCAATGCGCCGCGCATTCACGATGGTGTGCCGGGAGAAATTTTTACTCAGCTTTCCGATACGTATAAAGATAACATCCCGGCAAGCTATGCGACCAGCCTTGATCCGGCACGTCATCGTGCATCGCTTGAGGAGCAAGCGGACAAGATGGTTGACGGACTTTTCACCACGCCTGCCTACACCGCATCCAACGTCGTTCTCCACACCGGCGTTTCAGACCACTGCGCGATCACGGCGACTATCACCCGTTTGTGATCTTCGACGGTTGAATTCAGGCCGTTTTTCGGGTATTGTTGCCTGTACGTCGCGGGTCTCCGCGCGTCTTTGCGGGATCGTCTAATGGTAGGACTACTGCCTCTGGAGCAGTGTATTTTGGTTCGAATCCAAATCCCGCAGCCAACGCGTGCGCCCGAGTCTGTCAAGTGACTCGAGCGCGATAACTGCGCTCAAGTCGCGTTCGAATCCGACAGTGTGGACGATAGTCCTGCGAATCCGGCAAGATGTAAGCTTTCGTGTAATACCGCGTCTATTACTACGTAGCAACTAACAATTTGAAATATGATCAAAAAGGCACTTTTCATCGGCCTCAGCATTGCGCTCCTCGCGTCTCCGTTCGTCGCTTCGGCCTCAGCCATAAGCGATCTACAAACGCAGATCCAAAATCTCCTCGCTGAAATACAGTTGCTACAATCGCAAAGCGGCACATCGGTATCAGGTACGGTAAGTTCAAGTCCGACGATGTCGTCGTGTCTATCGTTGAGCAGGTCGCTTTCGATCGGTGCGCAAGGGAGCGACGTCATCGCGCTCCAGAAACTTCTTTCTTCTGAAGGATTTCTCAATGTCTCGGCGACCGGTTATTTCGGCGTATTGACCAAAGCGGCTGTCGGTCTCTGGCAGCAGCAGAACGGTGTGGCATCATCCGGTAGTGCCGGCTATGGCATCTTCGGTCCGCTTTCACGCGCCTCCCTGCTTCGATCATGTGGCGACACGACGACGACCACGACCACTGGCACGAATTTCACGGCATCGCCCACGGCTGGTGCAGCTCCGCTTACCGTGCAATTTACCTCATCCGCACCGCAGGGAAGTTCTATCGGCAATACGGTGAACTTCGGCGATGGCACCAGCGGAACGCTTGGCGTCGTTCCGGTATGTTCAAGTTGCAACGCCGAGGGTATCGTCTCACACACATTCGCCACCGCCGGCACCTATACCGCGACGTTGACTGCTGGCGCCTGTGCATGTCCCGCTGGCGGCATCTGCAATTGTCCCAACATGCAGATCCTTGGCACCGCGACGGTTACCGTCGGCTCGACCGCCGTTGCCCCAACCATTCAACAGTTGAATGCGCCGGGAAGCGTCTCGCTCACCTCGGGCGGCATCGCAGAGATCAGAAATGAAAGCATGTACTTCACGCTACAGGGATTAACGCAATATTCAGCGACGATCCAGATCACTCCGGTCGGATGTTGGAATTCATTCCCGTCTGATGCATCGCCGCAGATGCGCTGTATGCTCGCGATGGTGCCGATCCCCCCGCAGACACTTTCAGTCGGTCAAACCTACACGTCCGCAAATTACAGTGTCTCGCTCACGCAGATCGTGAATGGCACGGCAACGTTTTCTGTAACTACTCGTTGATCATCGATCGCCGAGTACTTTCGGCATGCGCGGCTCGTGCCCTAGCCCATCGAACGCGAAAAGATCGTCCTCCGGCGGTTGGTAGTGCGGATACAATTGCGAGACAGATTCTGAAAGTCGTTCCTCAATATCGATAGAATCTGTCATATATTCCCGCAATGACTCTTGCATCGAGTTCATAGACCGATAGTACCGACATAGCCGTGAAGGATAGATGAAAATCTTGGCGAGGAATGTCAGGGTTTATTTTCTGTAGTTTTCTGTAGTATGATGTGCCGGATATGGCCATCGTGTATCACACCCATCACACGCATAACGAACCGCATTCGGCGACCGATGCGGGCTCTCGGCTCAATTGGCTCCGCGCCGCCGTCTTGGGCGCCAATGACGGGATCGTTTCGGTCGCGTCTATTGTCGTCGGTGTCGCCGGTGCCTCGAATAATTCTCCGAGCTTCATCTTTACCGCCGGCGTCGCCGGGCTCGTCGCGGGAGCCCTCTCCATGGCGGCGGGGGAATATGTCTCAGTAAGCACACAAAGCGATACGGAAAAAGCATTGCTCGCAAAAGAGCGCTGGGAATTGGAAAATTTGCCCGATGAAGAACTGAGCGAGCTTACGAGCATCTATGAAAAGAAAGGTTTGACCAAAGCGACTGCGCGTACCGTTGCCCTGGAGCTCACCGCGCACGACGCATTCGCCGCGCACGTGGACGCGGAATTGCATATTAATCCGGATGATCTGACCAATCCGTGGTACGCCGCGATCGCTTCGGCGCTCTCATTCTTTGTCGGTGCGATCATCCCACTCATTGCGATCCTCTTGCCACCGGCGCCGCTTCGCATCCCTATCACGTTCGTATCGGTCGTCGTCGCGCTCGCGATCACCGGTTCACTTTCGGCATACGTGGGAGGCTCAAAGAAGATGAAAGCGACGATCCGCGTCATCATCGGAGGCGCCATCGCAATGGCGATCACCTACACAATCGGCAAAATTTTCCGCGTCGCGGGCATCTAGCCGTGTCGCAAATATAGCTGTTTTTACTTCCATGCGGTCTATGGCACCGCTTGCTATACTGCGAATGATCGTCTATGAACCTTTCAAGCACGGCGCAACTCATCATTGAATACCGGTATCTGATCATGATACCGCTCGCCATTATCGAGGGTCCGATCGTTGCGTTCATCGCAGGAACGCTCGCTGCGCTCGGCTATTTCAATATTTACTTCCTCGCACTTTTCTTCTTCGTGCGCGACATGGGGATGGACGGATGCTACTACGCGCTCGGATACTTTGGCGGACGCACCGCGTTCGCCGACCGACTGCTGCGAAAAATACACGTTACGCATGATCATCTCGAAGGCGTGCGGCTTCTGTGGGAGCATCATCCGATGTCCACGATGTTCATCGGCAAACTTTCATACGGGATCGGATCGACATTCGTCGCCGTCGCCGGCATGGTGAAATTCCGCTTTACGACGTTCTTCAAGTACGGTGCGCTAGTCGCGGTAACGCAATACTGGTCCTTGCTCGCGCTCGGCTATTTCTTCGGCAACTCATTTGGCGGGAGCATCTCGAATATTCTCTCCAACATTCAGTATGTGATCGGCGGCATCGGCCTCGTCATTACGGCCTACTACATCTTCAGCTGGCGCATGCGTAGAAAGTTCTTGAAAGAGACGGAGGTGGAGGAGAAAGGGGAAGAGAAATCTTAACAGAAATAGGGAATTCAGGACGCCACAGAGACACATTTACAAAGGACAATGTCAAGCGTAGTATCGTCGTTAGGGCCTTCTATAGGCCAAAAGATCAACCGGCGAGGTTCACGAAATGACCCAAGTTCCATGGAAAGAACGGGCCCTCGAACAATTGAGGGGTGAATTCCATCCATCCAAGTTCGATCTCGTCCACGTGACTAAACCGTTCGGCAAAAATCTCAATACCTTTTCCGGTGTCGAGATGCGAGCGGCCGTGATGTATGGCACCGGATCGTATAACAAGCATGCTCCGGTGTTCGCGATGCTCGAACAGGGCATCATCAACGAGGTCATTCGCGAAGGTACTCCGGTATTCGCGGCATCGAGCGGACAAACCGGGTTCAAGCTTGCGGAAATGTGCAGGCCGCTTGGATTGCGGTGCTGGACGATCATGAAGGCCGACACGATCACCGCAAAATCGAGCCGGGTCGCAATGCAGCGCGGACTTGCCAAGGTGCTGCTCACCTCGGAGTCGACACAGGTCGAGGCGGAGCAATTGGCGATCGCATTGGATGGGTTCAATACCAATCAGTACAAGAATCCCGCCAATGCACTCGGACATCGCGACTACACTGCAGCGCAACTGTTCGCGCCGCAAAATGGCTATTTCGACATCGTCTTTGTTCCTTGTGGAACAATGGGCACCGCACGCGGCATCAAGTGGTATGCGGATGCTCACGGACTTGCGACTAAAGTTATCCCGGTCGTCTGCGAAGACGGCCAGGAGATACCGGCCGCACGTACCGTCGCGAGCATCAAAGAAGTGGTCGGTGAAGATGCGTTGGATGAATTCGGGCCGCCGATCAAGATCGGTCGGCGCGCAGCGTTCGTCGCAGCTGCCGCGTTAGGGGAGAAACTTCGCCAGCTGGATGTCGGGCCGACCGGCTCGATGACGTACGCCGGCGCGTTGAAATTCCTCGCGGAACACTGGCACGAGTTCGATCAGTCCCGCATTCTCCGTGTGGGGATCATGTTCCCGGATGCGATGACCCTGTATCAAGAGGTCGCCAAAACCGCCCTTCACGGTGTGGAAGACTTCGAGATCCGGGACATCTCTGTGGAGCGGATTATCGAGGTGATCAATGCCGGAAAATAACCGGCCTCGTGGCCCGACTGCATCGCGCAGCCGGGCCGCTTTATTTTCATATGTTACAATCCAAATTCATGCAAGAACAATCAATTACCTACGCAGAAATGAAGGATAAGACCGGGCTCACGGTTTTGTATGTGCCACAACAAGACGGTGGCGCAACATTGCAGGCGGTTGGTGATAGTGCGGCACCGATCGAAGCGACATTTTCGAAATCACGCATAGATGAGGCGCATATTTTGTATATGGAAGTGACAGAGCTTTTGCGTTCGCGCGCGAAGATGGGTGAAGATCCCGCAAGCATTCGGGAGACAGTTGAAAAATTGTCCGCGCTTTTCCGCGGAGAAGAAGTCTCGTTCCCGCCTCCGCCAATGGCGCCGCGAGCACCGTCGGGCGAATTTATTCCGAATCCGGGCAAGGAGATAGTCATCGACGTAGACGGAGTAAAGTATCAGCGTCTGCCGGTGCGCACGCGCCTCATTACGATGCAAGATACCGATATCCAGCCGCTACTCGACGATTATGTGAAGCCGTATATAAAATCCGATGACACGTTGTATATTAGCGAAAAAGCGCTCACGATCACGCAGGGCAGAGTCGTCGACATGAGCACGCTCAAACCATCATGGCTTGCGCATCTTTTCGCAAAGAACGTTGGCAATAATTACGGTTCGAACGATTTCAAAGGCTTCGGTCACGGTACGGCTATCGCGATGCAGGCGTTCATTGATGAGGCGGGATATCCGCGCATAATCTTCGCGGCACTCGTTTCGGCGATCACGCGCCCCTTCGGCATTCGTGGACTTTTCTATCGCATCTGCGGCTTGCGCGCGAAATCGATCGACTGTCCGATGTCGTTCCTCATTCTCGAATATGCGCACTCGGTGAAGCTCGCTCCGAATGATCCGTCTGGGGCCGCGCGGAAGATCAAAGAAAAGCTTGGCGTAAGTGATGTCGTCATTCTCGACGCGAATTATCGCGGCGCATTCAGTTTAGGGAAATCTTCAAACGCAATTTCAGAATCTTTCATCGGCAAACTCTTTCGCGACAACCCGCTCGGTCAATCCGACGAAATGACGCCGTTCTGCATCGTCCGGAGAGTTTAATTTTAAAAAAAGATGCGCCGCGACCTGGAGGTCGCGGCGCCATAGAGCAAGTTGTCAGGATGGACGCCAGCCAACCTTGGTCATCTCGTGCCGGATGACGTTGCGACCCGTGATCGACTCATCGAAGAAGACCACGCGCGGTTCGGTGTTCTTGACCGCGTCTTCGTACGGGAGCCATTCTTCGGCGAGCGTGATCAGAAGTGTGCCGACCTCGATATGCCACGCGCCGGAGCCGTAGACTTCGACCGCGCCGGTGCCGCGTGGGCCCGCTTGCATTGAAGTGCGGCGCAGCACGCCATCGCGCAGACTGGTGAACTGCACCTCGAGTCCGGCCTGGAAACCGGCCGCCTCGAGAATGTCGCCATCCACAATCAACGCCTCCGGGCCGTTCTTGGACGCTTTGGTAACGCGAGCCCGGTGAAGCTTCGAGGTGCACATCTTCCGCCAATGTTTCGGCGGCAACACCAACTGATGTGTCGGCGCGATAACGCGATTGGGTGCGCCGGCGGCCTGCTTGAAGAACACCTTCGTGTGCATCCCGGCGACCTGCGCCATGTCCTCGTAAGCTATTTGTGCTGCCGCGCGGATGGTGACGTGGTCACCCTCGGCGAAGTGATACGCCGGAGGCCCATTATTGACGATGTCGCCCTTGCCGCGCGTGCCGGCCAAGGTGTAGGTGCGCCACGGCGGGCCTTTTCGGTCCGCGTCGTCGATGTAGACCATTTCGCACGGCAGGATGCCGGCGGCGTCGAGTGCGTCCTCATCGATCGTGATCGATCCGACGTAGGCGATTTTTCCGTCCGTCACAATGGGACGAACGAGTTCGGCGATGGTCATCTCGCCGGTCCTACTGAGTAATGTCATTGAACTTCTCCCGATCTGTAGTCGCAGAAACAAAACTGCAACAGGCTTGAATATGACATATTTTGGCAAAAAAGCAAATTCTCCGGCACTTAAGAATTTCCAGGATTAATAGCGTTCGTAGGATAAAATGGTTCCAATTTCCGCCCAAACTTCCGTTCGGTTTGCACAGAAAAACGTAGAAAAATGCAACGCAGACTTATATTCCAAATTTACAGAAAGTCAAAAGAGCGGCCACGATGTAGCCGCTCCTTTTTGTTGGAAGTGCGAATCTTTCTCAGCCGCGCATGAGATAGATCGCCACGCAGGCGAGCAACATTCCTGACGCTTGCTTCAATGATACCGGCTCTTTGAGGAAGATCGCTGTTCCGGCCGCGATGAAGAGGAAGAGCAGGGAATACGCGATTGGCATGACGACTGAGAGCTCCCACTTGCCCTCCGCTGCTCCGCCGATCAGTCCCTGCCAACCTATGGCCATGCCGATGCCGTTGAGCAATGCGGCGACGAACGCGATCGAGATGCCGCGCATTTGCAAGCTGCTGGTGTTGATGAAGAAGATCGTCGGCAGGCATGCAATGAAGCTGCCGGCCGAAATGATGAGCGGCATCGCTTGTGACGGCGCTCCGGACACGCGGCCGATGATAGCTGCTGCAGCCCACACGAGTCCTGCAGCGGTGGCAAGGAAAAGCCCAAGAGGTGATAGTGGCATTGGCGCGCTCCCGTTGTTCGCTGGCGCAACATTACAATCATTCGAAAACATGTCAATACTTTCACGCTGTCATAATTCACCCCCTCCCCATGTATTAGGTGTGTAGCGCGTCTTCTGGGGCGGGTCCGGCGCGCCATTAATTAGTCGATTAAGCATATAACTCATATGAAGAGTTCATCAGTCCGGACGAAGTTCGGGGCTATTATTGGAAGCGCGGCGATCATCAGCACGCTCGCGCTCGGGGGCGTTGCCTTCGCACAGACGACGGCAACTCCGCCTACCGGTGGTAGTTGGGGCGGCGGTACGCATCGTGCGCCAGGCGTATTCGGCACAGTCGCTTCTATCAGCGGTGATACGATCACCGTTACCAGCAAAGGTTTCGGATCTAATGCGACTGCGAAGACCTACACGGTCGATGCGACGAATGCGACCGTTACGAAAGCGGGTGCGGCCTCAAGTGTTTCAGCTATCGCTGACGGTGACACACTCATGGTGCAGGGCACGGTGAGTGGCACCAATGTGACTGCGACGACGATCCGTGACGGTGTCATGGGTGGTGCAGGCGGCGGACGCATGATGGGCGGAAAAGGCTCCGGCGTCATGGGCACCGTTGCATCGGTTTCGGGTAACTCGCTTACGGTGACATCTAAGGCCGGGCCGAACGGCGGCACTGCGACGACCTATACGGTCGATGCGACGAACGCGACCGTCACGAAAGCAGGTGCGGCTTCGACCGTCTCTGCGATTGCAACAGGCGACACGGTCATGGTGCAAGGAACGGTCAGCGGCACGAGTGTTACCGCGACGAAGATCAATGATGGTGTAATGGGTGGCATGGGCGGCGGACCGAAAGGTGCGGGTGCCTCAGTCGCTAATATCACCGGCAACGGCGAACCGATCATCGGTGGCACCGTAGCTTCGATCAGCGGTACTTCACTTACGGTCACCAACAAGAGCAATGTGACGTACACTGTTGATACGAGCAATGCGACCGTTAACAAGGGCGGCGCGACCTCAACGGTCTCCGCGATCGCGACGGGTGACGCGGTCATCGTCCAGGGGACGGTGAACGGCAACGCTGTCGTCGCATCTTCGGTCATTGACCAGGGTGTGGCGCCGACGGCTTCCACATCGGCGACTCCGTCGACATCGGGCGGTCATGGTGGCTTCCTTGGTGGTCTCCTGGGCGGCATCGGCGGATTCTTCCAGCATCTCTTCGGATTCTAGTTGAGATCCTCGGCAGTCGAGTCACGAACGGCCCTCATAATGAGGGCCGTTCTGCTAGATAAATTACGCTAATTCGCGCAAGCAATGTACAATGCGATGATATTGTCTATGGGTCACGCTGACGATCAAAAACATAAGCGAAATGATGTCGCAAAAACGCGTCCGTGGTTCATCATAAGTGCGATCGGTGTCGGCATCGCCTGCGGGTTGCTATTTATGGTCGGCTATACGACGGTCTTCGCGCTCCTCGGATCCGGAACCGTCGCATACGTGCGACAAAACGGAAGCACCAGCACGACTACAAGCAGCTCCATTTCGAGCACTACACCGGTCTTGGATGTCGCCGCCTACAACAAGAAATTACTCGCGCTCGCCAACTACAAAACGCCGCTCATGGTTTCGACAAGCTCACCACAAGCCACCTCTACTGTTCCCCATCGCCTGTGGCCGGCGAAAGCAGTCTTACCGCTTCCGGGCGCACTGTTGCCATTCAATCGCATCGTCGCGTACTACGGGAATTTTTATTCGACCGGTATGGGCATTCTCGGTGAATATCCTGAAGCACAGGTCTTACAAATGCTCGCATCAACGACCGCGCGATGGCAGGCCGCCGATCCAACGACACCGGTCATTCCCGCGATCGATTACATTGCCGTCACCGCGCAGGGTTCACCGGGAAGCGACGGCAAATATCGTCTGCGAATGCCGGATGATCAAATACAGAAGGCGCTCGACATGGCGGCACAAGTTCACGGGCTCGTTTTTCTTGATGTGCAGGTCGGGCTGAGCAATGTGGAGACGGAGGTGCCGCTGCTGCGAAAATATCTCATGATGCCGCAGGTGCATCTTTCGCTCGATCCAGAATTCGCGATGCAGACGAGTGGCCGGCCGCCGGGAACGGTCATCGGCACGCTCGACGCGACAGACATAAATTTTGCCGCGAACTATCTTGCCGCGCTCGTGACGGAATATAACCTGCCGCCGAAGATCCTCGTCATACACCGATTCACCGAAGACATGGTGACGAATTACAAGGCTATCCGTCCGCTTCCACAGGTACAGATCGTTATGGACATGGACGGATGGGGATATCCAGCGAAGAAGATAAATACCTACACGTATGTCATTGCCGACGAGCCGGTGCAGTTCACCGGGTTCAAACTTTTCTACAAGGCGGACCTGCAACCGCCCTCGATGCGTCTCATGACTCCGGCCGAGGTCCTGAATCTCATTCCCGCTCCCTCTTATATTCAATATCAATAGGTGCGGTCGGACGGTATGCGCAGGTACGCAGTGATAGAAAAAAATATTGGCGAGACGCCCCTGATGGCAGTCGAGGCATTTCGCAAGGAGAATCTGACGCTCTCGCAATATCCCATGTCCTACGCAGGGCGACTCGATCCGATGGCGAGCGGTAAGCTTGTGGTACTTATAGGTGACGAATGCAAACGCCGCGCAAAATACGACCATCTCGATAAGTCGTACGTGTTCGAAGTCTTGCTCGGATTCCAGACCGACACCGGCGACGTACTCGGACTTTCCGAACCCGGAACGATCATTAATGTTTCGGATCATGCGGCGGTCGCAGCAGCGCGTTCGCAGGTCGGCGCGCATACATATCCATACCCCGCGTTCTCGTCAAAGACCGTGAAAGGGAAGCCGCTTTTCAAATATGCGCTCGAGCATGAGCTTTCATCGATAGAAATACCGTGCAAGGACATACGTGTGCATTCGATGCGCTATCTGGATCGCATCGTTTTGCCGAAGGATGAGCTGATCGAACATGTTTTGAACAAGATCGATCTCTTGAAAATTCGTGACGATATCGACGAGCTTGGCGCGGGTTTTCGCAAAGAAGAGATCATCAAGCAATGGTGGAGCTTGCAGGACCGTCGCAAGACGCCGTGCACGGTCCTTCGCTTTGAGACGACGGTGAGCGCGGGCACCTATATCCGTACGCTCGCGCCGCTGATCGCGCGATCCCTCGGTACGCACGGACTCGCATATTCGATCAGACGCACGAAGATCGGACGGTACCTGCCGATCATGGGGCAGATCGGGCTGTGGACGCGAACGCTCTAAACATCGACTATAATGAACTTCACAATGAACTCATGACTGAAGTAGAAACAAAAAAACAGTATCAAAATTATACAAAACCTTCGTGGGCGCCACCGTCGTGGCTCTTTGGTCCCGTCTGGGCGGTCTTATATGTGATCATTGCGATCTCGTTCGGTTACGTTGGCTATTTTTTCTTGGTCGGCGCTATTCCGGGTCTCGTCGCGCTTCCGTTCCTCCTGAATCTCATCGCGAATGTCGCATACTCACCGATCCAATTCCAGTTGCATAATTTTAAGCTCGCGACCGTCGATGTCTTTCTCATTCTCATCACGCTCATTTGGGCGATGGCGGCGATCCATTCATACGCGTCGTGGATCAGCATCGTTAATATTCCGTATCTGGCATGGGTCTGTTTCGCGTCCGGATTGCAGATCACCGTGATGATGCTCAATCGCGCGGAATAGCTTCGATTATAAGCCCGCTTGGCCGGCTTCATACTATTTAAAGCCATTTGGTATACTGTCATGAATACGCAGGAGTCCGTATCGAAATGCATGCCGGATAAAATCTCACAACCGACCTCGAAACAACCGAGCATCTGGGGCTTGTTGCGTCCATACACCTTCCTTATCGTCTTGTTGGTCGTGCTCACGATTGGGGCCAACGCCCTGAACCTGGCCGTGCCGCAGATCATGGCGCGCGCGATCGATACCTATGCAGGCGGACATTTCGTGCTCGCGGATCTTGTCCTCGAATTCTCGCTCGTCGCGCTTTTTATATTTCTCCTGACCTACGCGCAGAACATCGTGCAGGTCTATGCGTCGGAACGAGTCGCGCGCGATCTGCGTCTCGACCTCTCTGCGAAGATCTCCGTTCAGCCGTATGAATACATCGACCGCATCACGCCGAGCAAGCTTCTCACGAACCTCACCTCCGACATCGATGCGGTGAAATCATTCGTCTCACAGGCGATCGTAGCATTGATCTCATCGGTCTTTTTGATCGTCGGCGCGACCGTGCTTCTTTTACTCTTGGACTGGCGACTCGGACTCGCAGTGCTCTCCATCGTTCCCATCATCGCGGTGACATTCTTCTACGTGCTCGGCCGGGTGCGAAAGCTCTTCACTCGCTCGCAGGAGGCGATCGACTGGCTCAATTCTGTCATCAACGAAAGCATCCTCGGATCTGCATTGATCCGATTGCTCAATTCTCAGCAGTACGAATACCAAAAATTTCTCGCTGCGAACACGGAGGCCCGTTCGATCGGCATGAGCATCCTGAAACTTTTCTCGAGTCTCATTCCAGTTATCACGCTCTGCACGAACCTCGCAACGCTCGTCATTCTCGCTCTGGGCGGGCACTTCGTCATACAGGGCTCGATGACTTTGGGCGATTTCACCGCGTTCAACAGTTATCTCATGATCCTCATTTTTCCGATCCTCATCATCGGATTCATGAGCAACGTCATCGCGCAGGCGACTGCCTCATACGGTCGTATCGCGCTTGTCCTGCACGCGCCCGATGAGAAAAAGACCGGTAGCCTCAAGGTAGAGCTCATGGGCGACATTAAGGTCTCCGATGTGACGGTTCTATTTGGCGAGAAGGCCGCGCTCAAAGACGTTTCATTCGAAGCGAAAGGTGGCACGAAGACGGCCATCATCGGCCCGACAGCGGCAGGAAAGACGCAGCTTTTGTATCTTCTGACCGGACTTCTCGCGCCGACATCCGGTACGATCGAATTCGACGGCCGCGACATCAACGAATATGACAAAGAAAGTTTGCACCACCAGATCGGTTTCGTTTTTCAAGATAGCGTATTGTTCAATCTATCATTGCGCGAGAACATCGCATTCAGTAATACGGTTAAAGATGCGGATATCGATCTCGCGATCCGTACAGCCGAGCTCGACGACTTCATCGATACGCTTCCGCAAGGGCTTGATACGATAGTATCCGAGCGTGGTACGAGCCTCTCCGGTGGGCAAAAACAGCGCATCATGCTCGCGCGAGCGCTCGCGCTCTCCCCGAAGATCCTTTTGCTCGACGAATTCACCGCGCGCGTCGACACCAAGACCGAACGAACCATCTTCGAAAATATCTTCAAGAATTATCCGGGTATCACGCTTGTCTCCGTCACCCAGAAGATAGCGACGGTCGAAGCATACGATCAGATAATCCTTCTCATGGAAGGGGAAGTGCTCGCGCGCGGCACGCACGAAGAACTCATGAAGACGAGCCCGGAATATGTGCAAATTTTCGAATCCCAACGGAGCACCAATCAATATGAATTACAGACTTAAAAAAGCGGATGCGGCTCAAGAACGCGAAAAGAGCGTGCTCGGTACCGCTGTGCGCCGACTATTGCCGCTGATGAAAGAAGAAAAACGAGCGGTCGCGATCGCGCTCGTCGCGATCTTCATCACGTCGGCGACGACCTTGATCGCTCCGGTCATCATTGCGCATACGATCGATACGTACATACAGAACAAAATTTTCAGCGGCGTCGTCGAGTTCTCCCTGTTGTTGCTCTTTATCTACATCGTCGGCGCGATATCCAACTACATTCAGGTTCGCACCATGGGCGCGGTCGGCCGTCGCGTACTTTTCAATCTTCGCAATTCGATCTTCAACAAGCTCGAATCGCTGCCGGTCGCGTTCTTCAATCAGAACAAAGCAGGCGATCTCATCTCGCGCATCAACAACGACACCGACAAGCTCAACCAATTCTTCTCGCAGGCGTTGATGCAATTCGCGAGCAACCTCGTGCTCATCGTGGGAGCTGGCGTATTCCTGCTCGTCATCAATTGGCGGCTCGGCGCGGCTTCCTTAGTACCGGCCGCGATCGTGCTCATCATGACGCAGTTGCTTTCGCCGTGGGTCAAGCGCACGAATCTCGCGAGCCTGCGCACGCTCGGCGGCATGAGCGGCGAGATACAGGAGAGCCTCAATAATTTTAAAGTCATCGTTGCATTCAATCGTCTTGATTACTTCCGCGATAAGTTCAAGGAGTCCAATGCCGCAAACTATGCCGCATCGATCAAGGCCGGCATCGCCAACAATACCTTCACGCCGATCTACACGCTCGCTTCGACGATCGGTCAGCTCATCGTTCTCGCCTACGGCATCTATCTCGTTTCAGCCGGAAGCTTTACGATCGGCCTTCTCATTGGCTTCATTCTCTATGTGAACAATTTCTATAATCCGTTGCGCCAGCTCGCATCGGTCTGGTCGTCGCTCCAGCTCGCGCTCGCCGGTCTCGATCGTATTTCCGAAGTCCTCGCGCTTGAAAGTGATATGACGGTTGCGACGGATGAAACACGCGATCGTCCCGGTGATGATTCAATACTCACCTTCGATCATGTATCGTTCGGATACCCAGACGCGGGCATTGATGTCTTACACGATATCAGCTTCACGTTGGCCAAGGGCAAGACCTATGCGCTCGTCGGTCCGACAGGAGGCGGTAAGACCACAACGGCAAGTCTTATGGCGCGCTTGTACGATCCGACGAAAGGAATGGTCTATTTGGCGGGGCGCGACATTCGTTCGTACGACCCGAAGGAACGCTCGAACAAAATAGGATTCATTCTGCAGGAGCCATTCCTCTTTTCTGGAACGGTGCGGGAGAACATCCTCTACGGCAACGACGAATACGCTTCATATACGACCGAAGAAGTTGCCGCTCTTCTTGAACGTGCGAATCTCGCGTCGCTGCTCTCGCGATTCAGCGAAGGACTTGAGACAAAGGTCACCTCGAGCAACGATGCGATCAGCTTGGGTCAAAAACAATTGATCGCGTTCATGCGCGCGGTCTTGCGCAAACCCGACATCCTCATTCTCGACGAAGCGACGGCTAACATCGACACGGTCACCGAGCAGCTGCTTGATGACATCCTGAAGAAACTTCCGGCGTCGACGACGCGCGTCATCATCGCCCACCGTTTGAACACGATCGAGAATGCCGACGAGATCTATTTCGTGAACGCCGGCACCGTGACGCAAGCGGGAACCATGGAGCACGCCGTTGATATGTTGCTCCACGGCAAGCGTGCGAGTTAGTCCATGGCATATTTCGTCTATATCCTCGAATGCGCCGATCATACGCTCTACGTTGGTTCGACCAATGATCTTACGAAACGCCTGCACGCGCACAACGTGCTCAAATCCGGCGCGCGCTANNAAAGCATTGAGTCGTGAAGCTATGATCAAGAAGCTCACGCGTCAGGGTAAGCTAGACCTCATAAAGGCTTAATCATTCTTTCATGATGTAGGCGTAGCATTATTCTGTCTCGCTGATTTAACAGAAGCGAACAATTTACGTCATATTTATGATCATCTCTCTCGTTCTTGGTGTCATTCTCGGTGCTGCATTGGTTGCCTTTGTCTTACAGAATGTCGCGATCGTCACCGTGAGCTTTATGACCTGGCAACTTACCGGCTCGCTCGCGTTGGTCTTGCTCGCGAGCATCATAAGCGGCGTTGTAGTGACGCTTCTCATTATCCTTCCCGGTCTTATCAAGGACGATTTCTATCTTTCTTCCATCAAAAAACAGAAAAAAGAGATCGAGGATGAACTCGCGAAGGTCAAACTTGAGCTCGCGAATGTTCAGGCAAACGCCACGCATACCAGTACCGTCACGGTCGAAAAGACGACGACTGCGAATTAAACCACGCGGGGTTTTCCCACGTGTCGGACACTCTGCTATAATCCGGCCGATGCCCGCACGCCAGTCTGAAAAAGTCGTTCACTACTCGTCCGTGGCGAAATTCTTGCATTGGGCGATCATGCTGCTCGTTATCGTTCAATTCATTACGGCGTCGATCATGCCGGGAGTCCGCCATAACCAGACCCCCGGATTCCTTTTGAGTATTCATATGTCATTTGGTCTCACGATCATCGCCCTGATGATCGTTCGTTTGCTGTGGCGCTTCACCCACGCATCTCCGCCGGAAGACACGATGCTGCCGAGATGGCAGCATACGCTCGCGCACCTGATGCATTACGCGCTCTACGCACTCCTGATCCTCGTGCCGCTTTTTGGTTGGGCATGGGCGTCTTCCCGCGGATGGCCGGTCACCGTATTCGGTATCTACACATTGCCCTCGATCCTCGCTCAAGGATCTGCGTGGGGTCGGGTCGTTGACTACGCGCATGCCGGCGGCGCCGTGCTCCTTTTGATGCTCATTGGTTTTCACATTCTCGCTGCGCTCTACCACCACTACATTCTCGAAGATACCGTGCTCAATAGCATGGTGCCAAAGAATCTTTCTCTGTAAGCATATGCCGCTGATCAAACTCGTGTGCTTCGATCTTGATGAGACGCTCATTCAAGGGAGAAGTTGGAAAACGCTCAACAACTCACTCGGTATCACCGATGAGGATGATCGCCGTTGGTACGAAGCATATGTATCGGGCACATTGAGCTATGAGAAATGGAACGAGACCTTACTTGAACGATATCTTAAACATGAAGACGCAACGCGGAAGGCGATCACCGAAATATTTTCACGATATGAATTGGCCGACGGTGCGCGCGAAGCGGTCGAGCATGTCCGCTCAAAAGGCCTCGAAACAGCGCTCATTTCGGGGTCAGTGGATATTATGGTCGATCTCGTTGCTCGTGATCTCGGAATACGGCATGCAAAAGCGAACAATACATTCATATTCGATGATGCGAACCGTCTTACCGGTATTCACACGTTCGGAGACGATACGATCGGTAAAGCGGATCATCTCGAAAGTTTTTGTGATGAGCTGGGCATAGCGATGAACGAGTGCGCATGCATTGGCGATGGCGAGAACGATATCGAGATGTTNNCGATCTTCGCGTAATATACGTACTGAATCGGTATGGAAAAGAAACCACAGCCGAATAAGACATCATGGAGCGCGGTCGCGGATTGGTATGACACGTATCTTGAGGTGACGCCGGATAGCTACCAGGCAATGGTCATCGCGCCAAATTTGTTACGTGTGCTCGCTTTGAAAAAAGGCGAATGTGTCGTCGATATCGCCTGCGGGCAGGGATATTTTACGAGACTTTTCGCGGATGCAGGCGCCGTCGCAACGGGAGCTGATATTTCCAAAGAACTTATTGCGACCGCGAAGAAGCGCGCACCCAAGATCGAATTCAATGCCACTCCAGCGCACAAGCTTTTATTTGCAAAAGACGCTTCGGTCGATGCCGTAACAATCGTGCTTGCGATCCAAAACATCGAGAACATCGCCGACGTCTTCGCTGAAGCAAAACGTGTCTTGAAACCAGATGGACGATTCGTGCTCGTGATGAATCATCCTGCGTTCCGCATTCCGAAGCGTACCAGCTGGGGGTGGGATGAGGCGACTAAGACACAGTATCGTCGGGTTGATGGTTATCTCTCGGCCGCAACGATCCCGATCGATATGCATCCGGGGGCTGCGAAAAGCGCGCAGACGCTCTCGTATCACCGTTCGCTGCAGGATTTCTTCAAAGCGCTCACGAAGAGCGGTTTTGCCGTTACGAGATTAGAGGAATGGATCTCGCATAAGAAAAGTGAAAAGGGCCCGAAGCAAAAGGCGGAAGATAGCGCACGAAAGGAGATACCTATGTTTTTGATGATCGAAGTAAGTAAGATATAGAATTAATTGCCAGTGGTCTGGATTCATGTTATATTGTAATAACCCAAGATTTGGAAGTTCTTTCGGTTTTGAAAACGAGGTGCAACGTGCAAACATTGGAACGAACTCAGGCGGCTGAAATCATTCACGCGGCTCAGATCCTTGCCGCACGGGGATCGGATGGCATCGATGATGCGGCCGAATTGATCGGCCCAGTCGCCGCGGCCGGCATGTTCGTTGCCGTGACGCTGGAGCGAATGCTCAAAGAAACGTGCGAGGTCGGCGACTTGGAGTCCGGGCCTGTTAATCGGCTTCTGGAATCCGCCGCCCCGCAGCTGTGGCAGGTTCTCCATAGCAACTGTGTCATCAAAGCAGCTGCCGCATAATCGGCATGGGATTGAAATGAAAACGGGGCTCGGCAAGACCGGGCCCCTTCGTTTTTACAAATTTAAAGATTTTAAAAAAATTGCCAGCTCATCTCCCTCGATCTTTCGATACGAACCTGGCGCGAGCTTATCCAATTTGATATTCATAACGCTGACGCGTTTGAGCTCGGTCACTTCGTTGAAAAGTGCGACGAGCATACGGCGGATCTGGTGAGTCTTGCCTTCGGTCAAGGTAATGCGAGCGCGATTCGTGCCGAGCGTTTGGACGCGCGCCGGGCGCGTCTTGTAACCTTCGATCTCGACGCCGCTTTCCATCTTCTCTTTAAAATTTGAACGCAGGGCAAGTTTCGTTTTCACTTCGTAGGTCTTCTCATGCTCGTATTTCGGATTCAAGAGGCGATCGGTCACACGAGCATCGTTGGTAAGGATGATCAAGCCCTCTGATTCTTTGTCGAGTCGTCCGATAGGGAAGACGTGGAGTTGTACGAGTTCTTTGGGTAGTGAGCGCACAATATCGCGCTCGCTCCTGTTTTGCGCGAGCGTGATCATCCCGACCGGTTTATTGAATGCAAAATACGCATAGGTCGGCATCTTGCCGCTTCGGCGCACCTCGACGGAGTCGGATTCGACGACTTTATCGCCCAAGACGGCACGTTTGCCATTCAGAAAGACCTGCCCTTTTTCGACGAGTTCGTCAGCGCCGCGGCGCGTACCAAAATTGTGCAGCGCGAGATATTTGTTGATGCGCATAGGGAATTCGGCTGCGGGCGACGGCTTGGATTGCTTTTGCATGCGTGGCACTATAGCACCACATTCGGCTTTTGTTGCATAGGGCACAGGAGATGTCCACGGCGCGCCTGTGATTCTCGACTGTTCCTTGGTATGATGAGTGGACAATATATCGTGATCTCTATGCCAACGACTGAGGTACCAAGTTTATCTTTGGAAAAATGGATCCGGGCTCTCCCGGCTTCTCCCATGATCTATCCGCAGTCTTTCATGGATCGGGTGAAGTATCTTTTTTGGCGATTCTACACGCCCTACCATCCATTCGTTCGAGACACGTTCATTCGACTCGGCTTCGGAAGCCAGAGCGACCGCTATCCGGGAGGTCGCCAACCGTTCGTTCTCGGCAGGCTCGCTCCAGGAGAATCAGTTCAGAAATTCATTTCAGAAATGATCGCACAGGGATTTGGTAATCACTTCACTGCATGGAAAGATCGCGGGCAAGTGGTGAGCCTGCGATACATGAACGATTTCAAATATCAGTACCACTTGCGTGTCTTCGAAGATGGGGAAGTGCGCGGTCACTATGAATACACGCCTGAATGTCATCCGATGCTGCATATGAAAATGGAAGGCGTGCCTTTTGAAGATCGTCGTGATGAGTTTATGAAGTTCATTGGAGATCGGATCGTTCCTGTCTCCGTCGTCTCAAATCCAGAGATAGCGGCAGCATAACAGTGCAATTTTTTACGGCGAGGACTGTTTGAAGCCGGTAATCCGGCCGAGTTCCGCAGGCGGAAAAAATTGCACTGTTATGCCGCCGCCGCACAATTAAGGTGCAGAACATGGGGTTGTATAGCGCGGTGTTTACAACGATATTATTGTGTGTTAGTATTGCCCCATAAGAAATACGAGCTCCCTCGCGTCGTTTTAGTACCCACGGGCGCCCCAAACTTCAACAGAAGATATGAATAGTACAGAAAATCCTACGCAGGAGGCGTCTTTTAATGATCTCGGTATCGCGCCGAGACTGCTCGCCGTTGTCGAGTCGCTCAAACTCTCGACTCCCACACCGATCCAACGCCAGGCCATTCCGCCGGCGATCCTCGGTAAGGACGTGATCGGTGTCGCACAGACTGGCACCGGTAAGACACTGGCATTCGGTGTACCACTCCTACAGCGCATCGCCGAGAGCGGCGGTCGCGGACTTATCCTCCTCCCAACACGCGAGCTCGCGCTCCAGGTTTACGAGACACTCGGTGCTTTCGCGAAACCTTTAGGTTTGCGAGGCGCACTGCTTATCGGCGGTGCCGCGATGGGGCCGCAGATCGCGGACCTCCGACGCAACCCAAGTGTCGTCGTTGCAACACCCGGTCGTCTCTTCGATCACTTCGAACAGCACAATGTAAATCTCGGCGACATTTCGATACTCATCCTCGATGAGGCCGATCGCATGCTCGACATGGGATTCTGGCCGCAGATCAAACGGATCATCGCCGCGGTGCCCGTCGACCGTCAGACGATGCTTTTTTCCGCGACGTTGTCGAAAGAGATCATGGAACTCGCGACCAAACATATGAAAACGCCGACCTCGATCGAGGTTTCACCGCCGGGCACGACCGTTGCCAACGTAAGTCAGGAATTTTTCATCGTGCGGAAGGATGAGAAGGTCCGATTGCTCGAAGCGATGCTCGCCAAGTATTACGGACCGACGATCGTTTTCACGCGTACCAAATACGGTGCGACGCGCGTTATGAAAGGCATTCGTCAGATGGGCCATACGACCGCCGAGATCCACTCGAATCGCTCGCTCGCGCAGCGCCGCGAAGCGCTCGACGGATTCAAGAGCGGGAAATATCGCGTGCTTGTTGCGACCGATATTGCGGCACGCGGCCTTGATGTCAAAGGCGTCGAGCTCGTCGTTAATTTCGATATTCCGTCACAGAGCGAGGATTACGTGCACCGCATCGGACGCACGGCGCGCGCAGGAGCAGAAGGTCACGCGATCTCATTCGCCATGCCCGACGAAAAGCGCTCCATGCGTGATATCGAGCGGCTGATCCGTAAACAGATCACTGTTTCTGCCTTACCGCACGATCTTCCGCCTGCACGCGCCATGCCTGCCAGCGCGGATCGTTCGCACGAAGAGCACCGCGGTTTCTCCCGCGGTCGATCACAGGGCGTCGGCTCGCGCGGATTTAAACCACGCAGTTATTCCGGCACTTCCACACGTCGACCGAATCGTTCGCACGCGAGATAACGAGCGTATATAATCATCATTGATGACCGAAACTTCTCATTCTCATTTCGGCACGGCGGTCCGCGTTACATTCTTCGCGCTGCTCGCATTACTTGCGATCTTGTGCGGCCTCTTATTCCACCAGTACCGCATCTTGCGGGATGAGTCGTTCATAGCAGGGCATCCGCATCTTTTCGGTTCTCATGGTACACCACTGACCGATCCGAGCCTCATTCAATCGTGGATGACGTACGATTACATCAGCCACGTATATGGGCTGCCACCGAATTATTTGAAAACGACCCTCATGATCGTCGATCCGCACTACCCGCATGTATCGATCTCTGAATCCGCCGAGGCGCAGCATGAGACGGCAACGACATTGACCGCGCACGTGAAGGATGCTGTTGCGCATTATCTCGTAATGCCCGGCACATGACCTCGCTCGCGGTCGTTCTTCTTTCGTGGCTTCTTCTATACAAATACGCGCTCCTCTTCGGCGTGTACTTTCTTTCGGCGCTCGCATTGCCGTTGCCTGGCAACACGCTGCTTCTGGCGTCAGGCGCTTTCGCGAGCCAGGGATATATGAGCTACCCGCTCGCGTTTCTGAGCGCTATGCTCGGCAATGTTGTGGGCGATGTCTCGGGATTCTTACTGGCGGACATCTATGGTGAGCGCGTGGTAGAAAAACTACGCATCAAACGTTCGTATCTCGATGGCGTGGAAAAATATGTGAACCGCCATCCGCGCAGCATGATAATTTTGTCCCGTTTCGGCGGGACACTGGATCCCGTCGTGAACATTATTGCGGGGCTGGGCGATGTCTCGCTCAAGACCTTTCTCGTATTCGACGTGATCGGGAATCTCGCATCGTTGTGGGTCGTCATCACGGCGGGTTACTATCTCGGTGATTATTGGCAATCTTTCTCCGGCGTTGCAACTACCGTCGGGTGGATCGTCTTTGCGTTGCTTGCGACGGGCGGGATCCTGGTGATATTCCGGCGTCAGATCGGGCTTTCTGAATCATCGTTCGTTAAGCAATTTCGGCATCGGGTACGTAAATTTATACGTATGTACGGGGAATGAATCGGTAATTATGCACGTTCCGCTCGCTGCGAAACTCGGACGACGCATGCTACACTCCCGGTATGAAGACGATCTTCTGGATCATCGTTGTCATCGTCATCGGAGTCATCGGCTATTTCGTTTATAGCACCGAGATCGAGATTCCGGTCGTAGTCGGCCCTTCCGCGACCACGACATCAGAAGCTGATCTGCCGCAGATCATCCCGGATGTCCCGTCGGTCAAATATACCGACCCTCGCTATAATTTCAGCATCTACTATCCGTCGACGGCGACCGTGCGCGCCGCCGGCTTCGACGGATACCTTCCGCTCACGCAAACACCGGTCGTCGCCTTTACCCTGAACCCCGACATGTTCCAGGGCACCAACCTCAGCGACGCCGGTGTGTACGTCGGTGCGACGTCGACGCCCGCGATCGTGGCAAATTGTACCAACGCGGACCAAAATTCCGGGGAGACTGCGGCGACCTCAAGCGTGACCGTGGGCAGTGTGACCTTCAATGAGTTTGACTCCACCGGCGCTGCAGCGGGGAATATCTACCAAGAAAAAATATTCCGCTCCGTTGTCGATGGCTCCTGCCTTGAATTCGTCGAGCTCCTTCATTCGGGAAATATCGACAACTATCCGTCCGGCACAGTCACGGCATTCGACGAAGCGGAGTTCTCCGGCATCCTCGACGCGATGTTCAACACGCTCGCGGTGTCGAATACCAAGCTCTGAGCTTTTTAGTCGGCGCTCGACAAGGGCGAGGAACCTCTGTATTCTTGCCCGATGGATTACATACCAAGCCAAAAGATTCTTGAACGATACGCCGACGTGCTTGTCAACTTCGCCCTCGGCAGTGGCAAAGGCATCAAAAAAGGCGATGTCGTACGGGTGACGGCGCATGAATCAGCGAAGCCGCTTTATGTCGCCGTTCACAAAGCGATCATCAAAGCGGGCGGACACATGGTCCCGAACTACCTTCCTGACGATGTCACATCAGATGCCGGCTACAACATCTCGCGAGATTTCTTTGCGAATGCCCAACCGCACCAGCTCGATTTCTTCGCGACGAAGCTATCGCGTGGGATGGTCGACCAGATCGATCATACGATCAGCATCATTGCGGATGCTGACATGCACAGCCTCGAAGGTATTGATCCGAAAAAGATCATGCGGCGAGGCGTTGCGATGAAGCCGGAACGGGATTGGCGAAATGAAAAAGAGCACAAAGGCAAATTCACGTGGACGATCGCGCTCTACGGCACGCCTGCGATGGCGCACGAAGCTGGTCTTACACTCGACGAATATTGGAGCCAGATCATTCGCGCGTGTTTTCTCGATGAGACGAACCCTATCGCTACATGGAAAGGAGTCTACAAAAAACTAGAGTCGTATCGAAAGGCGCTCAACACGCTCGCGCCGAAAACGGACCGGTTGCATGTCGAAGGACCCGATGCGGATCTTTGGATCAAGTTGGGAGAAAAGCGCACATGGCTCGGCGGTTCCGGTCGCAACATCCCAAGTTTCGAGCTTTTCACGAGCCCCGATCGTCGCGGTACCGAAGGATGGATACGTTTCAATCAGCCGCTCTATCGTTATGGCAATAAGATCGAAGGCATAGAAGTGCATTTCAAGGGCGGCAAGGTCGTGAAAAGCAATGCAAAGGTCAATGAGAAATTGCTTAAAGAAATGATCGCAACGCCCGGTGCGAATATGGTGGGTGAATTCAGCCTCACCGATAAACGCTTCTCGCGCATCACGAAGTTCATGGCGGAGACCTTGTTCGACGAGAACATGGGCGGCCCGCAGGGCAACACGCACATCGCACTCGGTATGAGCTACAAAGATACGTTCTCGGGCAATGTCGCAAAGCTCACCAACGCGCAAGCCAAAGCACTCGGATTCAATGATTCATCGGTGCACACCGATATCATATCGACCGCACCGCGTACGGTGACCGCTCATCTCAAAGATGGAACATCACGCGTGATCTACAAGAACGGAGAATTTACGCTCTAGCGTCTTCGCCCCCGCCATACGGCATTTCGCGTCTGCCGTTCAAGACGCATCGCAACTGCAGTGCCGAGCCACAGGAAAAATCCGCCGATAACGAATCCTGCGGCTACATCGCTCGGATAGTGCACACCAAGATACAGACGACTGAAGCCAATAAGTAAAATTATGATCGCGGTCGCAGCCACGAGCGGTGCGCGATGATGTAACGGTTGTAAAAGTTTGTAGATCATGTACGCCAGAAAACCATACATTGCCATCGAACATGCCGCATGCATGCTCGGGAACGAATAGCCTGGGGCATCGATCGCGGCGAGTGAAGGCATTGGCCGTCCACGCGCGACGATGAGTTTCAGAAGATACGAAAATCCGACACTGCCGAATATCGAGACCGCGAGTCCGGCCATGTACGCCGATCGGTGATGGCGCATGAGCACGATCGCCATACTCAAGCCCAGAATGATGATGATCCGTGCGTCACCGAGGTTCGTGAACCAGGTAAAGAACGTGGTCAGGGCCGGTATTCGGTGAAGATCAAAAAATTGTTCGGTCGCGTGATCGAATGAAATGACAGCGTTGAACATGAGGTAATTATACCTTGACCGTTCCGCCATACATGTAAGTATGAGGATATGAGATCGCTGACGCGCGTCTTCATACTGTGGCTACCGATCGCGATCACGATCGTCGGCGTATGCACGCTGATCTACGCGACGGTCCAGCAGAATTACCGAGAATCGCTCAATGATCCGCAGATCCAGATGGCAGAGGACAAGGCATATGATTTAGGAACTACTCCCCATCCTGATCCCGCAACTATTCTCCCGGCATCAACGGTCGATATTTCGTTGAGTTTGTCACCGTGGCTCGCATTAGTCGATCCAACCGGTCATACGGTTGATTCTAGTGGAATGCTCGATGGATCCTTTCCGCAGTTTCCGTCGGGAGTTTTACAATCTGCCTCACTCGGTATCGGAAAAGATACGGCCGCACCCGGAGAAGATCGCGTGACATGGCAACCGGATCTTGGTGTTCGCCAAGCGATCGTAGTCGTCGAAATCACCGGCGGACAATACAAAGGTTACTTCATCGTCGCGGGGCGCAATATGCGCGAGGTTGAAGATCGAGAAAATTCCCTTGAGACGATGATTGGAATCAGCATAGTAGTGCTCCTCTTGGTATCGTTCATCGTGAAATTCCTCGTGGACGTTATACTGAAAGAATGGATCTAGACAGGCATGTGTATGGGGCCGCGGTCGCAAGCTTTTTTGCTACGGCGCTACTCGTTCCATTCATCGCGAATGCCCAAGTATCTGTCGCACCTGAGCAACAGACGATCGAGAAAGCAACGGTCATCGCTGTTGCGAACGAACACATTGAGCCGATCCCCGGAACGAATACGACCGAACCTGACCAAACGCTCACTGCGCACGTCGAGAACGGTCCCGATGCCGGTAAAACGGTGACGTTCGATAACGATTACACACAGCTTTCAGCGGGCGACACTTTTTATCTCCGGCATACGACGAGCTCAGTTGATGGCACTGATTACTATTCCGTCTCCGATCCGTATCGTTTGAATGTACTGTTCGGGCTGGCCGCGGTCTTTATCTTTCTCGTCGTCCTTTTTGGCGGGATACAAGGCATCCGCGGATTCATGAGCCTCTGCGGAAGTCTCATCCTCATATTTTATGTTTTGATGCCGGGTATTCTTGATGGCTACTCACCGATACCCGTTTCGATCGGTGTTGCGTCTCTCATTATCGTTGTCGGTTCGTATATTACGCATGGATTCAATCGCACGACGACGGCAGCCGTCATCGGTATGATCGCGACGGTGCTCATTACCGGCCTCGGTGCATTCTATGTCGTTCACGCTGCGCACCTCTCAGGATACAACAGCGAGGAAGATGTCTATCTCAATTTCAACTCGAAAGGCACGATCGATCTCGTTGGACTTCTTTTTGGCGGGATCATGATCGGGCTTCTCGGCGTCTTGTACGACATAGCGATCGGTCAGGCAATAGCGGTCGAGGAACTATTCCGCGCGGGCATTCATATGACGCGTACGCAGGTCTACAGGCGGGCGATCCGCATCGGCCGCGAGCACATCGGGGCGTTGGTCAATACGCTCGCGATCGCGTACGTCGGCGCCGCGTTGCCACTTTTGCTCGTTGTACAGGATTCCACCTACGGCATCGCGTATGCCATCAATAACGAAATATTCGCGACCGAGATCGTCCGCATTCTCATTGGATCGATCGGCCTCATCCTCGCGGTGCCGGTCACGACGCTCCTTGCCTCATACATGCTTGCGAATCATCGAAGCGAAGCAGTATCAAGCGAAATACACTCGCACAGGCATTGAATCGGCCCACTAACCAGCTACGCGGATCACGATGAATATTACGGCCATGCCGAGCACGGTCGCGACGGTCGTCCAACGCACCGGGTGCCGGTGATGGCTCTCCGGAAGCAAGTCGGAAGCACCGATATAGAGAAAGAAGCCCGAGAAAAGCGCGAGCAGGATGCCGAGCTGCGAATCAGTGATGCTCACAAATACCGTAACAACGATGCCGATGACCGGCGCGATGGCATCAACGAAAAGCCATTTGAACGCACGCCTGCGGTCCCCACCGTTCTTCAGGATCATATTGACCGTGTTGATGCCATCGGAGAAATCATGTGTTAAGACCGCGGCCGCGACAATGATACCGATGGTGGCGGATACATGAAAAGCTAACCCGATCCCGAGCCCATCGAGAAAGCTGTGGAACGAAAGCGTGCTGGCACCCCATAGGCCGCGTTCATTATGTGAGGAATCTTCGCCATCATGATCATGATGCAGGATAATGAGTCGATCGAGTATCAGATAAAGTGCGAAACCCATAGCGACGACCGCGGTCCCGAATGCTGCGGAATGCGAACGTCCCATTATTGTGAGTGCTTCGGGCATCAGATCGAAGAATGCGACACCAATGACGGCGCCAGCCGAAAAACCAAGAATGAGGTGTAAACGGTCCTTAAGTCGCAGCGCGAAGAGACCTCCGAGCGAAGTGGATATGAATGCGGCGATGCCGATAAGAAATACCATAGATATAATATAGTATTTTTTTAAGCGCACGAGTTGCACAAACCGTATAGATCGAAGGAATGACTCGAGATCCGGGAAAAGGAACGGGATTGGTGTAGTGCCTTCTTTTCAATGCGCTCTACATCGCAACCGATGAAATCTTCGATCTTGTGGCACTTGGTACAAACTATGTGGTGATGGTCATATTCAGTATCGGGCAATTCATACCGCGCCAGTTGTCCTTGGAAATCTACCTCGCGGACGACTCCTATGCGCACGAACGCTTCGATCGAGCGATATACTGTTACCCGGTCGATGTCATCATTGATTAATTTTGCGACGATATCATGAATGGAAAGGGGAGTATGAGACTTTTCTAACAGTTCAAGCAAGAGAAGGCGCGGCTTTGTCGCGCGGAAGCCGGCATTTTTGAGAATCGCGCCTGGGTCTCGTATTTGCATGTGAGGAGAACAATATACTAATGCAAAATATTTGCAAATGGATATCTATGGATTCACTGTTTAGATCGGTTATCCACACCTTCCTTGTATCTTCATGAGGGATGCGCTACTATGTAAGTACTTAGAGCACCTAAGTATTTTTTAATCCTCGTTATTCTATGAATAGAACATTTTTTCAGCGGCTATTGCAGCCACAGGTGATCGTTGTCGTGGCAGTCGTTATCGCGCTCGCCGCGGTCGGGATCACGTATCTCGTGACATCCGGTAAGCCTGCTGGGGCCTATGTGACGCCGACAACCGGCACGATCGTGCAGGAAGTCGATACGACCGGTACTGTTGCTGCCGCCAACGCTATTGATCTATCGTTCCAGACGAACGGCCAGGTCGCGTATGCGGGTCCGGCTGTCGGTACTCATGTGGATGCAGACACGACGCTCGCATCGCTCGCAGGCGCTGATCTCGAGGCACAACTCGAACAGGCCAAGGCCGGACTTGCTGCTCAGCAAGCCCAGCTGGCGAGCTTGCAGGCCGGTGCAACGCCGCAAAATATCGCGCTCTCGCAAACCTCCGTGACCAATGCACAGAACGCATTGGCACAGGCACAGCAGAACATCATTCAAGCCGCCCGAGATGCGAACGTGAAATCGGATGTCGCCATCTACAACGGCGTCGATCAGTTCTTCAATAACCCTCACAGCACATCACCGACCTTGAATATCTCGTCAAATAATTCGCAACTCGTTATTTCGGCGCAATCAGGACGTGTCACGATGGAAAGCCTGCTTATGGCATGGCAATCGTACATGACGGCGCTACCGACCGATGCGAGCAGTATCGATATGACGTCTCTCGAATCGGAAACGAGCAATAATCTTTCCCAAGTCGGCACATACCTCGACCAGATCATCGCATTGCTCGCGAGCGCTTCGCCATCGAATTCGATAAGTTCCGCAACATTGCAGGCATACCAGGCCAGTATTGCGACCGCTCGTGGGAACATCTCGGCCGCGGTGAGTGCCTTGAATGCCGCTGAGACCGCGGAACAGGCCGCCGCTTCGGGTCTTGCGACCGCTCAGGCACAACTGACGGTCACACAAGCGCCGCCGACGAGTAATGCGGTGGCAGCACAGCAGGCCGCCGTCGCGGCCGCGCAGGCCAACGTTGATCTCGCGCAGGCACAATTGAATAAGACCGTCATCGTCGCTCCGATTTCCGGCACGATCACGGTCAACAACGTGCATATCGGTGAGACCGCTTCGGTCGGAGTCCCCGTTGTATCGATGATCTCAGATACGAAGTTCCAGATGGATGTCTATGTCTCCGATGCGGATGTCGCCAAAATAAAAGTCGGTGACGTGGCGAACGTGACCTTGGATGCGTATCAGAGCGCTACCCCGTTCCCGGCGCATGTGATCGCCATTGATCCGGCTGCGACGATGACCGGCGGCATTTCATCGTACAAGGTCACCGTACAATTCGATAATAATGATCCGCGTATTCAGGCGGGCATGACGGGAAGCACCAGCATCACCACGCAGACAGATCTGAATGCGCTTTCAGTTCCGACGAGCGCGATCATCACGCAAGGTACGAGCACATTCGTACTTGTCCACGGATCGGGAACCGACCAGCAAGTTCCTGTTACAGTCGGCATTGCGAGCGCCTCAGGCATGACGGAGATCCTTTCAGGACTTTCGCCGACAGATCAAGTTCGGACATTCGGACAAGCCCAATAATCAATAGATATATGACACCAACTGCCAAAACACGTAGCACGCGCATGACCTGGATACTGACCGGTATCGCGGTCCTCATCATTGCCGCACTCGCGGGCGGATTCATTTACTGGCATATCGAGTCAAGTCGCGTCTATATCGATACATCGTCGATCGTTGCACCGGAGATCGACCTTTCCCCATCACAAGGCGGCATCCTTGAAGGTGTATACGTGAACGAAGGCGACGCGGTGACCGCGAATCAAACAGTCGCGCGTGTCGGTGATCAACTGATCCAGGCAAAGGTTGCCGGCATTATTATTTCCGTCCCGGATACCGTCGGCGCACAGGTGGATCCCGGCTCGCCGGTCGTCACAATGATCGACCCGACACAGCTGCGCGTTGTGGGTGAGATCGATGAAAATAAAGGACTCGACCTCATTAAGGTCGGCGATCCGGTGACCTTCACGGTCGACGCATTTGGAGGCCAAAAATTCTCGGCTGTTGTTGATGAGATCTCACCTACGTCGAATCAATCGGGGATCGTGTTCAATATTTCGAACTCACGCGAGACTCAGCAGTTCGACATTAAAGCCCGCTTCGATACGACTACGTACACACAATTGAAGAACGGCATGTCGGCGCGCATGTGGATCTACCTCAAGTAGCACGATCATATGGCGGAGAGCGCGGCGGAAAACCCTCAGCAGATGCATCGGCTCACGGGACATCCGTGGCTCATCCTCGCGACGGTCATGCTCGGTACCTTACTCGTTGGCCTCGATCGTACGGTGGTAAATCTCGCGGTCCCTAAAGTCATCAGCGATTTTGGCATCAGCGTAACTACGGCGGCATGGATCGCGACCGCGTACATCATTAGCAACGCGGTCTTCGTGCCCGTGTTCGGCAAACTCGGCGACATGCTCGGCAACCGAGTCATCTATCTATGGAGCCTCGTTGGGTTCGTCGGCGTTTCGGTCATGACGGGGCTTGCGTGGAATTTCGATGCGCTCATATTCTTCCGCGTACTTCAAGGGCTCGTCGGTGCCGCTATTTATCCGACCGCAATGTCGCTCATCGCAAAATCGTTCGCGGATCGGAAAGCGCGCGCACAAGCCTTGGGCATCTGGTCGTCATCGTTCGCGGTCTCCGCGATCATCGGTCCGCTTCTCGGGGGGTACCTCATCGACAATTTTTCGTGGCGCATGATCTTCTATATCAATCTCCCCATTGGTCTCATTGGTCTCGCCATGACGATCTTTTTCTTGCCGCATGATCGTCCCGTTGATCGCGGCGCATTCGACTGGTTCGGATCGATACTGCTTGCCGGTGCCATCACATCGATGGTGCTTGTGCTCGATCAGGGGCAAAGCTGGGGTTGGACGGCAATGCCGAGTCTCCTCTGTTATGTGGGCACGGTCGTGTTCGGTTATCTGACCTACTGGTGGGAAACGCGGCATTCACATCCGGTCATCGATTTTAAATTGTTCAAAAATCCGACGATCGTCTCGGTGCTTGCGGTCTCGTTCGTTTCGTTCGGCGGCATGATGGGTTCCATGTTCCTCTTGCCCGTCTTCACGCAGACGTTCCTCGGATATGACGCCATCAAGACGGGCTTGCTCTTCTTGCCGATGGGACTTGCACTGCCGATCTTCGCTCCCTTGGGTGCACGACTGGCACAACGCTTCCATCCACGCTACACCGTGTCGTTGGGTATGGCCATTGCGGCCTTAAGTTTCTTTATGTTGCGCAACTTGAATCCGGGGATGGGATTTATGGACTTTGCGCCAGCTTTGATATTACTCGGTGCTGGTTTGGGACTCGGCATGTCACCGCTTACGACCGCGGCGACGACTGCCGTTCCCATCAGCGAAGTCGGCATGTCATCAGCGCTTTTGAATCTCACGCGAAATATCGGGGGCGCCTTCGGCATCGCGCTTTTCGGGACCTTGCTCACGACTGCCACGAATTCGAATGTGCTGCAGGTGGCGCAGGATTCACTCATACGCAGTAACGTGCCGACGGTGATCGCCCAAGGGGTCCAGCTGATAATCCTTAAGGCGGACCTGCTCGCGTACGGTGAGGTCTTTAGAGTTGCCGCGCTCGCGATGCTCATTGGGGCGGTCATCGGACTGATCTTGTTGCGCTCCCAAGGAGACGGTTCTCAACTGTCAGCTGAAGTGAAAGCAGAAGCCATGGCAGGCTAACGATGGTATGAATAAAATACAGCTTCGCGAACTATCATCGCTCTTCTTCTCAATGAAGCAGATCCTTCGTTCGCAATTACCGGATCATGAGGTCGATCCCAATGCGTGGCTTCGCTACGAGACCATGCGCTACGTGCGGGATGCACACGGACCGACCATGCATGACGTTGCGGCCTACTTACGTATCAAAGCACCCTCAGCGACATCGCTTATTTCACATTTGGCAAAGTCTGGTCTGATCACGCGGAAAGGGGAAAAGGCAGACAAACGCATCGTGCGCATTTTTTTGACCGCGCGCGGCAAGCGGGAAGTCGACCGGTACGAGAGTCGTTCCACCGTGATGATGCGGGCCGCGTTCTCAAAGCTCGGTGATCGTGAATTACGAGACTTGGTGAAGATCTTACGGCATCTGCAGAATGCGCATCGCACGTGATGTCGTGTGCGTGCGGGAAAGCCGCTAGTTTGCTATCATGAAGTCATGAGCGAAGCGGATATACGGCGCGAACGGATCAAAAAGCTGGACATACTCAAAGCGGCCGGTATGGAACCGTACCCGGTCTCGGTCTCCAAAGACTATTCTATAGATGAGGTGCTCGCGCGTTTTGCTGCTCTTGAGGCAGATAAAGCGACCATATCGATCGTTGGCCGCATCATGGCTCGCCGCGGGCAGGGCGGTATCGTCTTTATTGATCTTTTTGATGGTTCGATGGGGCTCACCACCCACTCGACGAGTTCGGGGCAAGCAGGTGGCATTGGGCGCATGCAGGCGGTATTGCCAAAGGATGACGTGGATGCAGACCTCTTCTCACTGTTCATTGATGCGGCAGATATCGGCGATTTCATCCAAGTCACGGGTACGCCGTTCACGACCAAGCGCGGCGAGCGATCGATCAAAGTTTCGTCGTGGACAATGGCAGCAAAATCGCTCCTGCCGATCCCCGATGAATGGTTCGGTCTTAAAGACGAAGAGAAAATTTTACGCGAACGGTATCTCGATATTTTACTGAACGCCGAGGTGCGCGCGATGTTCGAACGACGTTCGAAATTCTGGCAGACGATCCGCTCGTTTCTTTCCGAACGGGGATTCCTGGAAGTTGAGACGCCGATTTTGGAAACTTCACCGGGCGGCGCAGATGCACGGCCGTTCGTCACGCATCACAATGCGCTCGACATTGATGTCTATCTGCGAATTTCGGCGGGGGAGTTGTGGCAGAAAGTTCTGCTGGTCGCAGGATTTCCAAAAGTCTTCGAGATCGGTCGCATATTCCGCAATGAAGGTCAATCGCGGGAACATGCTCAAGATTATACGCAGCTTGAGTTCTACCAGGCATTTTCTGATTTTCGAGAGGGAATGGGGATGATCAAGGAAATGTATCGTGATGTCGCGAAAGAAGTGTACGGGCAATATACATTCACCATCAATGGACATGAAGTCGACCTCGCCGATGAATGGACCGAGATCGACTATTCGACCACCATCAAAGAAAAATTTGGTATCGATCCGATCAGCTGTTCGGAAGAAGAAGCGGTCGATGCGGCACGTGAAGCAGGCGTACTTGGCGGCGAGGAACCCAACAAAGCGCGCGCGATCGATCATCTCTGGAAAAGTATTCGCAAGGGAATAGCCGGACCGGCGTTCCTTACCGGTGTACCGATCTATCTCGAACCGCTGGCAAAAAGAACCCCGAAGGATGCGAACGTTGTCGAGCGATTCCAGGTCATCATCGCGGGTTCAGAAATGGGTAAAGGCTTCAGTGAGCTCAATGATCCGCTAGACCAACGTTCACGTTTTGAAGCGCAACAGAAAATGCGCGATGCAGGCGATGAAGAGGCACAACGTCTCGACGAAAGCTATATTCGTGCCATGGAATACGGCATGCCACCGGCATTCGGCTTCGGCGTCTCCGAACGACTCTTTTCATTCTTTGAGAATAAGCCCATTCTCGAGACACAGCTTTTCCCGCTCTTGCGACCGAAGATATAAAACAAGATCCCCGGGATCGGGGATCTTGTTCACGGAAGTTCAGATGTGTCTATTGACCGCTGGTGCCGGAATACGGCTGCATCGGCCCCTGCTGTGTCGTCGCTGCGCCTGTGCGTGCCGGGCGGACTTGTATCGAGGTCGCGGTGACGGATCCGTCTGAGTTGGCAGTGCCGCCAACCGTCACTAATTGCCCGACGGCAAGATTAGCCGCGGGTACGGTTTGAAGCTCGCTCACCACGGTATTTGCGTCGAAGAGAACGATCTTAGTGCCCGTTGTCGCCGAAGTTGAGGTAGAAGCGGCCATCTGGATCGTCATGGTGCCGCTACCGGTCGAGATGATCGTGCCCGTTGTGAATCCGCTGCCTGCAGCTCCTCCACCGAATCGAGAGGCACCACCCGCGGCGCCGGTGCGACCCGCGTAAGCAGCCGCACCGCTCGGAGCAGCTGACGCAGCCTGTTGGGTACCAAAATAATATCCGCCGCCACCGAACACGATCGCGACAACGATAGCTGTGATGACTGTCTTATTCATAGAATTGTTTAATGTTATTAATTTTAATAATTGTTACTCCTATTTATTCGTATCGCAACGCTTCAATAGGATTCAATGACGCGGCACGGCTTGCGGGATACCAACCAAAGATGATGCCGATGGCCGCCGAAACGCCGAAGGCGAGAAGGATCGGATCTGCAGTGATAGTCGTCGTAACAAGCCCCGTCGCGTTGACGACGAGCGATATACCGACCCCGATCATAATGCCGATGATACCACCGATGACGGTCAGCGTGATCGCTTCAACGAGGAATTGCCTGCTGATGTCGCTCTTCTTGGCGCCGATCGCTTTGCGCAGACCGATCTCGCGCGTACGTTCGGTCACCGTCGTGAGCATCATATTCATAATACCGATGCCGCCGACGAGGAGCGATATGCCCGCAATTGCGCCCAAAAGGTAGGTGAGCGTGCTCGTTATTGCGGATGCGCTCGCGAGGATGTCGGCTTGGTTCAGCACGCTGAAGTCGGCACTGGTTGGATTGCTGATGTTATGACGTGTGAGAAGTAATGTCGTAATGTCGTTCTGGACCTGGGTCGTCGAATTGGCGCTCGCGGCCTGAACGTCGATCGTAGTTAAAAAGCTGTTGCCCGCGAGATACAGCGCCATCGTTCCGACGGGGATGTAGATCATATCGTCGGGATTACTGAAACCGCTACCGCCTTTCGCGACCGTCACACCGACGACGGTGAATTGCTGGCCATTAATACGGATGATCTGGCCGACCGGCTCGGTGCCCGTCGCGATGAGATCATTGACGGCCGTCGGCCCGAGGACGGCGACTTTTGAAAGCTCGGTGCTCTCCGCGTCGGTGATGAAAGTGCCGTCGGAAACGGCAACATTGCGGATAGGGGCATAGCTTGCTGAAACGCCGTCAACCGTTGTGTTGGTATTGGTGCCGGCGCCGGTCACTTGATACCTGCCTGAGATCTCGTCTGCAACGCCGCTCACATTCGTGACCTGCGTCGAAATGGCATCAGAATCAGCTTGCGTGAGCGTCTGCGCACTGCCACGACCGGCACTGACACCGAATCCGCCCGGGCTTCGCGCCGCCCCCGGCGTGATCTCGAGGAGATTCGAACCGATCGATTGAATGCTTGTTTGTATCGACGCTGTTGCACCCTCCCCGATCGAGACGAGCGCAATGACTGATGCGATGCCGATGACGATGCCGAGGATCGTCAGACTTGAGCGGGTCATGTTCGCCGAAAGCGCGGCGTAGGTTTCTTCAAATGTGTCCTTGATCGTCATATGTTTTCGTGGTGATGCACGATCCGTTGTTGGTGTTTTGTGTCAGAGAGGATGGCCCCGTCGCGGATATGGATGATCCGCTTCGCGTGCTCGGCGATATCCGGTTCATGTGTGATGAGGACAATGGTGCGGCCATGTTGCTCATTGAGCCGCTGGAACGTGCCGAGGACGATCTCACCGGTCATCGTATCGAGGTTGCCGGTCGGTTCGTCCGCGAGGATCAGGGACGGATTATTCACCAAGGCACGCGCGATCGCAACGCGTTGGATCTGCCCGCCGGAGAGCTCGTTGCTCTTGTGCAAAAAATGAGTTTCGGTCATGCCTGCGGCGGCAAGCGCCTCTTTCGCACGTCGTTCGCGTTCCACCTCGTCAACACCCGCGTAGATCAGCGGAAGCATGACATTACGCAGAACCGTCGTGCGGGGAAGGAGATTGAACGATTGAAAGACGAAGCCGATCTTATCCTTGCGAATGTCGGCGAGCTCCTCATCGGAAAGCTTCGAGACGTCTTTATCATCGAGAAGATATTCTCCGGTCGTTGGTGTATCGAGGCAGCCGAGGATATGCATCGTCGTTGACTTGCCGGAGCCGGATGGTCCCATGATGGCGACGAACTCGCCATCGTTGATGGTGAACGAGATACCTTTGAGCGCCTGGAATGCGGTGTCGCCCGAGCCGTACGACTTCGTTATGTTCTTTACTTCGATCATGGGATTAGAGGCGAATAGCTGCCCCACCGCCGCCACCGCCGCCAAATCCGCCGCCTCCGGCACGAGATGTTGCAGCTGCTGCGGTCGTGGTCACTGCTGCACCGGTCGATGAGGAGCGAGAGACGATTTGCTGTCCGGAAGTCAATCCAGAATCGATCTCGGTGTTGGTGTTGTCCGAAATACCTATGGTGACCGGTATCAATTGCGGGGCGGTCGCCGAGACGACGCCCGTCGTGCTGGTGACGGCTGAACCGGTGAGCGCAGGGACGAACGCTCGAACGTACGTCGCGCTACCTTGGGTCACGATAGACGCAGCGGGAACCGTGAGCACATTCGAATGCACGGCAGCCTGGATATCGGCATTGACCGTCATGCTGGCTTTAACGCGGGGATCTTGGGTAGTGAATCCGATCTTGATCGCGTATGAAACGACGCCTGATGTGACTGCGCCCAAAGGTGACACGTCGACGACGCTTCCGGTAAGAGTCAGGTTGGGGATTGCATCAAAGGTCAGTGTTGCCTGTTGGCCGACGGCGACCTTTGCGGCGTCGACTTCATTGAGCGAAAGGTCGGCGAGATCTTGTGTCGTGATCAGTGTTGCCGCGTTCGTTCCGCTGCTTACGGTGTCACCGACGTTGAGATTGAGATCTGCGATCGTGCCGGAGAACGGCGCCGAGATCGTGTAGTTGGCGAGATTATCTTCTGCTTGCTGGAGCGCATCCTGCTGTTGCTGAATATTGAGCTGGTCAGATTGGATATCAAGCGGGTCAGGTCCCGTTTGAAGCTGTTGCAGCGTATCCTGGCCTTCGCTGATCGATGCCGCATCGTTGACGATCGCTTGCTGTGTGCTCGCAATTTGATTCTTATCGCTCAAAAGTGCCGACAGATGGCTGTCGACCTTCGTGATGTCCGAGCTCAACGTCGTGATCGAGGTGGCTGCTTCGGCGTTCGGGGTCTGATTGTTGTTCTTGATGATATTGTCATAGAATTGGATATACGAATTCATCGCATTCAATGCATTCTGCATGTCTTGGAGCGACGAATACGATTCATCGATCATCGCGGTGACGGATGAAGTTGCAGATGACGGCGTGAGAAGTTGGTAATCGGCGTATGCTTTGTCGTAAGAAGCCACGGCGGTCGTATATGCGGCATAGGTACTGGTGCGCCCAGCGAGCGCGTCGGTGTTGTCCCAGTTGATCGTTGCATTCTCATAAAAATCGAGATTCCACTGTGATCCCTTCGCTGCTTCCGTGCCGGTCTCGATATCTTGAAGCTGCGATTGAATACTCGGGAAATCGAGGTAGGTCGAAACGATGTCGCTATAGGCCGTCGAATATGCGTTTTGGAGATCGGTCTGATCGGTCACCAAGCTCGCCTGTGCTTTTGCAATATTATCCTGGTCTTGCGCGAGCGAAAGAGTCGTAGCGGGCTCCTGTAATTTTTGAAGCGACAACTGCGCGCTTTGCAGACTCGCCTTCGCGGACTGTACCGCGTTATATTCACCGACGGCACTGATATAGGCGAGCGGCTGGCCGGTCGTCACCTGCTGGCCGTCTTTGACCAAGACCTCCGATACTTGCCCCGATGCCTGCGGATTGATCGTTACCTCATTGCTCGGCGAGACTTGGCCGCTCCCAGAAACGGTCGAAATGATCGTGCCGGTCTTTACAGTGGTCAGCACGTAGGTCGTCTGTGTGGTTGCGGGATGTGTCACGCCCCAGAGCCAGTAACAGACGGCTATGACGACGATAGCGATGATGATGCTTCGTATCTTGTGCGCGGCGGCATACTTTTTCGTAGCCGAGAAATAGGTGCGCCCGGAAACCAGTAATGAGGATGGATTCATAATGAAAGAGCCAGATTTATGAAGATTTTCTAGTACGCTCATAATACAACGCAAAATCGGCATTTCTTACACTATTTCCATGCCGAGGGGATAGTGACTCGATACGATATACTGTCATGTATGGAACGAACAATTGTTTTTGGTGGCGGGTGCTTCTGGTGCACTGAAGCGATCTTTCAAATGCTCAAAGGCGTCTCGAAGGTGGAATCCGGCTACGCCGGAGGGGATATGACGAATCCCTCCTATGAAAAGGTGAGCGATGGCGATACCGGCCATGCCGAGGTGATCCGGGTCACCTATGATCCTTCGGTCATAACCTATGAAGACCTGCTCACCGTCTTTTTCGGCTCACACGACCCGACGACGCCGAATAGGCAAGGTGCCGACGTTGGCGAGCAATACCGTTCGATCATTCTATATCAGACCGATGAAGAGAAGGTGAAAGCAGATAGCATTGCTAAGGAAATCCAGGAATCCCTCACGGATGGCTCACACGTCGTCACTCAAATAGTTCCGCTTGGGAAATTTTTCAAAGCCGAAGATTACCATCAAAATTATTTCAAGGAGAATACCTCGGCCCCCTATTGCCAGATGGTCATCGAGCCGAAGATCGAGAAGGTGAAGAAACGTTTTGCCGAATTGGTGAGGCAATAATTGTCAAAATATATGCCCCGCGATGAATTCGAAAAGTTAGTCGAGAAGGGATTTGAACGGCTACCCCAATGGGTGCGAGAGAAAATTAAGAACGTCGCGCTATTAATAGAGGATGAGCCGAGTGCGGAGGAGCGCAAAGCACAGGGATTGGATGCGGATGAGACGCTCCTCGGCTTATACAAAGGAATACCGCTGTCAGAACGCGGGGAATCATATGGTATCGGTATGGTCATGCCCGATACCATCACCCTGTATCAATTGCCGATCGAGGAGGCGGCCGAAGAAGACAGTATGCCTATTGAACAAGTCGTCGCCGAAACCATCTGGCATGAATTCGCACACCATTTCGGGATGAATGAGCAGGAGGTACGCGAGCGGGAAGACTTGCTATAATTTCCATATGAGCGATTCAATACGGATCATAACGACCGGCGGAACCATTGATTCGGAGCTCTATGATTCCCTTATCAAGAAGTCTGTTTTTACCCGCGGCTCGTATATGCCGGACATTTTAAATCAGGCGAGAGTTCAAATACCTATCAACGTGGAGGAATTAATGCAGAAGGACTCACTCGATATTACCGAAGCTGATCGAGGGTTAATGCTCGAACGCTGCAATTCTTGCCAAGAAGATCGGATCATCATTACGCACGGCACTGCGACGATGGCGGAAACTTCGAAATATCTTGGTCCGAAGATACAACATAATAAGGCGATCATATTGGTCGGCTCCATGGTGCAGTTCAGTCAACCGAATTCTGATGCCTCATTTAATGTCGGGTTTGCGATCGGAGCTCTTCTGCGGGTTGATTCTGGCGTATACGTTGCGATGAACGGTGACCTTTTTCCTTGGGATAACGTACAAGAAGATAAAGAGCATCAGATCTTCGAAAGAGAACGAGAATAGTCGCTTTTTTATTGAATATCAATTATGACGACCCCGCTTCAGCGCGCAACAAAAGAAGATCAGTATGATCTTGGCGATCTCCAGTGGGCCAAGGAAGGTCGTTCCGAATCCACGCGCACGGGTTTTTTCTGGGAATATCTCGAACCGTATGCGGAACTGTGGAAGGACAAGGCCGTCCTTGACATTGGAGCCGGGACCGGGTGGCTCGTCAGTCATGCGCTGGAAAAGGGCGCGGCGGTCGCGATCGGGGTCGAGCCGTCGGAGAAAAATATTGCGCAAGGACAGCAGGATCATCCAGGTGTCGAACTCGTAAAGAGTTCGCTCGAAGCATTCGATAATGCGGGCCAACTTTTCGATGAGATCGTTGCGGTGATGTCGTTCCCGCATATCGCCGACCTTGATGCGGCTTTCAAGAAGATACGATCAATGCTCACCGATGGTGGAGAGGTTCTCATAGTCGTTCCTGATTACGAGTATTTCAAGACATCACGGCACGGATACGGGATCGAGATACAAGATATCGACCAGGATCAATATGCGATAGCGGTCACGAGAGAATCCGGTACGCTTGCCGATATTGTTCGTCGACTGGCGATCTATGCTGCGGCGGCAAAGGCGGCCGGTCTCGAATTGATCGAAGAAAAGGCGATGATGCCAACTGAAACACAAATGAAGCGAGCGCCGAAATATGCCAGCGTGAAAGATAAAGCACTAACGCATTTGATGCGTTTTAGGATCAACGAAAGTTCATAATTAAAACAAGATCGCCGCGAAGTGCGGCGATCTTGCTGTGCAGGAAATGAATTCCTACGTCGTAAACTTCACGTACGTCGGGATGACGAAAATACTGTTGTCCGTCAACCAATCTTGGCAGTCCCAGCCCACGCTGTCGCTCGCCGTGCCGTATATCGCTCCGCTCGTGAGATCTTGCGGAATGACCGCCGGCAGATCCGCAAGGGAATTGATGCTCGTCTTCTTTCCGACTGTTGTGCCCTCGACCCAACTATAGAGATAACCGCCGTTGTAGATCATGAGATTCGATGAAGTGACGGTACCCGTAGTGCGGAATTCGCCGCGCATCTTTCCGTCGGAGATGTAAATGACGCTCGTCGTTTGCGTGGACGCTCCGACTTGCTGATAGGTGCACTCGTGATTTCCGGACTGCGTAAAGATACTTTTGAATGCGCTCTTGGTCGCGACCGTCGCTGGTGCCGTAGTAGCCGGCACGGTCGTCGCGGTAGACGTTGCCGTTGTTGTCGCAGTAGTAGATGTGCCCACAGCCGGTGTGGTAGGGGTCATAGATGCGACATACCAGAAACCGATCAGAATGATAATAACGACGATAATACCGCCGATAACGATATTTTTGTTCATACAGGATGTTGTGAAGAAATTAGATTAATAGACGTACCAAATGAAAACCGATCGACCCTTTGCATGCCTACATCATGCCAAATCGATGATTAAGCTTTCATGAAGACGAATACCTTCGTTACTTCTGCTCACGATCCCTTCACGAATGATGCCTAGAATGACCGCGCTGTGACCGCAAAAACGGAGCGAATATTCAGAGACGCCTTCGCGAAGGCGGGCATTGAAGTGAACGGTAATCGAACGTGGGATATTCAGGTCCACGATGCGCGCTTTTATGATCGGGTGCTTGCAAGCGGGACCCTGGGTTTCGGTGAGTCGTACATGGATGGCTGGTGGGATGCGGAGCGCGTCGATGAACTTATCGCAAAGATCTTGAGCGGTAATCTGGAACAAAAGGTCGGGATCAATCCCGCCGTCATCTGGCACTATCTACGTGCACGGATCATCAATCTGCAGAAACGACACGCGTTCGAGGTCGGTGAGCGTCACTATGACATCGGCAACGATCTCTATGCGGCAATGCTCGGCGAGCGGCTCGTCTACTCGTGCGGCTATTGGAATAACGCGACGACACTTGACGAGGCACAGGAAGCGAAGCTCGACTTAGTGTGTAGAAAGATCGGATTGGAAAAGGGGCAGCACATTCTCGATATCGGATCCGGATGGGGAAGTTTCTTGCGGTTCGCCGCAGAGCGGTATGATGCATCCGGCACAGGGCTCACCGTGTCGCGCGCACAGAAGGCGTATGCCGACGAACACCGGAGAGGTTTACCGATCGAGACGCTTCTCCAGGATTATCACGAGCACGAAGGCGCGTATGACCATGTGATCTCGATCGGCATGTTCGAACATGTTGGCTATAAGAATTACCGTTCCTATATGGAGAAGGTACATGCGCTCTTGAAAAGAGACGGGTATTTTCTTTTACATACGATCGGCGGTAATAAGTCGACCTATGGCACCGACCCCTGGATCGAAAAATACATTTTCCCCAACGGGCTCGTTCCATCGATCGAACAGATTGGACGTGCGGCGGGTGATCTTTTCTCTATGGAAGATTGGCACAACTTCGGTCCGGATTATGACACGACCCTTATGGCTTGGTTCTCCAACTTCGATACGAATTGGGATTCTGTCAAAAGCAGTTACGACGATCGTTTCTATCGCATGTGGAAATATTATCTGCTGTCAAGCGCAGCTTCCTTCCGAGTCCGCAATCTACAACTATGGCAGATCGTATTCACCAAGGTAGGAGCGCGAGAGCGGTATACAGCAGTTCGTTAGCACGATGGGGGTTTATGTTATCCACACCTCTCGCACATAGACAAATTTGGATGAACTGCTACGGTGAAGGAGGTGTGGCATGACCTGCCGCATATGCCCTCCTTGGGCGTTTCCTCCCTAGACTCAGGCCGCCGTGGCGACATGGCGGTCTCTTTTTTACCCGTCCGCCCGTAGCCTTGGGCGAAGGCAGGTGCTATATTTCACGTCATGGCAAAGCTGTCTGAAACTCTCCGCGAGCGCGGATATGTCTATCAACATTCATCCGAAAAACTCGAAGAAATAACCGACGGGCCGAAGCGGACGCTCTATTTGGGCGTAGATCCGACCGCTGATTCAATGCATGTCGGCCAATTGCAGGGCATCCTCGTCTTGCGGCGATTCATCGAGGATGGTCATAAGCTCATCATCCTCATTGGTGCGGGTACCGGCATGGTCGGCGATCCGGGCGGCAAGACGACCGAGCGCAAGTTGCTTTCAGACGAAGAGGTCGATCGAAACGCCGCCGCTTTGAAAAAACAATTCACACAACTGCTCGGCAGTGTGGATTTCAAAATGGTCAATAACGCCGACTGGCTTCGCGCGATCCCGATGATGGAATTCCTGCGCGATGTCGGCAAACACTTTACGGTGAACGAAATGATCAAGCGCGACAGCGTACGACCACGCCTCGAAACGCCGGACGCGAGCATCTCCTACACGGAGTTCTCGTACATGCTCCTACAGGCATATGATTTCTTGTATCTCGACCGTGAATTCGGTTGCGACCTGCAGGTCGGCGGCTCCGACCAGTGGGGCAATATCGTTTCTGGTGTTGATCTTATACGACGTATAGAGCAAAAGACCGCGTATGCATTTTCCTGGCCGCTGTTGACTGACAAAAAGACAGGCAAGAAATTTGGAAAGAGTGAAGGCGGGACAGTTTGGCTCGATGCCGAGAAGACATCACCGTTTCAGTTCTATCAGTTTTGGTTGAACACCGAAGACGACGCGGTAGAGGAATATCTTTTGAAGATGACGTTGTTGACCACAGAAAAGATACATAATGTCATGGCTGATCATGTGAAAAATCCCGGAGCTCGCTTCGCACAGCGGAGCCTAGCGTTTGAGGTCACGAAACTTGCGCACGGCGAAGAAGTAGCTCATCTCATGAGTTCGATCGCTATGATCCTGTTTGGCGAAGGCATGACTGGCGAGCTCGAACCCAAGATCAAAGCGGCACTTCTCGATCAAGCCCCAGGTTGCAAAATAGACATCGGTGAAAATATCATTGATGTATTGCTGAAATCGGAACTTGCTTCTTCAAAGCGAGAAGCTCGTGAATTCGTCGAGCAAAATGCCATCTCACTGAACGGGGAGAAGATCACCGATAGTTCGAGATCAATTACAAATACCGATATTCAAAATGGCTTTGCTTTGCTCAAGAGAGGCAAACAGCGAATATCACTTTTGACTCTTGCGTAGCATGAAGCGGCCGATCTCGTTCGAGATTGAAAAGCGCGGCGCAGGGCTGGCGCGCGCGGGCGTTTTGAAAACGCCGCACGGCGAGATCAAGACCCCGGCTTTTACACCGGTCGCGACGAAAGCGAGCTTGAAGGGCATTGCCCCGTCGCAATTCAAGGAGCTTGGCGTGCAGGGGATCATTTCCAATACGTACCATCTTTTCCTCTCGCCCGGAGAAAAATTGATCGAACAAGCCGGCGGAATTCATAAATTCATGAATTTCGACGGTCCGATCATGACTGATTCGGGCGGTTTTCAGGTCTTTTCGCTCGGTGTCGGATTCGGAAAAAAAGTCTCTAAATTCTCCTCCGAAGAAATGTTCGATTTCGTAAATCCAACTGATGGATTTACGAAATCGAACATCGCGCCGGTGGTTTTCGATGAAGAATTCTCTACTTCGCACGGCAAACTTGCGATCGTGGACGACGAAGGGGTTTCGTTCACGTCGCATATTGATGGTTCGTTCCATCGCTTTACACCGGAACGTTCGATCGAGATCCAGCACGCGCTTGGGGCGGACATTATTTATACGTTTGATGAATGTACGTCGCCGACCGCTGATCACGAATATCAGAAAGAGGCGATGGATCGCACCCATGCGTGGGCCAAGCGCAGCCTTGCAGCGCACCGACAAGACCCTGCGAAAGATGCATCGCAGGGAATTTATGGCATCACACAAGGTGGACGATTCGAAGATCTTCGAATAGAGAGCGCAAAAGCTTTGGCTGACATGGATTTCGACGGCTACGGCATCGGCGGATCATTCAGCAAGCAAGATATTCTCGGGATATTGGAAGTCGTCGATAACGAATTGCCGGAAGGGAAGCCGCGACACTTGCTTGGCATCGGAGAGCCGGAAGATATTTTCATCGGCGCGGCGGCCGGTATCGATACCTTCGATTGCGTTGTACCGACGCGTAAAGGCCGAACTGGCTGCTTTTATACCCATGCGGGGCAGATCATCATTCGCAATGCGGAGTTCAAAGAAGACTTCTCGCCGATCGATCCCGACTGTGATTGCTTCGTGTGCACGAGATTTACCAGAGCTTATATTCATCATCTATTCCGCACCAATGAAATGCTCGGGCCCATCCTGGGCTCCGCGCATAACATCCATTTCCTTACGAAACTGACGGCGAATATTCGGGAGGCGATATTGAATAAAAGATTGGGGGCGTTTCGAGATGAGTTTTTCGGCACATATCAGATCTGAACGTCGAGATTTATATATTCGCGCAATCCTGCTACAGTAGTCTCCATGGCGCAGTTCAAGATCAAATCGGACTATACACCGGCGGGGGATCAGCCGAAGGCGATAACGTCCTTAGTTAATGGGCTTAAATCGGGTACGCGCGACCAGACGCTTTTGGGCGTGACGGGCTCGGGTAAAACGTTCACGATCGCGAATGTCATTGAACAATGGCAGAAGCCGACCTTGGTCATCGCACACAATAAGACGCTCGCCGCACAACTCGCTGCCGAATATCGCGAGTTCTTTCCAGATGCGGCTGTGCACTATTTCGTTTCGTACTACGACTACTATCAGCCGGAGGCATATATGCCGGTAACGGACACGTTCATCGAGAAGGAAGCGATGGTGAACGAAGACATCGAACGTCTGCGACATGCAGCGACACAAGCTCTGCTTTCGCGCGATGACGTTATTGTCGTCGCGTCGGTCTCGTGCATCTATGGACTCGGTAGCCCGATTGAATATCAAAAGGTGAATTTGAAAATTGCAAAAGGAGAGGCGATGACGCGTGCCGCGCTCACGCGAAAACTGATCGGCATGTATTTCGAGCGGGTTGCAGGGGATCTTTCGCCAGGCACCTTTCGTGCACTCGGTTCGACCATTGAAGTCATGCCGGCGAATGAACGCGTCATTCACCGCATTGATCTCATGGGTGGTAAAGTCACGAAGATCGAGGAGATCAACGCGATCACACGCGTCATTGAGCGATCTGTCGATTCAGTATTCTTCTTTCCCGCAAAGCATTATGTTACGCCGAAAGACGTTCAAGATGCGGCGGTCGCCGATATCGAACAGGAGCTTGCCGAACGGTTGAAGCAATTGGAGGGCCCTGACAAAGTGATCGAGCATGAGCGCCTCAAGCGCCGCGTACGACAAGATATTTCGATGATCAAGGAGTTCGGCTATTGCAACGGTATCGAGAATTATTCTCGCCATTTCGATCGAAGAAAACCCGGCGAACCACCTTATACACTTTTGAGTTATTTTCCGAAGGATTTCCTTACCGTTATTGATGAATCGCACGTGACGATCCCGCAGATTGGCGGGATGTACGCGGGCGATCGTGCCCGCAAAGAGACGCTCATACAATATGGTTTTCGACTTCCAAGTGCATTGGACAATCGTCCGCTCAAATTCGATGAATTCCAAAAGCGCCACGGGCAGACGATCTATACATCAGCAACACCCGGCACATTTGAACTTGAGCGCAGCGGCGAACCGATCTCGCAAGTTATTCGTCCGACGGGTCTCGTTGATCCGGAGATCGTTATCCGGCCGGTGGTAAGTGGGTCGGCGGATTCCTCAAGGTCCGACCTTAAGGGAGCCCAAGGTCAGACCTTTGGGAATCCGTACCCGGGGCAGGTCAAAGATTTCATTACGGAGGCAGAAAAGGTCACGGCACGCGGAGCACGAAGTATGGTAACGGTGCTCACCAAAAAGATGGCTGAAGACCTTGCCCAATTCCTGGTCGAAAAACAGATCCGCGCCAAATACATTCACAGCGACATCAAAACGATCGAACGTATCGAGATCCTTACCGCATTTCGTCGTGGGGAATTCGATGTGCTTGTGGGCGTGAACCTCTTGCGCGAAGGACTCGATCTTCCCGAAGTCGAGCTTGTGGGAATTCTCGACGCGGACAAAGAAGGATTCCTTCGTAGTGAGACGTCCCTCATTCAAACTATTGGACGTGCGGCACGCAACGTCGAAGGACGCGTCATTCTGTATGCAGATCATATGACGGGCTCACTTGACCGTGCCGTTGGCGAAACGAATCGTCGTCGCGATATACAGATCGCATACAACAAGGCACATGGCATTACTCCGCAAACGATCATCAAACGCATTCACGACATCGTCGGCGATATTCAAAAGGCACGCACGCGCGCGGTATCCGACCTGGCGCAGACCGACGTTGCGGCATATGGTGGCGATGTAAAGAAATTGATCAAAGAGAAACGCCAGGAAATGCATAAGGCGGCTGATGCCCTCGACTTCGAAACCGCCGCCCTACTGCGCGATGAAATTTCACGCCTTGAAAATCCGCCGAAAGATCCGGCGGCGAAGAAAAAGGCGAAACTCAAAGAGTAACGATATGACATTGGATATTCGACAAGATGTTCCGCTCGCACTACTTACGACATTCAAGATCGGTGGAAAGGCGAAATACTTTGTCGATGTAAAATCAATTTCAGAAATCCGCGAAGCCATTTCATGGAGTAAAACCAGAGATATCGAGCTAGTTGTGCTTGGAGGTGGGAGTAATGTTTTGGTGTCCGATAGCGGAATCGATGCGCTTGTTGTTCATATATTACTTGAAGGTTATGACTTTGGGGGCGGAGATAACGGGGTTTGTGCGGGAGTGAATTTACTTTCAACAATCAGAGGTGCGTCAGATGCGACACTTGGTGGGTGGGAGAAACTTGCAGGAATCCCTGGAAGTGTTGGTGGTGCAATACGTGGTAATGCAGGAGCTTTCGGTTCCGAAATCAAAGATTTTGTCACTCTTGTCCGGGCTGTAAATGCAAATACTGAAGAAATCAAAGAATTCACGAACGCGGAATGTAATTTTGCCTATCGACACTCCTATTTTAAAGATCATCCTGAATGGATTATCACGGATGCGGAGTTTATGAATCTTAGAGGTGTTGATCGTGAAGAAAGTCTGAATCTGATTGAACGAACGATTGCCGAGCGCGAGAAACGCCATCTGCAGAATGTCAAAGCTGCCGGCTCTTTTTTTATGAATCCTCGAGCTCCGCGGCACGTGCAAGAAATGTTCGAACAAGAAAAGAATACGACGGCGCGCGAAGGCCGCGTGCCCGCCGGTTGGCTTATCGAAAAATCCGGCATGAAAGGAGCAAAAGTCGGCGATGCGATGGCGAGCCTCCAGCATCCTAATTACATCGTGAATACCGGCAATGCGACGGCAGATGACGTTCGCAATCTTGCGATGGAGATCAAGATCGCCGTGCATGAGAAATTCGGCGTCACCCTGACAGAAGAAGCGGCGATTTTCTGACTATGGTATAGTGCCCATACCCCGAAAAGGAGCGAGCTCCCTCGGGACAAGCCAACCCCTAGTGCAAAGCGGGGGTCGGAGTTGGTGTGGACGAAAGTACTTGAGAGCCGAGTTTCTAAGTGGAAAATACGTATACATATGGATGATAAATCAAAAAACTTCGACGCTGGCAAGATCGTCATCAAGGGCGCGCGGACGCACAACTTGAAGAACGTGAACGTGGAGATCCCGCGCAATAAAATGGTGGTATTCACCGGACTTTCGGGTTCGGGGAAGTCATCGCTCGCGTTCGATACGATCTTCGCCGAAGGTCAGCGCAAATATGTCGAGTCGCTTTCCGCCTATGCGCGGCAATTCTTGCGGCAAATGCAGAAGCCCGATGTCGACGAGATCACCGGCCTTTCGCCCGCAATTTCTATTGATCAAAAATCGCGTTCCAACAACCCGCGTTCGACCGTTGCGACGATCACCGAGATCTATGACTACCTGCGTGTCCTCTATGCGCGTATCGGTCATCCGCATTGTCCGGAATGCGGCAGGGAAGTGAAGAAACAATCGAACGAAGAAATACTCGCATCTGTTCTTGATATCGTTGAAAAGGCCCGAAAGTCAAAAGGGCCGACCTTGGGGAAATCGAAAGGTCAGACCTTGATCGCTGGAGTTACGGACGCGAAGATCCGCATCAGTTCGCCGATCGTCGTTGGTCGCAAAGGCGAGTACTACCAGTTGCTCTATGATCTCTTGAACAAGGGCTACGAGAAAGTCGTCATTGACGGCGAGGAAAAATCACTGCGCGAACGTATCATCCTTGAGAAGAATGATCGGCATGATATCGATGTGATTGTTGATGAGATCTTTGTCTCGGAATTCGTCGACGATTCAAAGGCTGCCCGAGAGCGTGCGAGCGAGGCGATCGAGCGCGCGCTCCACGAATCGGAAGGTTTGGTCAAGATCACTGACGCAGCAGGTGCGCCGCACATCGTCTCGGCGAAATTTATGTGCCCGTATGATGGCTTTTCATTTCCCGAAGTCGAGCCGCGCCTTTTCTCATTCAATAGTCCGTATGGTGCTTGTCCCGAATGCAAAGGCCTCGGCACGCTCTATCTCTTTAGTGATGAAGAGTGCCCGGTCTGCAAAGGTGCGCGTCTGCGACCCGAAGCGTTGAACGTATTTCTGGGCCCCGTTAAAGAGCCAGCGGATCATAAAGGTCCAGCAACGGGCATGAACATCGTGAGTCTTTCCTCGCTGTCGATCGAAAATGCGCAATCGTTTTTCGATCATCTCAAACTTTCGGCCAAAGAAACCGACATATCGCGCGGCATCAACAAAGAGATCACGTCGCGCCTGCAATTCATGCTCAATGTCGGAATCGAATATCTGACGCTCGACCGCAAAGCAAATACACTCTCGGGCGGAGAGGCGCAGCGTATCCGTCTGGCATCACAGCTCGGTTCAGGCCTTGTCGGAGCACTGTACGTGCTCGATGAACCGACGATCGGCTTACATCAACGCGATAACGACAAGCTTATCGAGACCCTGAAGCACCTGCGAGACCTGGGGAACACCGTCATCGTCGTCGAGCACGACGAGGACACGATCTATGCGTCGGACTATATCGTTGATATCGGTCCGGGCGCGGGCGTGCACGGTGGCAATATCGTCGCTTCCGGTTGGCTCGAAGATCTGCTTACTGCAAAGACCAACAAATCGGGTTCACGTACGCTGTCATATTTACGTGAGGAAACGGCTATTGAGATCCCGGAGAAACGCCGCACCGCCGACCGCGGCAAGATCAAGATACGCGGGGCAAGCAAGTTCAATATGAAAGATCTGAACGTTGACGTGCCGCTTTCTAAACTCGTCTGCATCACCGGCGTCTCCGGTTCTGGAAAATCAACATTTCTCTACGAAGTTTTGCATCGCAACTTGCTCGCAAAATTCGACAAACGCTTCCGTACGGCAAAAATTTACAACTGTAAGGAATTCAGCGGCACCGAATATCTCGGACGCTCCATTCTCATTGATCAATCGCCGATCGGTCGCACGCCACGCTCGAATCCGGCGACCTACACGGGTGCCTGGACGCACATTCGTGACATGTTTGCGATGAGCGAGGAAGCACGCGCGCGAGGCTGGGGACCGGGCAGATTTTCATTCAATGTGAAGGGCGGGCGCTGTGAGGCGTGCCAGGGCAACGGGCTCGTCGCTGTCGAAATGCACTTCCTGCCGACGGTTTATGTGACCTGCGATGTCTGCAACGGCAAGCGATTTATGAAGGAAACGCTCGATGTCAAATACAAGAAGAAGAATATTTACGAAGTGCTGACGATGACGGTCGAACAAGCGATCGACTTTTTCGAAGATATACCGGCGGTGACCGACCGCTTGAAATCACTTGCTGACGTTGGTCTTGGCTATCTCGAGCTCGGACAGAGCGCGACGACACTTTCCGGCGGCGAAGCACAGCGCGTGAAGATCGCGTCGGAATTATACCGACCGCTCATGACGAAGACCGTCTATCTTCTCGATGAGCCGACGGTCGGTTTGCATTATGACGACGTGAACAAGCTGATCGACATTTTGCAGAAGCTCGTCGAACGAGGTAATACGGTGATCGTCATCGAACATAATCTCGACGTCCTCAAATGTGCGGATTACATCATCGACATGGGCCCTGAAGGCGGCGCGCGCGGCGGCAAGATCGTCGCGAAGGGCACACCCGAAGAAGTTTCGAAGACCGATGGATCGCACACTGGCTACTACCTGAAACGAGTCTTAAAACGAGCCAAGAAATAGGCTTGTCCCCATAGAAAGACGCTTCGGACGATATATTTGCGTGGGACAATATATTTTTAGTGTGTTCCTAGGGGGTTGCAATGGAAAATCGCATAACCGAAGCGAATCTCGTCGAGGCAATGGCGTCGGGAGCGGACAATGCCGCCATCGAAAATCGACTTCTCGCGCAGATCGGCAAGTCCGTTGCGTTGCCAATCGATGACGGGGCGGTCGCGTTTGTGGCCAACATTCTTACACCGCAGGGTGCGCTGGACCGGAAGCTTAAGAATTTCCTTCGCGGGGCGACCAGATCGAGCCTGTGTTGGGTCACGATCGCGCGCATGGCACGGACGGGCTCACGAACGAAGTTCTATGCCGAGAAGCGGGCATCAGAGATCTCCGCATAAGTCAAAGCCGCGATCCCATGGATCGCGGCGACTTCTTTTGCATACTTTCGATATTTGTATATTGTTGCCTGATGACACGTGAAGAACTTGCAGCGCTCAAACTCCCGGATCATCCGGGGGTGTACATGTTCCGTGGCACCAAGCATGAGATCTTGTATATCGGTAAAGCTGCATCGCTGCGCGATCGCGTGCGGAGTTATTTCGCATTGGATATCGCCGAGACGCGAAGTTCTGCCATTGCGAAGATGGCTGCGACGGCGCATACACTTACGTGGACAGAAACCGGCTCCGTTCTCGAGGCGTTGATACTCGAAGCAAATCTCATCAAGCAATACCAGCCTCCGTACAACATTCGCGACAAGGACAACAAAAGTTTCAACTATCTGGTCGTCACCAAAGAAGATTTCCCGCGTGTCTTGATCGTGCGCGGGCGAGATCTTTTCCAGAAATGGAACGACAAGGATATTAAGAAATTATTTGGACCGTTCCCGGAAGGTGGGTCTCTCAAGGAAGCGCTGAAGATCGTACGCAAGATATTCCCATTTCGCGACACGTGCACACCGTGTAGCCCTGAAAATACCCAAAAATACAAAGATCTGATCTTTGTATCTAAGTGCAAGCCTTGTTTCAACCGTCAGCTCGGGCTTTGTCCAGGTGTGTGCAGTGGGGAAGTCGACAAGAAAGAATATGCACGGTACGTATCGCATATCACGGCGCTTTTCTCCGGGAATTTCCAAGGACTCAAACGGCAACTCGCGCGTGAGATGAAAGCCGCCGCTGTCGCCGAGCGATTCGAAGATGCACAGATGCTGCATCGACAAATCGGAGCGCTTGAACATATCCGCGATGTGTCGCTCATCAAGAACGATGAGAATCGAATCTCCTCGGGCGGCCCCTCGAGTGAACTCGGGGTAAATGGCCGTATCGAGGCGTATGACACGGCGCACACTGGCGGCACGGAGACTGTCGCTGTAATGACCGTCGTCCGCGATGGGATGGCACTGAAGGAAGCATATCGAAAGTTCAAGATCAAAACCTCGACCAACGACGATGTCGCATCACTCGAGGAGGTGCTCTCACGCCGCCTAGAGCACGCCGAATGGCCTCTACCGCGCGTATTTGTCGTCGATGGCGGTACGGCGCAGCTTCGTGCGGCACAGCGAGTCTTGAAAAGTGCAGGCGTTGAGATTCCGATCGTCGGCGTCGTGAAAAATGATGCGCATAAGGCGGATCATTTGATAGGGGATTCGCGTGCGATTAAAGCCTACGAGCACGACATCCTGCTCGCCAACGCCGAAGCGCATCGTTTCGCTATCAGCTGGCATCGGAAGCGACGAGACCGAAGTTTGACACGCGATTAAATATAATGTATAAACTCCCAACCAACGAATAGGAGATACCAATGTTGGAATGTACCTTTTCACCGCGAGCGCGCGATCGCTATCACTGCAACAACTGCGGCGGTAAGCCGCTCAATAAAGCCCAGCTGGATGGGCATCGTCGGACGACGTATGCCCGTCTTCATCCGCGGCAGGAAGTGTCCGCTCAGCTCGAACGGCGTCGCTATGAGGTCACGGTGTGGCTCGATCACTGGAGGATCGCGTACGACTGCCCGACATGCAACACGTTCCACTCTGTCTGGAGCGGTCGCGATGTCGTGTGTACGTGCGGAACACGCATCCATGTCAAGGACAAATGAACAGATCAATGTCCGCCCCGAAACTACGAGCGCCTCCACTGGCGCTCGTTCCTTTAATGATATAATTCCCCCATGGCACGCACGATAGTCGGCGTCTTGCGCGGAGGAACTTCGAGCGAATATGATCTTTCGCTCAAAACGGGTGCCGCGATGCTGGCTGGTCTTCCGGAAGATCGCTACGACACACGCGATATCTTCATCGACAAGCGTGGTATCTGGCACATGCGCGGTATGCCGGTGCCGTCAGCACGTGCATTGCAACAGGTTGATGTCGTCTTGAACGCGCTCCATGGCGGCATGGGCGAGGATGGCACCGTTCAGCGATTCCTCGATACGACCGGCGTCCCGTACGCGGGCAGTGGCGCGCGAGGTGCCGCATCGTCGATGAATAAAGTCCGTGCGCATGAATTGCTTGAGGAGGCCGGAATCCGTATGCCAGGCTTCGTTGCCTTTTCTCTGAACGACGATCTCGATACCGCAGAAATGGCACGCGCCGCATTCGTGAATTTCGGGCCGCCCTATATCGTTAAGCCGGCGAGCGAGGGCGCATCGAATGGTATCAAGATCGTGGACGGTGTGATCGATCTTCCCGATGCGATCGGCGACGTGTTGGATGCATACGGTGCGGCGCTCGTTGAACAATTCATTCGCGGTGAGCATGTAAGCGCGGGTGTCATCGAAGATTTCCGCAACGAAGAGCTCTATGCGCTGCCGCCGTCGTATCAAAAGATCCCCGACGGCTCGCGATTCATCGAGAATCGCCATCATCACGACGCGCTGCTCCAGCATGAAGTCCCGTCGCACTTCACGCATGAAGAAAAGGCGCAGATCATGGAGCTGGCAAGGAGAGCTCATCAAGCCCTGGGCATGGATCATTTTTCCCGCGCTGACATGATCAAAACGCCGCGCACGACGTATCTCTTGGAGGTCAATTCCGTGCCCGGGCTCTACGAGGGCGCCTCATTCCCGCCGATGCTCGAAAGTGTCGGCTCTTCGGTCCCCGAATTCCTCGAACACGCTATCCGACTTGCGCGCGAGCGACGCTAAAGTCATACAGGCGGGCCCGCCCGAGCTTACAGCTCGATTCGGGCAAGGAGCGCGATGCATGAAATTCACCACGTACGTTTTAAAAGATGTTGATGGTAAATTATATAAAGGGATGACATCCGATCTTCAGCAACGTTTGAAGGATCACCGAAGCGGCCACACGCGAACTACCTCGAGAATGAAAGATTTCGTTGTTGCATATACGGAGAATTTTGATACCTTTGAGCAGGCAAGAAAACGAGAGTTGTATTTCAAATCGGCCGCAGGCCGTCGTTTTCTTAAAGATAAACTAATGGGCCGTTAGCTCAATTGGTAGAGCGCCGCATTTGCAATGCGGAGGTAGCCGGTTCGAAACCGGCACGGTCCACATGAGTTCAGTTGGTACCCGCCCGACTGAACGATTCAGTTGTTCGGGCGGGGAGCGCTACATTTGCAATGTAGATGTCAGCAATAAGTCCTTTGCAATTTGCCGCAAAGGATTTACGATATATGAGGACAGGGCATGACAGTGACCTTCCCGCAAGGGGTGAAGCTGCTTCGGCAGGGGCGCCTAAATAACTCTGTCCACTTCTTTTCGCCTCGGCAATTGTCGAGGCGCTTTTTTTGGAATCGAGTTTATCCACTTTGCTAATCCAGTTCCTTGAGCAGTTCTGGAAACTCTTGATTGCCCATATCCTGGCCGATGTAGTGGCCTTTGCCGTGCAGATTTACAATTTTCCCGCCAAGCGCAGCATGGAAAATTTTCAGGCTTCTTTTACCGTCCTCCTCATCGTTATCTGACGTGAACATCACGATCTTGCGGACACGCGATTTGATCGTCTCGTCGATCGGATAATCGTAAAACGCTTTGCGGCCTGTATCGCCCTCCTTCGGAATTTTCCACGGTGCGACGAGTACCAAGGTATCTATCTTTTGTTTTGAGTCGCCGAGCCAGCGAACGAGAAAAGCGCACCCGCAACTATGTCCGATGAGAATTGTTTTCCCCGAGATCGGATACTTCTCGAATTCTTTCCGATAAGCGTCATAATCCGGCGCCCAGGGATCCGGCATTCGCGGCGATATCGTCGGGACGCCCTGCTCGTTCAATTGCTCCCGAACCCACGGGATCCAGTGCTTGTCGTATGAGCGAGTCTGAATATTTATTTGACCCTCTGGGCTCGAAGGACAGCCGTGAATGATAATGCAGTTCGCGTCGTTAACCATGCCGTATTATACTTCTTTACGAGGGAAAGGGACTTAAAACCATTTTTCCTAGATTCTATGAAGTTGAGCCTACAATATACGGAGAAAGATTATTATGATGCGTAGAGGTTATTTTATTCATATTACAGGTGGAGGTTTATCCCGATAGTTTTTGGTGTAGTCTTTCTTGTTATTGGAATAGTATTTCTATTTCTCGGCAACGCTTTTGCAGTTTCGATGGGGATTTTAGAACTCATTGTCAGCGGTTATCTTTTGACGTTCCCATATATTTATTTGCGTTTTAAAACCAAGAACGCCTTCCAAAGGGCCCCTAGTCTGCGAGTTCAGCATAATTTCGAGATCACAGAAATGGGTGTTCATACAGACACTCCAGAAATAGGTACTGGCGAGGCTTATTGGAAAGCGTATGTGCGTTTTGTGCAAGATAACAAAGTGCTTCTTCTCTACGTTTCAGATCGGCAATTCATAATGTTTCCGAGGCGGTTGCTTTCAGAAAACGAATGGGCAGAATTATCTTCGATTGTCAGGTCGCATGTTGAATCGGGTAATAGGGAAGATAATAATGTGGGGGATGATGATTAGTTGGATGCTACACTTAATCCCACAATGATGAACCGATCATTCATCGTGGCAGTGGTGCTGGCTCTTGTCGCGGCGGTGTGGGCGACGGTCGCGTATTTGCACGGAGCGAATATTCCGGTGCTTGAGCCGCAGGGGCCGGTCGCCAGTGGGGAACTGTCAGTGATGTATATCACGTTGCTCTTGTGCGCGATCATCGTCGTGCCGGTCTTCGTGCTTCTCTTTTGGTTCGCCTGGAAATATCGCGCATCCAATCCGGAGACCGCCAAACATCATCGCCCCGAATGGGATCACTCGAGCGCATGGCTCGAATTTTCGTGGTGGCTCGCACCGACGGCGATCATTGCGGTATTGGCCGTCGTCGCGTGGCAGAGCGCGCATGCGCTTGATCCGTATGTGCCGCTTAAGGGATCGAATGCACCGATGACGATCCAAGTCGTCGCGCTCGATTGGAAATGGCTTTTCATTTATCCGGAGGAGGGTATCGCAACGGTCAATTATCTTGAGATCCCGGTGAACAGTCCGGTCCATTTTGAATTGACCGCCGACGCGCCGATGAATTCGTTTTGGATACCGGCCTTGGGCGGCCAGATCATGGTCATGCCGGGCATGACGACCCAGCTTAATCTGCTCGCAAGCAATGCGGGCGTATTCAACGGCGTCTCGGGAAACATCAGTGGAGCGGGATTCGCAGGGATGACATTTGCTGTGCACGCGGTTTCAGAGAGTGATTTTGAATCATGGATCAACGGCGTAAAGGCATCATCAACGCCGCTCACAAATGCCGTATACGCGTCTCTCGTTGCGCCGAGCACGTACAACGCCGTTGCGATCTATGCGCCAATAGATGCGAGCCTGTATACTGCGATCACCATGAAATATATGTCAGCGGCGGATATGGCTGCGACGCTGGCACCGACGTCGGCATCTTCAAACGATATGAACGGCATGAATATGCCAATGGGCGACGCACCAATGCAATGAACTGGACTGAATTCATATTTGGCAAGCTCTCGTGGTCGGTCTTTCCGCAAAGCCCGATAGCTATGGGCGGAGGCATATTCATGGTGCTCGTCGGCTTTGCCATAATTTTCCTTATTACCTACTACAAAAAATGGGGTTACCTGTGGAAGCATTGGTTCACCTCGCTCGACCCCAAGAAGATCGGCGTGATGTACATCGCGGTATCGGTCGTCATGCTCGTGCGCGGCAGTGCAGATGCATTCCTGATGCGTGCACAACAGGCGACATCCGTCGGCGCATCACAGGGAATATTAAGCGCGAGCCATTTCCAACAGATCTTCTCGGCGCACGGTTCCATCATGATCTTCTTCGTCGCGATGGGGCTCATGTTCGGCCTTATCAATCTCGTCGTGCCGTTGCAGATCGGCTCGCGCGACGTCGCGTTCCCCTTCTTGAATTCAGTGAGTTTCTGGCTCTTCGTCGCTGGCGCCGCGCTCATCAATCTCTCGCTCATCGTGGGTGATTTCTCGACGGCGGGCTGGCTCTCGTATCCGCCGCTTTCCGAGCTCGCGTTCAGCCCGACCTCGGGCGTCGATTATTGGATATGGAGCCTGCAGATCGGCGGGCTCGGAAGTCTGCTTAGTGGCATCAATTTTCTTGTCACGATCGTCAAGAATCGCGCGTCCGGCATGACCTTTATGCGCATGCCGATGTTCAGCTGGACGGTCCTCGGGGCGATGTCGCTCGTCGTATTCGCATTTCCGATCTTGACCGCGACTTTGGCGTTGCTTGCGCTCGATCGCACACTCGGTATGCACTTCTTCACTGCGGGCGGTGGAGGCAACATGATGATGTACGTGAACCTCATCTGGGCGTGGGGTCATCCGGAAGTTTATATCTTGATCTTGCCGGCATTCGGGATATTCTCCGAAGTCGTTCCGGTATTCTCGGGAAAGAAACTTGCCGGCTATACCTCGATGGTGCTCTCGGTCATCGCGATCGTGTTCCTTTCGTTCACCGTGTGGCTGCATCACTTCTTCACCATGGGCGCGGGCGGCGACGTGAACGCGTTCTTCGGCATAATGACGGCAGTGATCGCGATACCGACGGGTGTGAAGATATTCAACTGGCTCTTCACGATGTATCGCGGACGCATTCGATTCACGTCGCCGATGCTCTGGTTCATGGGCTTCGTCGTCCTCTTCACTTTGGGTGGTGTAGCGGGAGTGTTGCTCGCCGAGCCTGCGGCGGATTTCCAACTGCACAACAGCCTCTTTCTCGTCGCGCATTTCCATACGATGATCGTGAGCGGCGTCCTTTTCGGCTACTTCGCGGGTTTCACTTTTTGGTTCCCAAAGATATTCGGATTCACACTCGATGAACGCTGGGGCAAACGTGCATTTTGGGCATGGCTTGTCGGTTTCATTCTTGCCTTCGGCCCACTGTATATTCTCGGATTCATGGGTGCGACGCGCCGCCTCGATCACTACGCTGCAAATCTCGGATGGCAGCCCTTGTTCATCGTCGCAGGGATCGGAGCCGCGATCATTGGTCTCGGACTTATATGCCAAGTGATCCAGATGTACGTAAGCATCAAGAATCGGCACAAGAATCGCGATACGACGGGAGATCCGTGGGGCGGCAGATCGCTTGAATGGTCGACCTCTTCGCCGCCGCCCGCATATAACTTCGCCGTGCTGCCAGTCGTACACGGACGTGATGCGTTCTGGACTGCGAAACAATCGGGGACCGTTGCCGCGCATCGTTACGAAGATATCGTCATGCCGAGAAATTCGGCGATCGGAATTTTCATAGCGGGATTCGTTTTCCTCATTGGCTTCGGGATCGTGTGGCACATCTGGTGGCTCGCGATCCTTGGACTCATCGGCGAATTTGTTTCGATGCTGTTGCGCATGTTTGACGACGATACTGAAGAGATCATCTCGGCGGAACACATACGCGTCCATGAAGCGGCACATCATAGTCGCCACGCAACTATATGAAAAGCTCTATAGCACATGAATCATTGACCATAGGGAACGAGAAGCTTCCTATCGAATCTCGTGCCGCCGATAATACGACAGTCTTCGGCTTCTGGATGTTCCTGATGACGGACTTCGTGCTCTTCGCGAGCCTCTTTGCGGTCTATGCAGTTTTGCGCGGCAACACATTCGGCGGACCTGCAGGGAAAGACATCTTCAACGCGCCATATATCCTCACTGAAACGATCTTGCTTTTGTCGAGCAGCTTCACCTGCGGGCTTGCGCTACTTTCAGCTCACAAAAATAGCAAGCGATTCGTCGTGTTTTGGCTCGGTGTAACTGCACTTTTGGGCGCATCGTTCGTTGCCATGGAACTTTCCGAATTCGGACGGCTCGTCGCGGGCGGCGTTGGATGGCAGACGAGCGGATTCCTTTCATCGTATTTCACGCTTGTCGGCACGCACGGGCTGCATGTAGCGCTCGGCGTCGTCTGGATGATCGTACTAACGACTTCGATCGTGATGCGTGGACTGACTCGTGGCAATCTTCGCAAGCTGATGCTCATGAGCCTGTTCTGGCATTTTCTCGACATCGTTTGGATATTCATTTTCACGATTGTCTATATGATGGGGATCAATTAAAAATATGACCGACCACATCAAACATTATTTCGAAGAGATCGGCGCTTGGCCGAGAGATTTCCGTACACTCGCGCGTTCGTATGTGATCGGGTTCGTGCTTTCGCTCATAATCACACTCGTAGCATATGTGACCGCAGTGGATCGCCTGTTGCAGGCTTCGCCGCTCATTGTCGTTCTGCTATCACTCGCAGGCGTGCAATTCATCGTGCAGATCATGTGCTTCTTGCATCTTGACTCGGCTTCTGCCTCGCGTGAACGTCTTATCGCGCTCGGTGCCATTCTCGTGATCGTTCTCATTCTGGTCGTCGGATCTCTGTGGATCATGACGCACCTCAATGAACGCATGATGGCTGACCCGTCGCAGATGGAACAATATATGCAGGATCAACAGGGGATATAACCGCCATTATGTTCAAACGCTTCTATGATCTCGCCAAGCCGGGAATTGTCTACGGGAATATCATTACGACGCTCGCGGCGTTCCTCTTTGCATCGCGGTGGCATATTGATCCGCTTTTGCTCGTGATGACGGTAATGGGGCTCGCGCTCGTCATCGCATCGGCATGTGTGTTCAATAATTACATCGATCGAGTTATCGACGGCAAGATGGAACGGACGAGAGGTCGTGCGCTCGTCGTCGGAAGTATTTCAAATCGCGCCGCTCTCGTTTACGCGACGTGTCTTGGGATCATCGGATTTTGCCTCATGATCTTTGAGGTGAACGTTCTTGCGGCATGTATCGCCGGCGTCGGATTCATTTTTTACGTCATCCTGTACTCATATACCAAACGCGCGGGTCATTGGGGAACATTGGTCGGAAGTGTTTCGGGAGCTGTGCCGATACTTGTCGGTTATACGGCGTTCACCGACCGTGTCGATGCGACCGGACTTCTTCTCTTTCTGATACTCGTCGTATGGCAGATGCCGCATTTTTATGCGATCGCGCTGAACCGCTTGGCTGACTATCGCGCGGCCAAAATCCCGGTACTACCGATCGAAAAAGGTCTGAAGATCACAAAAATGAATATTGTCATATATATCGTCCTCTTTTTGCTCTCCGTTGCCTCGCTCGCGATCGTTGCACATACCGGCTATGTATTTCTGCTCGTGGTCGGAGCGGCAAGCATATGGTGGCTCATATATGGTTTCCGCGGATTCACGGTGGTCGATGATTCAAAATGGGCACGACAAGTCTTTTTTCTGTCGCTTATCACGCTTCTTATTTTTTCGATCATGCTTTCCATTTCACCGTTTTTGCCGTAGCATGTCGTGCCGATAGGAGCTTCTCCAATACGCCACTTCGACTTATCATTGATACGTGAGACATGCGTTGAACGTTATATATGGCGTCAAAAAGAAAAGATACCCAAAAAGAATGGGCCGAAGCGCTTGAGCGAGAATTCTTGGCTGCCTACGAGGCGCATGCGGACGCACTTTTCCGGCATGTGCTCTTGCGCGTGCGAGACCGCGAACGGGCGAAAGACATCGTACAGGAGGCATTCTCGCGCACCTGGGTCTATCTGTCGGATAGGAAAAAGATCGAGCATATCAAGGCATTCCTTTTCCGCGTCGCCAATAATCTAATCGTCGATACCGCAAGACGAAAACACACATCGTCCCTCGATGTGATGGTGGAGGAAAACGGATATGAAGTTGTTGACGAATCGATCACCGATCCGGCGGAAATACAGGGCGTGCGCGAAGCACTGAAATTACTCGAATCTCTCGATGAGATGTATCGTGTCGTCATTACCCTGCGTTATATCGACGAAATGTCGCCGAGTGAGATCGCGCGCGTGCTTGGGGTATCGGAGAACGTCGTCTCGGTGCGAATACATCGCGGTATAGAGCGATTGAAGATACTTTTCAACAGTCCGCCAAAAAGGCCTTGACTGTTGCCATGGATAGGTTAATGTTGCGGTGAATGTAATTTTTCCAAAGCGAAGGCAAGGAAATGGTTGGTTTACATTTTTAGAGGAAACAGATACGTACTGAGAAATTACACATGGCAAAGAAGCTTTATGTCGGCGGGCTGCCCTACAGCACGACCGACGATCAGCTCAAGGACGCATTCGCGCAAGCCGGTGCCGTCGAGTCATCCGTCATCATCATGGACAAGATGAGCGGTCGCTCGAAGGGTTTCGGCTTCGTCGAAATGTCTTCCGATTCGGAAGCGCAGAGCGCGATCGATATGTGGAACGGGAAGGACTTCGGCGGACGCACCCTCACGGTAAATGAGGCGCGCCCGATGGAGGAACGGCCGAAGACCAGCGGCGGATACCGTGGCGGCAGCAATGATCGCGGCGGATACGGCGGCGGTAGTCGCGGTGGTAGCAACGGCGGCGGCGGCCGCAGTTGGTAATTCCATAACCAACCGTACACGCAAAGCCCCGACAGAGCGATCTGCCGGGGCTTTTGCAGTAAGAAGTGAGGTTCTCATACGTCGAAATGATGTGGAGGTGTCGCGCGCGCATGATGGATGACATAAATAGAGGACAAGGGATATAATCGTGAGCGTGCAACCTGTTCTACGGACACCGTATTACGGAACATCATGGAAGAATTTTTAAGGAAACTCGCAAAAAAACATCGATCAATATCGCTTACAGGTCGAGAACGCACCGAAATGCGGCTCGATCTTGCAGTATTCATCGATGAACACCCTGCGCGGGCGCCATTTTTGGTACGTGCATTTTCATATAGTTCGCACGTCCTGGATATGGCTTCATCACGACACGCATTTACAGGGTATCGACTCGTCGCGATGTCGCTCGTGATCGTATTGGTCGCGGGGGCGGGCACGACCTATGCGGCGGAAAATTCATTGCCGGGCGATCCGCTGTATGGCATCAAAGTGAACGTGGCCGAGCCGGTCGAGCGGGTACTTACAGCTTCCGGAGAAACCCAGGCGCAATGGGACGTCACCTTGGCGAACAGACGCCTCGAGGAAGCGGAAAAACTTGCGGCTACAGGCGCCTTGACCGCGACCAATGTACAAATAGTTCAAACACAGCTCGCTGATGTGACGCAGAACCTCAATGCAAGTGTGGCGACCGCGACAACGGCGCCGGCTGCGACTTCGACAGTGGCAGCCACCAGTAGTCCGACACAAGTCGCTGCCATCGCACAGGCATCCGATGCTCAATCAGATCTTGAAGCTTCGCTCTCGGCGCATGTACAAGTGCTCGACGCGCTCGCCAGCACCAGTCCGACTGTTCAAAGTGTGATCGCGCCACTTGTGGCTGCTGTGCGCGCACAGGCGGCTTCGGCACGCATTGCTCGAATCGCCGCATTTTCTGCGCTTAATGCGAATGCGACCTCATCGATCGGTAGTGCAATAAACAGTCAGATGCAGGCTGCCGCATCGCAATTAAATGATGCCAGTGATCTCATTGGATCTGCATCATCGAGTGCGTCGGATACCGGTCAAGTGGCGATCGATGCCTCGTCGACTCAGCAGGCGATGGATGCGGGCAAAACAAGTCTGGCGCATGGAGATCTCAAACAAGCATTCCAGGCATTTCAGGCAATGACTCGCGGCACGCGCGCGGTGCAGATCGCGGCGCAGGCTCAGGCGGATTTTGGAGCGCGTATTACGATACCGACTATCGATATTTCGGACAACTCGACATCGACCGGTGCATATCAAGACGCGAGCACATCTTCATCTACCTCAACATCTGATTAGTGTTAGCCGTCGATCGACGGCACGGATCAATACATACGAACGGCGATCGGTAGCGGCTATCCACACATGTCATCATGGTGCGTCCGTTTGTCGTACATAATGTACGTATGAAATATCTCTCCCGTCTTTCCTGGGGAATTGTGATATATGCGATCATGTATCTCTTTTCTAATGCTCTTGCTATTTACGGATTTGCCGGCGGTATTCCGGCGATCGCGGAGCGGCTGGTCATGCTCGTCATCATAACGACCATCGCCGGCAGGGCGCTCCGTTTCAATTCGTGGAAGGATATTTTGCCGTATGCTGTTCTTTGGACGGTCACCGTGCTCGCACTCGATGCGGTATTCACGCTTCCGTTCAGCGGAGTGCAGATGTACGCGAATTGGAACTTGTGGATCGGATATGCGCTCGTCATGCTGTTGCCGCTCGCGGCTCCGCTCACCAGGTCACGAAAAGACGAGGGAGGGATGATCTCATAATATGCATGCCGGCACTGCGTTGCGTACGCATCGTCTCCTTCTCCGGATGGCTTTTTCGGCGAGCAATCTTTTTGCATGGTTGTTCATATTTGAATATTTCTACCGCGTTTCCGGCGATACCGGCATAGCAATTGTGCACACACTGTTGCTGTACGCGCTCTCACAAACGATTGCCACGCTTTTCACACCGCTCTCTGCCCGTTGGCTTCGGCACGGCATGTTGCGGGAAATAATTTGTGGAGTTGCAATGGCAGCAGTAGCATTCTTTTGTCTTGGTGAGGCATTCCAATTGGGGCATGTCGTTCATGGTCCGCTTAATGGTTTTTACTTCTACACGGTTGCTATCACCGGTTTTGCGATAGCGCTTGGTGTGTACCGCGCGCTGTATTGGGTACCTTACGAGATCGAACGACGCACCATTCAGACGCCTGCCTCCCGCTTTGCTATCGAGATTTGTGTCGCACTTATGCCGGCATTCGTCGGCACGTTACTGGTATCGTATGGTTTGCTCGACTCGTGGTTGCTCATGATCTCCGGCTTCGTGATGAGTCTGTCGCTCATACCGCTCATTTGGATCCCGGACAGATATGAAGGATTCCCGTGGGGATATCGAGAGACGTTCGCGCGCCTGATCGACCACGCGCATCGCCGTCTCGTGTTCGGTGCGATCACCGATGGCATTCAGGGCACCGCGCTACTCCTTATCTGGCCGTTAGCGATCTTCCTTATTGTTGGATGGTCATATGAACTGCTAGGCTTGCTTCTCTCATTCACACTTCTCGTTCTTCTCATCGTTCGCGACGGTATGGACGGATTCGCACGACGCCTGCGCACCGTGCGCTCGTTGCCGGTTCGCGTCGCCATCGTATCTTCAGCATGGATCGGCAGAATACTCGTCTTCAATCCAGCGAGCATCATCGTTGCGGACGCGTATCTTCACACGGGCAATCCGAAGATCAGCACCGACCACAGCGCGTTCGAACAAACATCCGATGCCGGTCATTTCATCGACGAATATACAGTCGTACGCGAGATCGGACTACTCATCGGTCGCATACTTTTGTGTATCGTTTTCGCTTTTGTCGCGAGCTTGTTCTCGTTGTTCGTCGCATTCGGCGCCGCCTTTGTCATTGCAGGAATCGCGGCGGGGCTGTCCGTCATTGCGTCGAACACCGCGGGATCGACAATGTAATATATTCAAATCAAAAGGCAGGGTACGCATTCACGTATTCCTGCCTTTGGAAGTCTGCAGTTGTTTCTTTCGCTGTCTCCTCCAGAATTCTCTGCCGACAACGTATTTGTACGCATGGCGCTGCGCATCAGTGATCGACGTTTCTTCGTTGATGACTGACTCTAGAAGTTCCTCGAAGTCGAGATGAGCCTCGTATCGCCGTTTCAATTTGCGGACCATGAGAACGCTCGTGACGCGTTCGATCTCGCACTCCCTCCTACGTTCGGCGATCCCAATATCGACAAGCAGCGTCGACCGACCCTCATCCTCGAGGCCAGATTCATCTACCTGCCAGATCACGGGTACCTCCGCTCGGCTTCTCTAGCCGATTCCTCGGCGAGCTTGGGGTTCACGGCTCGTTCGTGACGTGCTTCGGCGCTGCGCTTGGCAAATCGACTTTGAATCTCCTTGAAGTATCTCTCTCGGCGATCGGCCTTGTACATCTTCGGGATTTCGAACTCGATCAAGGCTGTAAGGTTGTATTCGCTACCGTGCTTCATGCGCTCGCGAACGCGGTTCACGATGCCAGTCACAACCGACTCTTTGAGCGGTTCCATGCCACCTCCTCCTATATGCTCCGATAGTTGTAACACGATATGATGAATTGTCTATTAACGGTGCCGAGCGATGCGACAAAGCTACGATTACGCTTTAAAAAGTTCAGCGACGATATCCTTGACCTCATTTCCATCTGCGGTCCCGGCGAATTCCTTCATGATCGCGCCCGTCAGCTTGCCGATACCGGACATGTCCGTGACGCTGAGCTCCACGATCTTAAGTTTTGCGACGCGTTCAATGTCAGCGCGCGATGGGCCTACCGGCAAATATGCCTCGATGATCTTCAGCTCGGCAGTTTCTTTCGCGACCAGATCATCTCGGCCGCCCTTTTCGAACTGCTCGATGGAATCTTTGCGCTGCTTTGCGAGGCGCTTAAGGACGATGATGGCATCCGCGTCATTCAGTTCTTCGGTCGGTTTGCGACCCTTGGATACAAGCTCGTTGGTAAAGGCCGTTACCGCACCGCGTAACGTATTGAGGCGGATCGTATCGCGCGCCTTCATCGCGACGGCTATTTCGGAACGGATCTGTTGAGTGATCATGGGGAAAGTATACAACACCATGAACAAAATCCAGAGGACCGACCTTTGCAATTTGCCGTGATACAATCGCCGCATGGAACTCGTCATTATTATATTACTGGTCGCCATTTTGGGGCTTTTGGGGTATCTCTTGATGCGCAAGCCGCCGGCGAAGGAAGACGATCGCAGTATGCTGTTGCTTCAGCAACAGATGCAAGAACTCGCGCGTTCAATGGACACGCGACTTGGCGAGGGCACGCGCACGATGAATGAATCGGTTCGAAATCAATTCCAAGAATCGCAACGGCTTATTTCGAATATTCAAGAGCTCATGTCTCGCCAACTGACCGAGGTTGCGAAGGAGCAGACGAAGACGAACGAAGCGACAACGCGCTTCATGACGATCGCCGAACAATTGGGAAACCTTGAAAAGGTTCTCACGCACCAGAAACAGCGCGGTAACTGGGGTGAAGCATCGCTCGAACTTGTGCTGGGCAATTTCCTGCCGCCGAATCAGTTCAAAATGCAGTATCAATTCGAGGATGGTGAGACAGTCGATGCGGCGATCTTCACCAAGGAAGGCATTATACCCGTTGATGCGAAATTCTCGCTCGATAATTACAACCGCCTCTCAAATGCTATAGATGAAACTCAGAAAACAGAGCTGGAAAAAACCTTCAAGAACGATCTAAAATTGCGCATTGATGAGACATCGAAATATGTGCGGCCGAAGGAGGGGACGCTGCCGATCGCATTCATGTTCATCCCGGCTGAGGCGATCTACTACGACCTGCTCGTGGGTGAAGTGAATCCGGGCAAGGTCAATGCGCGCAATCTCATCGATTACGCGTATCGCGAGAAGAAGGTCATTATCACGAGCCCGACGACGTTCATGGCGTATCTCGCAATGGTCGCCAACGGTTTGAAAGCATTCAAAGTCGAGGAGAATTTCAAAGATATTCAAAAAAATATCGATGCCCTGGGAAAGCACCTCAAATCGTATGAGGATTTTTATAAGAAAGTTGGGAATTCACTTTCAACGACCGTGAATCATTACAACGCCGGAAGTAAGGCTTTTGCTCAGATTGATAAGGACGTTTTGAAGATAACCGGCACGGCAGCGGGGCTTGATGCGGTACTTTTGGACAAGCCGGCATTCGACGACGCCGAATAGCCCTATAATTTGCAGAAATCTTGCAGATAGGTTATAGTTGCCCGACAAAACAAGCGATATGGCCAAGATTGCAATAATTGAAACGGGCGGAAAGCAGTACCTCGTCGCCGAGGGCACTGTCCTTAAGGTTGAAAAGATAAAAGGCGAGCATAAGGAAGGCGACGCAATTTCATTTGAGAATGTCCTCTTGACCGACGACGGTGCGAAGACGGAAGTCGGCGCGCCGTATCTCAAGGGCTCAAAAGTGTCCGCAGAGGTCATCGAAGAGGGACGCAACCAGACCGTTACTGTCATCAAATATCGCCAGAAGAGCCGCTATTTCAAGAAGCGCGGCCATCGTCAACCATACCTCAAAGTGAAGATCACAGCATTGCCGTAACAAGACCCGCCGAAAGGCGGGTTTTTGAATGAACCCGACGAATCCTTAAGCTCTGACCTTAAGGGATTCCAAGGTCGGAGCTTCGGGATTCGAGGATTCACGCCCGCCTCACTTCCGACTCTCGAAGGCGCTTCGAATCGTGTCCGGATCGGCGTACTCAAGCTCGCTTCCAGTCGAAAGGCCGCGGCCGAGAGACGTGATTTTTACAGCCAGAACTTGCGCGACTGGTTCCAAATGTTCACGAACGAATATAAGTGTCGCATCGCCTTCGGGATTGGCAGGAAATGCAAGAATGATCTCTTCAAGACCGTCATCAGCACGCTTCGAGAGCGAATCAAGGAGTTGCTGTGTTCGCAAATTATCGCCCTTTTCGGATGCGAGAGAGACGGTTCCACCCATCACGAAATAATATCCGCGAAATGTTCCGGAACGCTCGAGCGCAGAAAGATCGGTATCGGTTGCGATGATCGCCAGGGTCTTCGAATCGCGTCGCGGGTTATCACAGATGCCACAGACCTTCAATACACCGGCGTGGTAGCGCATGCACTGCGGACACTGATGGACACCGGATCCGACCGCGGCGATCGAATCGATCAACTCACGACGCACCGCTGGTGAGCTTCGCAAGAGAAATTGCACGAAGCGATTCGCTTGTCGCGGACCGATGCCCGGAAAGCGTTCAAAAAGCGCGGAGAGGCGTTCAAGCGGATCCATACGAGATCAAAATGGTGCGCCTCCTTCGACCTCTGCCTCTTGCACAAAATCACCGAAGTCACTTTTCTCGATCGAGACGAACGTCGTTTTCTCCTCATCGAAGCGAAGATCGATCTTGCCGATGGGGCCGTTGCGGTGTTTCTCAATAAGAATTTCGGCGATGTTGGTACGCTCCTCTCCGTTGTCGCTGCGGCCTTTCATCATGTCTTCGCGGTGGATGAACATGACGACGTCCGCGTCTTGTTCAATGGATCCTGAGTCGCGAAGGTCCGAAAGACGCGGTCGGCCGCCGCGTTGCTCGACGGCGCGCGAGAGCTGTGAAAGTGCCAAGACGGGTATGTCGAGTTCACGTGCCATGCCTTTGAGCGAGCGCGAGATCTCGGTGATCTGCTGAACGAGATTATCGCCCGCATGCATGTGGGTCGGTGTAATGAGTTGCAAATAGTCGATGATGATGAGCCCGAGATTCTTTTCCATTTTCAAACGGCGCGCGACGGAGCGCATCGCAAGCACGGTCGAGCCTGGCTTGTCGTCGATGTAGATCGGCGCTTCGGAGAGCGCGGCCATGCCCGCCTGCAACCGTTCGAACTCCTCGTCACTGTTGATCTTGCCGGTGCGTAATTTCCAGGAATTCACACCGGATTGTGCGGCAAGCATACGATCGACCAATTGTTGCGATGACATTTCAAGTGAAAAAATGCCGACCGGAGTTTTATATTTCGTCGCGGTCTGGCGAGCGATGTCCAATGCGAGCGCGGTCTTACCGATTGAAGGACGGGCTGCGAGAATAATGAGGTCGGATTTTTGAAAACCAGCGAGCATGTTGTCGAGCTGCGGGAATCCCGACGGGACACCGCGCATGGTGCCGGAATGTTTCTGCAAAGCTTCGAGACGCTCCCATGCCTCGGTCAATTCTTCCTTGATCGTAGTAAATGTGCGTAGCATCGGCGCCTGGGATACGGAAAATACGGCTGACTGTGCCTCATCGAGCACTTCTTCGATATCACGGTCTTCTTCAAAAGCGATCTCGCCGATCTTTGCTGATGCATCGATGAGACTGCGCAAGACGAATTTCGTCTGCACGGTCTGTGCGTAGTGTCGTGCGCTTCCCGGACTCGCCGCGGCGTTGGCGAGCTCGGTGAGATATGCCGCGCCGCCAATTTCTTTCAATTGTTTCCGTTCTTTGAGCTTCGCTGAGACGGTCACGACATCCACCGGCTCGGTCTTCGCGTAGAGGCCGAGCATTGCATCGAAAATGATCCGGTGCTTGCCGGAATAAAATGAATCCACCGCGACGAGATCCGCGACCTCGTACATCGCGTTCTGATTGAGCATCAAGGCACCCAAAAGGGCCTTCTCCATCTCGATATCTTGCGGAGGGGTCCGCACCGCACTGGTTGCCATGCGGGTGATTCTATCACCACTACCGAATACACAATATGGACATAATCATGCAGATATGTGCGTTGCATGTGGATATTCAAAGAACAACATCCCTTGGGCTCCAAAATTGCGGTAAAATGGAATCGTAATGCTCGATAACATGAAAAAGTTCCTCACGTCATTGCTACCGCTCCCCATATTCATCCTCATCATGTGTTCGATGCCAATTACGGCATCGGCGACCACTTGTCTAAACAATGGCAACCTCACGTTCTCCGTCATCGGGAGCACCTGTGTTGCCTTCGTCACCGCGACGGGTGTGAGCACTTTCACCGCTCCTTCCGACTGGAACGACGGCAACAACAAGGTCGAGTGCATCGGCTCGGGCGGCAACGGGGTACACTATGGTACTTCTGGATATGCCGGTGCCGGCGGAGGCGGAGGCTCCTACGCGTATGTCAACAACGTAAGCGCGAGCCAGTCCACAGTAAATCTCTATGTTGAGGCGGGTGGCGGCGGCACCGGGCTCGCAACATACTTTCAAGACAAAACAAGCACGACGGTTCTTTCTTGCACAGGTGCAGGTAATGGCACGAACGCTACCGCAGGAGCGGCGGGCGTCGTTGGTACCGGTACGGGATTTTCCGGAGGAATCGGCGGTACGGGGGACGCCGCTTTGGGAAAACCTGGCGGTGGCGGCGTGGATGGAGCGACTGCATTCAGCGGCGGCACTGGTGGGTCGGGAATCATTGTCATAACCTACTGGCCGAAGTTGTAGCGATATGAAGAACAAATCTTTTCTGATGGGTATTGCAATATGGGGGACAACACTCGCCGTTGTTATTGCCGGATTGTTCATTTGGTGTCAGTCGTCCAACGTTGCTGGACAGCAAGCGATCGCGGACACGTATGCCGCATCATCTTCTACGCCGTCGGATTTTATTCCATTCTCGAATCAGCAGTTTGGTTTTTCACTTTCGTATCCGCCTGACTTGGTACCGACTCAGACTCAAGAGCCCGGCGGTGCATACACCTTCTCATTTCAGGATCCCGATACGAACGAAGGGTTCGAAATATACGTCACGCCATACCCCGATACGAAGGTGACCGAGCAACGCTTCAAGCTCGACGAGCCCTCCGGTGTGATGGATCAGCCGACCGCCGTCGTTATCGGCGGAGTAACGGCGACTATGTTCTTCGGCCACAACGACATACTGGGCGATACGCGTGAGGTTTGGTTCACCCACGATAGCTATCTCTACGAGGTCACGACCTTTAAGGAGCTCGACAGCTGGCTGGGCCAGATCATGCAGACCTGGAAGTTCCTCTAACCGCGGGAGCTAGTGGCCATGGGCACCATGGCCACTATGACTACTAGATGTGTGCAAGCCACAGTTATCACTGAGCAAGGCGAAACCTTGCTCAAATTATAATGAGCAAGGTTTCGCCTTGCTCATTTCTCCCTAGATTATCAACTCTGATAGCTCCTGTACTGTTACAGAGGTACAGCAAAGAAATGAAGCGTTTGTAGTCGCGTTCACACGAAAAGACCTTCCGCTTGTCAGTCCCGCGGTTATACAAATGATAGAACTCTCCCGGTGCGAATGACCCCTTTCGCATATAGGTACAAGTATACTCTAAATGCGACTCGCCCGGAGCTTCGGAAGATCATGAGCAAGGTTTCGCCTTGCTCAAATATCCTGGGGCCGATTGCCCTTGACGGCTAAGGATATGTTTGATACAACATAAGACATACGAATCTCAATAGTCAATTTGACCCACCATTACCATGCTTTCATTCTCACCGAAGAACGTCAGTAAAGAACTGCTTTCAGGCCTTCCGGATCGATCCCGCAAGGTGCTTTCTGATCGTTTTGGCCTTTCCGGCAAAGGCGAGGGGCGCACGCTTGATGCCATCGGGCAGGAATATGGCGTGACCCGCGAGCGCATCCGCCAGATCGAGAATCATGGTCTCGCCGCGGTGCGTGAATCCGAGGGCTATGCCGGTCATGCGGAAACGCTTGAAGACCTCAAACACGCGATCAATACGCTCGGCGGCATTCTCGCTGAAGAGACGCTTTTGGAAAAAATCGCGAAGAACGAAGCCGATCGCAATCATCTCGTATTCATTCTTACCGTCGGTCATCCGTTCAAAATGCGCCGCGAAGACAACGACTTTCGTGCCCGTTGGTATACCGACGATCAGCTCGCGGAGCAAGTTGAGAAGGCGCTCACGAATCTCTACGAATCGATCGAAGCGAATCGTCTCACGCCAGAAGAGGAATTCTTGCAGTTGTTCGCGAAGTATCTCAAAACTGCGGGAGTGAAAAATCGCATTGATGAGGCACTTCCTCACTGGCTTTTGATCTCTAAGCGAATCGGCCGCAACCCGTTGGGTGAATGGGGCCGCATCGATTCGCCGCACGTGCGTATCAAGAACACGCGTGATTTCGCCTACCTCACGCTCAAGCGCCATGGCTCTCCGATGCACTTCACCGAAGTTGCCAAGGGGATCGAGAAGCTTTTCCATCGCAAGACCCATCCGGCGACCACTCACAATGAGCTCATCAAGGACAGCCGCTTCGTTCTTGTCGGTCGCGGTCTCTATGCGTTGAAAGAATGGGGGTACGAGCCGGGCGTCGTCCGCGATGTCATCAAGGGGATCATCACGCGCGAAGGTCCGCTTACCCGCGACGAGATCATCGATCGCGTGAAGCGCGAGCGATACGTCAAGGAAGCGACGATCGCCGTCAATCTCCAGAACGGAACATTCTCTCGTCAAAGCGACGGACGCTACGCGCTCGCAAAGAAATAATTTCAAATTGAAATACTAAGAATGACCGGCCGCAACGTGAATTCGTTCGGTCGGTTTTCGAATATGTTGGTATCAATGCTCGCGATGCCGTTGAAGTGGTATTATTTGGGCAATGGCAGACGACGCACATGAAGCTCCGTCGGGCGTATTCGGCGGTACCATCTTTGAGGACGGGCTGTTCGGCGGTTCGCATGGCGACCATGCCGATCATGAGCAGTATCCGGTAACGTCATTCGACTACCTTGTGCACAATACGTGGTTCGGGTGGTTCATTTTTGAATGGCTCGCCGAATGGGGCGTATCGCGCGCCTTGTCGCTCTGGGTCACGTTCATCGGTCTCCTGCTCATTCTCGCGTTCGAGATCCCGGGACTATCGCTCTTCACGCTCGAATGGCTTGCGGGAACAGCGCCGCTCTGGTTACCGATCGTTCTCATCCTGGCATCGTGGTCGGTATGGGTCTGGTATGTACAGGGGCTTTTCATATCCGGCCGCGACCCGGTCGTGCTCGATATAAAGATCCCGCGCGATATCACAAAATCGCCGCGGGCGATGGAGGTCGCGCTCGCGAGCTTATACAACACCTCCGGCGAGGGCGCATTCCTGCATCGCATCTGGCATGGTCAGGTGCGTGTCTGGTATTCCTTCGAGTACGCATCTTTCGGTGGTGAAGTTCATATGTTCATTTGGTGCTGGAAGAGCCACCGTCACGTCGTTGAGGCGGCGCTCTACGCGCAATTTCCCGAGATAGAGATCCACCAAGCAGAGGACTATGCGTCCAAGTTCAAATTCGATCCCAGCAAACACCGAGCCTTTGTCAATGAGCATCTCTACACGAAGAGCGATGCCTTTCCGCTGAAGACCTATGTCGAATTCGAGCTCGACAAAGATCCCAAAGAGGAATTCAAAGTAGATCCGATCGCACAGATATTCGAGTACTTGAGCTCCCTCAATAAGGGCGAACAGGTCTGGGTGCAGATCATTTTTCGAGCGTCCGCGAAACAAGACAGTCTCTTCAATCCGAAAGCCGGCGACAAGCTGTGGATGGAACGTGTGAAGAAAGAAATTCAAAAGATCCGCAAAGAAGCCTCATTAACACCGGGAAAGGAAGACGCACCGGAGACCGACGATCGCAAATACGGATTTCCCCGCCCGACGTGGAGCCAGACGGAACAGATGCGGATCATGGAACGACAATTGGGCAAGATCCCATTCGACGTCGCGGTGCGCGGGCTCTATATCGCCGAGAACGCTGTCTACAATGGCGCGACGCTTAATGGTATGCGTTGGTTTTGGAAATCCATCAACAATCCCGGTTATCTCAACGAGCTACGCCCGACGCGCGGACACAATCCATTCGATTACCCCTGGCAGGATTTTATGGGCATCCGCGATACTATTTTGATCCGCCGTTATATCGATGCGTATCGACGTCGCTGCGCGTTCTTCGCGCCGTGGACCGTTCCCTATAAGGTCATGACGAATGAGGTCATCGCAACGATGTTCCATTTCCCGAGCGCGGGCATCATGGTGCCCGGACTCGAACGCATCCCGGCGACAAAAGCAGAGCCGCCGGCGAACCTGCCCAAATAGTTCGATATGTCTATGGATCCATCATCGGACAACTTTGTCACGCAGATCCTTGCGTATCTTGACGGGCTTGAACGCTCATTATCAGGCCGTTGGCGCGAGAACGCCAACCGGCGCACCGTTCTGATCATATTGATCCTCGGACTGCTCTCGATCTATGCATATCTTTATTTGGTCCGCCCACCGGATAATTTTCCGCTGCAAAAGATCATTACTATACCGGCAGGGCAATCCGGCAGAGCAGTCAGCGAGATCCTCCAACAAGACGGGGTCGTCCGATCCGCCTTTACGTTCCGCGTTATGGCGACACTTCTCGGGCATGAACGCGATCTACATGCGGGGGATTATATTTTTACGGAACCGCTCGATGTATTTCATGTTGCGCGCACGATAGGTATTGGCGCGTTCGGTCTTGAACCCCTCAAGATCAGGATCAGTGAGGGGGAGACGGTGCGACAAATGGCGACGATCTTTTCGATCGAATTGCAGGATTTCAACGCCCAAAATTTCCTCGCTCAAGCGACTCCGCTCGAAGGATATTTGTTCCCTGACACCTACTATTTTCTACCCAATGCGAATGAGAACACGGTCATTGAATCAATGCGTCAGGATTTTGACCTGCACGTTGCAACGATCCAATCTCAGATCGAAGCTTTTGGAAGACCGCTCTCCGATGATGTCATCATGGCGTCGATCACGGAACGTGAGGCTAATAATATGCAGGACCGACAGATGATCGCGGGCGTTCTGTGGAACCGCATCGCACGAGGCATGCCGCTTCAGACCGATGTGACGTTGCAATACACGCTTCCGAAGGCGGACTCACAGCTCACGATGACCGATCTCAAAAGTCAGTCCTCGTATAACACCTATACGCACAAGGGTTTGCCGCCCGGCCCGATCGGAAGCCCCTCGCTTAACTCATTGCTCGCCACCGTAACGCCGATCAAAAGTAACTATTTGTATTATCTTGCCGACAGCAGTGGCGTCACGCACTACTGTGCGACATATGCATGTCAGCAGGCGAATGAACGGGAATATTTGGGGAAGTGACGTGGTGTAGAGCTGTGGCATGCACTGTTTTGGAGCGACGATTGAGCGGCGTGAGATCTTTTGTCTTGCGACGGACTAGCTACTGAATTTCTGACTCGTTAGGCGATGCTCCAAAACAGTGCATGCCACAGCTCCTTGTTGTATTGTGGCAACATGCAAAAGGTTTTTGTTGGGCTTTCGGGTGGCGTGGATTCAGGGACGTCTGCAGCATTGTTAAAAGAGCAGGGATATGATGTGACCGGTGTTTTCATCAGGATCTGGCAGCCGGAGTTCATTGAATGCACATGGCGCGAAGATCGCCTCGACGCGATGCGTGTTTGCGCCGCTCTTTCAATTCCATTTCGCGAGGTCGATCTTTCAGAGGAATATAAGCGGCAGGTGATCGATTCCATGATCGCCGACTACCGTCGCGGTATCACCCCGAATCCAGACGTCCTTTGCAACGAACGCATTAAGTTCGGCTCGTTCCTGAGGTGGGCGCTCGCGGAGGGTGCAGATGCAATCGCGACAGGACACTATGCCCGCACACAAGCATCTCGCAAGGATGGGTCGCGCACCGATCTCCTGCGTGGAATTGATCCTGCGAAAGACCAGTCATATTTTTTGTACCGTGCGTCTTCGGAAGATCTGACGAAGATCATGTTCCCGATCGGTGGTATAAAAAAACCCGCTGTGCGCAACGAGGCGCGTCGTTTTGGATTACCGGTCAGCGAGAAACCCGATAGTCAGGGATTATGTTTTGTCGGCGATGTTTCGATGCGGGATTTTCTGCGCAGATACATTACGGTCGATCCCGGAAATGTACTCGATGTGAACGGAAAGACCATTGGGGGGCATGACGGGGCGGCACTGTATACGATCGGGCAGCGGCACGGGTTCACTATCACAGATAGCTCGTCTGGTGCCGCACATTTCATCGTTGACGTCGATACCGATGCCAACACACTGACCGTGTCGATGAACCGCCAAGACGCGGCGCGAAGATCAGCGGAGATATCGGATATGCATTGGATCGGAGTGACTCCGACGCTTCCACACCGTTGCGAAGTGCAAACTCGGTATCACGAAATGCCGGTCGGAGCAGAGATCTCCGAGGCCGACGGTGGGATCCGATGTGTATTCAACACGCCGCATATCGCGTCGCCCGGTCAATCACTCGTGCTTTATGATGGCGACTTGTGTCTCGGAGGCGGAGTGATCGATGAATCAAAAAAATAACGGATCAAGAATCCCGTGTTTCACAAATATGTGCATAGCAAGGTACGAACGCTTCATCGGCACGTTACAATGAATGCTCATGGATCAGATCTCGATCACCAAAGCCGACGGCCAGCTTGAGCTCTTCGACCCGGCGAAATTAGAGCACTCGCTCGCTCACGCGGGTGCGACGTCAACGATGCGCGCGAAGGTGGTCGCGCGCGTACTGCACGACCTGCATCCCGGCATAATGACGGAAGAAATTTATCGACACGCGTTCGATATACTCAAGCAAGAAGAAAAGCCGCCGGTCGCCGCTCGCTATTCGATGAAGCGCGCGGTCTTCGCGCTTGGCCCCTCCGGATTTCCGTTCGAACGTTTTCTCGCTGAAGTATTTCGCGGGCATGGTTGGAGCGTACGAACCGATGTCACCTTGATGGGGCGCTGCGTGACGCACGAGATCGACGTTCTCATGGAAAAAGATGGGAATCGTGTCGGCATTGAGGCGAAATTTCATAACGATCCCGGTGGAAAGACCGACATCAAAGACGCGCTCTATGTGAAGGCTCGCTATGACGATCTGCGACAAGCGCCGGAAGCGAGCTCTCGGGTCGATGAAGGCTGCCTCATCACCAATACGCGATTCACTCGCAATGCGATCCGCTATGCGCAATGTTCCAACCTTCGCATCATCGGTTGGGATTATCCGCGCACACGCGGCCTTTTAAATCTCATTGAAGAGGCCGGCGTACACCCGCTCACGTGTCTCACGACCCTGACGGATGGTGAGAAACGCCGTCTCCTTGATCAGAAGATCGTTCTCTGTAAGCAGATCCAAGCGCCGCATATCCTTCAGGAATACGGTGTGAAGCCCGATCGGATTCCAAAAGTGATCGAAGAAGCGAAGCTCTTGAGCGGTATCTGATATACTGGGCCGTATGAGCGATTTCTATAAGCCCAAGCGCAATCCCGACTGGTGCTACGGGGGATCAAAGTGGACGCTCTCGCGTTCGAAGATCGATCTTTTCATGGAGTGCCAGCGCTGTTTTTATATCGACAACAAACTCGGCACCGCCCGTCCGCCCGGCTATCCATTCAATCTTAACTCGGCGGTCGATGCGCTCTTAAAGAAAGAGCTCGACACGCACCGCGCGAACGGTACGCAGCATCCGCTCGCGAAGGCATACGGTCTCGACGCCATACCGTTCGCGCACGAGCGAATGGATGAGTGGCGCAACGCGTTGAATCAAGGCGTTAAATTCGTTCACAAAGCGACCGGCCTCACGGTACGTGGCGGTGTCGACGATATTTGGGTAAACAAAGACGGCGAACTGATCGTGATCGATTACAAGGCGACAAGCAAAGATGGGAAGATCGAAAGCCTCGATGAAGAGTGGCACCGCGGGTACAAGCGTCAGATCGAAATCTATCAATGGCTCTTGCGTCAGAATGGATTCATGGTCTCTGATACCGGGTACTGGTTCTACGCGAATGCGACAAAAGATCGTGACGCATTCGATGGACGTCTCGATTTTGAATTGACGCTCGTGCCGTACAAAGGTTCGACCGACTGGATCGACGGTGCTCTTGTCGAATTGAAGGCGTGCCTTGATTCGGAACAAATCCCTCCAGCTGGCGAGGACTGCGACTACTGCCACTATCGCGAAGCAGCAGGGAAGGCGCTCCAAGCGCAGGCTGCCAAGGCTAAAATAGGGACGAATGGTACACTCGCGATATGAAAACCTTCGCAGACAAGGTCAGAGATGTCGTCAGGAAAATTCCGAAAGGGAAGACAATGACGTATAAGGAAGTTGCAAAAAAAGCCGGCAATGAGAAAGCCGCTCGCGCGGTCGGGGCAATTATGCGAACGAATTTCGATCCGGATATACCGTGCCACCGTGTCATCAAAAGTGATGGCTCGTTCGGCAGCTACAATCGCGGAGGTGCGCTTCGTAAGAAGGCGATTCTCAAGGCAGAAGGCGCGTTGTAAGATGCGCTGCATGGGCGACACCAAAGAGGTTAAGATCGATCCGTCGTGGCTAGCGCATTTGCACGGAGAATTCAAACAGCCGTATTTTCAAGAACTGACCTCGTTCGTTCGTGAACGGTATCAAAATGCGATCGTATATCCGTCGCCGAAGAACATTTTTCGTGCCTTCGATCTCTGCCCCTTCGATGATGTCGAAGTGGTCATTCTCGGTCAGGATCCGTATCACGGACCGAAGCAGGCCAACGGTCTGTGCTTTGCAGTGGGCGATGGCATCAATCTCCCGCCTTCCCTTCAAAATATATTTAAAGAGATCGAGAGCGATCTTTCTCGACCGATGATCCATCGTACGGGTGACTTGGAACGATGGGCGAAGCAAGGAGTTCTTTTACTGAACGCAACGCTGACCGTCGATGCACACCATGCCGGATCACATCAAGGTAAGGGATGGGAACAATTCACCGATGCGGCGATCAAAGTGCTTTCCGATGAGCGCGAAAATCTCGTCTTCATGTTGTGGGGCAATTACGCGAAAGCAAAAGGCGAGCACATCGATCGAACGAAACATCTCGTACTGGAGTCGGCACATCCGTCGCCGTTCTCCGCTCATTATGGATTTTTCGGCAATAAGCATTTCAGTCGCGTGAACGCGTATCTCGAATCGCACCATAAAAAGCCTATCGACTGGCTGTAAAAAGTAGGCTATTCTTGGTCGCTATGAAGGCGACGCTCAAAAAAGTCCGCACTGCCTACGGGATCACCGAATACGCTCTATCGAATGGGCTGCGCGCGCTGTATAAACGCGATACAACGCTACCAATCGCGGCGCTCTGCGTGACCTTCCATGTGGGAAGCCGCAATGAAGCTACAGGGCACACTGGTGCGACGCACATTCTCGAACACCTGCTTTTCAAGGATTCGAAACATTACAGTAAGGCAAAAGGGAATTCGATCACTGATCATCTCGAATGGATGGGGGCATTGATGAATGCCACCACGTGGCTCGACCGCACGAATTATTTTGAACTATTGCCTGCGGAGCGCGTTGGCGAGGCGATCGCGATGGAAGCCGACCGCATGCGCGGATCGCTATTCAATGATGCAGATCTCGCTTCCGAAATGACGGTGGTGCGAAATGAGTTCGAGCGTTCTCGCAATAATCCCTATGAGATCCTCGACGAAGCGGTCATGTCGACAGCCTTCACGACTCATCCGTATCGTATCCCGACGATCGGTCTCAAAGAAGATATCGAGGGATCAACTGCCGCGAAATTACGCGAATTTTATGATCAATTTTACTGGCCCAATAACGCGACTTTGGCCGTTTTCGGTGACGTCTCTCCGGACGAGCTCGAGCATCTCGTTATAAAGAATTTTGGCTCGATCTCAAGCTCACCACATTCGATTCCTGTAATGACGATCATCGAGCCGGTGCAGATGGAGCCGCATTCGTGTGAGATACGCAAACCCGCCGGCGTATCTATCGCGACGCTCGCCTACAAAGCGCCGCGCGCGACAGACTCGGACTTTGTTCCGATCTTCATGCTTGCCACAATCCTCGCCGGCGGATTCTCCAGCAGATTGCAGAAACGCATTGTCGACAAGGGACTTGCCGCAGAGATCCACACCGCAGTGTTTCCGCTCTATGATCCTGGGACGATGTCATTCACTGCGACGGTCGGTAAGAATGTCAAACCGAAACGCGTGCTCGATATCATGCGGCGGGAGCTGCAGGCGGTAGCACGAAAAGGGATCCTTTCTGCTGAGCTCACTCGTGCGCGGGAGCGCATACTCTCGCAGATCGCTGACGAACATGATGGTATATTCAGTGAGATTCGCTCCGTCTCTGAATCCGTCGCCGCCGGAGACTGGACGCTCGGGTATACATTTGAGGACCGTGTGAAGAAGATGAAAGTCTCCGAGGTTAATAAAGTCGCCAAGAAGTATCTTTCAACCTCGAACGAAACTGCGGGAATACTTTTTGATACGTTATCATCTCAAACGAAAACGACGATATGAGCTACGCAAAACGTATAAAAGTACTAAAGCTTCGCACGGGTGGCACCGCGCTCATATCTTCGTTCCCGTCGCACGGCATGGTGTCGATCGTCGGTAGCGTTGCAGGCGGAGCGCGACTGGCGGGTAGTGACATGTTGGCACAAATGCACGCAGCGATGCTTTTGGAAGGGACAAAAAAAAGGAATAAGACCGCGATTCAGATTGCATTGGATTCGATGGGAGCGTCGCTTTCATTCACCGTCGAGCGCGACCGTCTGAGCTTCAGCGCACATGTTCGCGACGCGTATCTCAAAAACTTGCTCATGCTCATAACTGAAGTGTTGCGTGAGCCTTCATTTCCGACCCGCGAACTTGCCATTCTCAAGGAGCGCACGACAGCGGAACTTTCCCTTGAAGGCCAGGACACGCGCGCGCAAGCGGGGATCAATCTCTCACATCTCTTATACGACCCAGAGCATCCGAATTATCAAACATCAACCGAAGATTCACGTACTCAGCTTTCAAAGATATCGCGATCCGATCTCGTAAAATTCCATGCGCGCGCGATCGATGGGAATTCTCTTGTCATTTCTGCGACGGGAAGTATGAACGGATTGGAGCTTCTTCGGGTGATCGAGTCATCGTTCGCGAAACTACCGAAGGCAGATATCAAAATTCCATCGTTCGCACCTGCCGAGCGTCGTACCACCCAGTCAATTGCAGTTCACATTGAAGATAAGGCAAGCATCGATTATATGCTTGGGATCGCGACAGGGATCACGAAAGATTACGTCGATTATCCTGCGCTTATGCTTGGCCTACAGATCCTCGGTAATCGAAGTGGTTTTACCGGTCGTCTGATGAAAACCGTTCGCGAAGTCGAGGGCTTAACGTACGGCGTTTATGCATATCCGGCCGGATTTTCATCCGCGGATGGATATATCTGCGTATGGGCGACATTCGCACCGCAACTATATGAGCGCGGAAGGACGGCCGTGATGCGTGAAGTTCGCTTGATCGTTGATAATGGCGCTACGGATATCGAGGTGAAAAAACATCGCACGATGTATGAGGCGCGCTCGCGCGTCACGCTCGCGAATTCAGGCGATCTCGCACGCGCGGCGCATGATATTACGATCGAAGGACATACACCCTCGTGGCTGGATGACTTCCCGCAACGCGTTCTTACGGTCACTGCGCGGCAAGTCAATGCGGCATTGAAAAAGTATTTGATCTCTGGTGATCTTTCAGAATCAGCGGCGGGTCCTATACCCAAAGAATAGGAAGGCTTCACTTTCCAACATTGGCAAAATACGATACGCTGAGCGCCATGAATGTTAACGATGTTCGTACAAAATATTTTGAGTATTTCAAGGCGCGCGGACACGTAGAGATCCCGTCGGCGCCCCTGGTACCACAGAATGATCCAACAACGCTTTTCACTGGCAGCGGCATGCAGCCGCTTTTGCCGTATCTTCTCGGAGAAGCACATCCGAAGGGGAGCCGTCTCGTCGACAGTCAAAAGAGCTTTCGCGCGGAAGACATCGAAGAAGTTGGTGACAACCGTCATACAACGTTCTTCGAGATGCTCGGTAACTGGTCACTGGGCGATTATTTCAAGAAGGAGCAGCTGAAATGGTTCTTCGAGTTTTTGACGGATGAGATCGGTATCGACCCGAACATGCTCTATGTGACGGCATTCATGGGCGATGAAAAAAATATTTTGCCGCGCGATACTGAGGCGACCGACATCTGGAAGGAGTTATTCGCTGGCAAAGGGATCGAAGCAAAGACCGTTGAGATCGGTTCCGAGGCTGACGGCTATGAGAAAGGCATGCAAGGCGGACGCATTTTCTATTACGAAGCGAAGAAAAATTGGTGGAGCCGTGCCGGCACGCCGGACAAAATGCCGGCGGGTGAGCCGGGCGGCCCCGATAGTGAGGTCTTTTATGACTTTGGACTGCCGCATGATGAGGCCTATGGGCCAAATTGTCATCCGAATTGTGATTGCGGGCGATTCATGGAGATCGGTAATTCGGTCTTCATGCAATACCTTAAAAAAGAGGATGGCTCCTTCGGACTCCTCCCGAAGCAAAACGTTGATTTCGGCGGGGGATTGGAACGTATTACGGCGGCGAGCAATGATAATGCGGACGTTTTTCAGATCGACGCATTCAAAGATGTTATTGATCTCTTGGTCCACTTCTCGGGCAGATCATACGATGATGTGGCGTGGATAAGATCCTATCGGATCGTCGCCGATCATATGCGCGCCTCTGTATTCATGCTTGCCGATGGCGTGCGACCAAGCAATACCGATCGTGGCTACGTCTTGCGTCGCCTTTTGCGCCGTGCGGCACAGCATGCGCAGAAACTTGGCGTGGAGAACGACCAGAAGGAGGAGAGCATGCTCAATCGCTGCGCCGTGATCATTATTGAAAAATATAAAGAGGCGTATCCCGAGCTGGCAGCAGAAGAGATGTATGAGACGATCACTTCGGAAATTTGGAAAGAGGAGAAGCAATTCGGTCATGCGCTCGTGACCGGAATGAAAGAATTCGAAAAAATTACGCAAGATGCTAAGACCATTTCCGGTGAGCAGGCGTTCATGCTATTCACTACATACGGTTTTCCATTCGAGATGACGATGGAGATCGCGCAAGAGCGCGGCATCAGAGTCGACGAGGCAAGTTTTCGAGAACATATGAAGCGTCATCAGGAGCTTTCCCGCGCGGGCAGTGAACAAAAATTCAAAGGGGGACTGGCCGATCATTCCGAAGCGACGACGCGTCTGCATACCGCGCACCACTTGTTGCTGAAGGCGTTGCAAATAGTTCTCGGCGATCACGTCAAGCAACGCGGAAGCAATATCACGAGCGAACGTTTGCGCATCGACTTCTCGCACACAGTGAAAATGACTCCGGATCAGATCGCTGAAGTAGAGAAGATCGTCAACGACGAGATCAAGGCGGCATTACCCGTCGTCCGCAGCACGCTTCCAAGGGAAGATGCTGAGAAGCTTGGCGCCGAACATGAATTCGGTGCGAAATATCCCGATATGGTCTCTGTGTATTCGATCGGGCCAGCGAGCGCCAGTGAGTCAAACCCTCAGTACGATCAAGCATTCTCGATAGAATTTTGCGGCGGACCGCACGTATCCAATACGCGCGAACTTGCCGGCACATTCAAGATCCAAAAAGAAGAAGCTGTCGCGGCGGGTGTTCGTCGCATTAAAGCGGTCATCCAGTAGCGCGTTGTATCGTTTTGCTCTGGTATACTGATATACGATGTTCGGAAGAACGATCGCATCAAAGAGAGTAGTTGCCGTTGCGGATATCGGAAGCGCGAGCGCCGGTATTGCGTTGCTCATTATGAACAACGACGGACCGGCTACTGTCATCGAAGCCGAGCGTGTGACCTTACCGTTCGAAGATCGCACGGAAAGCGCGATGAGAACAGGTGTCTTGGCAAGCCTGTCAGATGCAGGTCAGAAGTTGCTCGCTCGATACGCGATCGGTCCACATAAGGGACACAAGATCACTGAAGTGTATGCGGTCATTGACGCCCCCTGGATACGTTCACATACGGTGCGAGCCACAACTACGTTCGATAAAGAGACGCGGGTCACCGGCGCGATGATCCAGGAGTCCGCTCAAAAAGCTATTGGCGCGGACACTGAAATAGTTAAAGACCGCCTGATCGAATCTACCGTCGTCCGCGTTGAGCTCAACGGCTATCCCACCGGATCTCCCATCGGTAAAATGGCTCATCGGATCTCCGTAGCAGTACTCTTAAGCGATTGCGATGATACGATACAAAAAGAGGTCGCTGGATCACTTGCACATCTTTTCCCGGGTGCGAAACTGACGTTGCGTTCCGGCTCGCGTGCGCTCGTCTCGGCGATGAATGTCATCCCGAATATCGGCAAAGATTGCGTGATCCTTGCGGTCACGGCAGAGGCGACCAATGTGCTTGTCATACGTGACGGTCTTGCGATGCAGCATCTGCAGATCGCGGAAGGAGTACGCACCATCGTTAAAAGAATTGCCGAAAAAAGCACACCGGAGGAAACGCTTTCTCTTTTACGCATGATCGAGCGCGATGAATGTACGGGCGATGTCTGCGATGCAGTGACGGCATCAATGGCACGTGTCGAGATCGATCTGGCGCGGGTATATGGAGAAGCGTTGACGAAAGTGGCAGTACCGAGGCGTCTTCCACCCGATCTTATTTTGGTGACCCACAGCGATCTTGTCCCATGGCTCACGACCTTTTTTGCGCGCATCGATTTCACGCAATGCACGCTCACGGCGCAGCCGTTTTCCGTTCATGCACTCGGTCGCGCGGAGCTTGCACATCTCATTGCTTTCGATGCTGCTACACCGCCCGATGTCGAACTTTTGATCGCGGGGGCACTTGTCAACACCGAAGAGCAGTCCTGACCGGGTGCGTGGTATACTACTGAGTCATATGGCCAAAGATTATTTTCAGGATATTGTCCCGCCATCGGGTGACCGTCCGATTCGCCCGACAACGCGAAAGGTTCCAATCGCTCCTCCAAACCAACCGGAGCAGCCGTCTGTCATGGCTCAGTCAGCTCCTGAGTACGACGATGATGACATTTCAACAATAGATGCCGCTCCGGCGCGTGGTATTCGCAACATAAACATGCCGCCCCGAGCACGCTATCGATCATCGACGAACGAACTCGGCGAGACACCGTCCACGGGGTCGGGCCGCGGATTGCCTCCGAAGCCGCGTTCCAAGTATTCCCGTGTATGGATTTGGATCCTTGCGGTCATCGGGGTGGTTGTAGTTGGATTTCTGGCGCTTTTCATGTTCCGTTCCACGACGGTCACTCTGACAGCACGGACGCAAACGGTGAATTTCGACCAGACCTCTGAATTTAGCGCATACCCCGCATCGAGTGCCGCAACTGGGACGCTCGCATATACCGTCGCAACGACCGATTTACAGGATTCTGAAACGGTTCAGAGCAACGGTACGACTGAGACCCAGATGAAAGCATCGGGCTCCATCACGGTGTACAACAATTATTCCACGGCGAGCGTCAAACTCATCAAGGACACCCGCTTCCAGACGCCTGCCGGCCTGATATTCCGTGTTCCAGCGGATGTCGTCATCCCGGGGAAACAAGGTTCGACCCCCGGTCAAGTGACGGTCACCGTATTCGCAGATCAAGTTGGTCAGCAGTACAACATCGGACCTACTCCACGCCTCACTGTTCCCGGCCTCCAGTCCAATGCCGCTATGTATGCGGGAATTTATGCCCAATCGTCCGGCTCGATGACCGGGGGCTTTTCAGGAACACAACCCGGCATTTCCGCGAGTATTCGCCAGGCTGCCGTTTCAGATATGCGCACGCGTCTGGCACAACGGGCAGCGCAATACGTTCAATCGCAAAATGTACCGGGTTCGGTCGCATTCACGGGTCTTGCAGAGATAACCTACAGCGACCTTCCTGATGTAGTTGCGACAAGCAGTCAGGTGACGATCGGGGAAAGTGTGCACATCCAGGTGCCGGTATTTGCTTCAGACGCATTTGCGGCAGTTATTGCTCAGACGATGGCGATCGATACGAACAACACTCCGGTCCAAGTGATCGGCGGGACAGGGTATGGAGCACAGCCGACCAATACAACGCCGGTCGCCCTCGGGACGGCCCCTATCGACTTTTCGCTCGTCGGATCTGCGCAGATACTCTGGAGCATTGACACGACTGCCCTCGCGAAAGCGCTCGCAGGGCGTGACCAGAGCGTCTTCCAGACCGTCATTGGGGGATTCCCCGGGATCGAGGCGGCGCGAGCCCGTATAGAGCCATTCTGGAGCAGTAGTTTTCCGAGCGATCCCTCAAAGATCAAGATCGAAATCACCGGACCGCTAACGTCCTCCACTGCAAAAGGCCAATAAGCTTGACGGCAGAAGGACTTTTTGGTATTCTCCAACGCGCAGATATGGCTGAACTAGAGGTTGTGGAAGGAGTTGTCGATGAGGCACTTCCGAATACCCTCTTCCGTGTGAAGCTTGGCAGCGGAGAGGTAGTTCTGGCATATCTGGCCGGGAAAATGCGGCTGCATCGCATTAAGGTGCTTGTCGGGGATCGTGTCCAAGTCCAACTCGATCCGTATGGCGGGCGAGCACGAATAACCCGGCGCGGCTAAATGCTAGAAGTAAAATTTTCGATCCACATTTCGTATAATCACATGAAAGTCAAAGCTTCAGTCAAAAAGATCTGCATGCACTGCCACAGCGTTAAGCGTCGGGGTCGCTTGTGGGTCATCTGCACGAATCCGCGTCATAAGCAGCGCCAAGGTTAATTTTTTTATGTTGAGAATTTCAGGAGTAACCATTCCGGACAATAAGCGCCTTGAGATAGGCCTTACGACAGTGTACGGTGTTGGCCGTCCGCGCGCACAGGAGACTCTCATGGGACTCGGCATCGATCCGGGCAAGCGCCCGACCGATCTTTCCGCTGCTCAAGAGTCCGCTCTCCGTGAGGCGATTGAAAAGTTCTCCGTCGAGGGTGAGTTGAAGCGTGAGATCAGCGGTAATATCCGCCGTCTCAAGGACATCAAGTCATATCGCGGTAGTCGTCATGCCAAGCACTTGCCTGCGCATGGCCAAGGTACCAAAACAAATTCACGAACAGTTCGCGGCAACGTCCGAAAGACAATGACTTCGGGCCGCCGTAAGCTCGAGAAGACATAAGGATGTATGGGAAAAAAACGAATCATTAGAAAATCAGGCGGTACCGTCGACGCGGGTCTTAAGTCGCGATCACTCGCACGTGTTGCAAAGAAAAATATCACCGCGGGCACCCTGCATATTCATGCGACCTTCAACAACACAAAGGTGCTGTTGGCCGATAAGAATGGCAACGCCGTCGCATGGTCGTCCTCGGGCAGTCTCGGTTTCTCCGGGGCGAAGAAGGGCACACCGTTCGCGGCAGCCAAAGTCGGTGAGCTTGTCGGCGATAAGGCGAACATCATCGGCATGAAGGAAGTCGACGTTATTATTCGCGGTGTCGGTGCCGGCCGTGAGTCGGCGCTGCGTGCTTTTGCCGGTAAGGGGATCGATGTCGTACGCATCTCAGACGACACTCCGGTTCCGCACAATGGCCCGCGCGCTCCGAAGCCTCGTCGTATCTAATATTTAAAATCTATGTTGCTCGTAAAATCACAGTATAGGATCGCGCGACGCCTCGGAGCAGGCGTGTTCGAAAAGACGCAGTCTCAAAAGTTCTCGCTGTCCGAAGCGAACACGAAAAAGCCGCGCGGCCGCGCCCCTTCGGATTACGGTCGCCAGCTGATCGAGAAGCAGAAGGTCCGCTTCACGTACGGTCTTTCGGAGCGTCAGCTTTCCAACTATGCGCATACTGCCTTCAAGGAGAAGGATCCTTCCGGTGCGCTCCACATCGCGCTCGAAATGCGCGCCGATTCGGCGATCTATCGTGCCGGTCTTGCGAGCACTCGCCGCGCCGCACGCCAGATCGTGAGCCACGGACATATTGTGGTCAACGGTGTTCGTATCAAGACTCCCTCATACCGTGTTCACACCGGAGACGTTATAACGGTTCGAGAGGGAAGTCGCACCAGCCCGCTTTTTGCAGCGCTCGCGGAAGTGAATCCCGAGAGCGGACGTGCCGTTCCGGCATGGATCGTCGCAGACCAGAAACTTCTGCGAGCTGAGATCAAGAGCGAGCCGACCTACAACAGTGTTGATATGGGACTTGATTACCCCACGGTATTTGAGTTTTACAGCAGATAATGTATAATGACGCAACTTTTTATTAGTCTTTCGGGACGCTAACTTTTATTGCTTTATGTCGGACTACCACATTGCATTGCCGAGCAAGCCGCGCGTCGTCTCCGAGTCGGAACGGAGCGGTATCTACGAAATAGACGGTCTCTATCCGGGTTACGGCAATACGCTTGGCAATTCATTGCGTCGCATCATTCTTTCGTCCCTGCCGGGTGCAGCGATCACGCATGTGAAGATCCCCGGCGTGCCGCATGAATTCTCAACGATCGAGGGCGTAAAGGAGGACGTCGTAACGATCCTCCTCAATGTCCGCAAGATCCGCTTTAAGCTTTTGTCTGACGAGCCGCAGACCATAACGCTCTCCGTCAAAGGACCGAAGCTTGTCACGGCCGCCGATCTTAAGCTCCCGGGCCAGGTTGAGATCCTCAATCCAGAGCAGCCGATCGCCGATGTGACCTCCAAGGTCAATTTCGAGCTTGAGCTCCGTGCGGAACAAGGCTTGGGCTACATTCCGAAGGAAGAGCATCAGAAAGAGCGTGTCGACATCGGCACCATCGCGATCGACGCGATCTTCTCTCCGATCCGCCGCGCTAATTATGAAGTTGAGAACATGCGTGTCGGTGACCGCACCAACTTCAATCGCTTACGCATCATGATCGAGACCGATGGCACGCTCGCACCGCGCGAGGCGCTCGAGCGCTCGATCGAGACGATGATCCATCAGCTCAAAGCGGTCGTCGGTTTCAAGGAAGAGGAGGAGACGGAATCATCGGCGATGATCTCCGATCTGCGCGCACCTGCCCGCGAGGATAAATCGGCTCCGATGGACGCCGAGATATTGAAGACCCGCATCACCGAACTCGGCATGCCGCAGCGCGTTGAAATGGCGCTCGACAATGCATCCATTCGTACCGTTGGCGGTCTTGTTCGCAAGCGCGAAGATGATCTTTTGGCGATCGAAGGGTTGGGCCAAAAGGGCCTGCAGGACATCAAACGCGCACTTTCCAACCTCGGTCTTACTCTTCGCTCACAATAATTAAGTCGATAACGTGTATGTTGCATCACAAAAAAGGTCGAACGCTCGGGAGAAAGAAGGGTCAGCGCACCGCGCTTCTTCGTTCATTGGCGCGCTCGCTCGTTCTTCAGGATGGCATCGTGACGACAGTCGCGAAGGCCAAAGAGTTGCGTCCCTTCGTCGAACGTCTGGTGACTGCTGGTAAGCAAAATACCGTCGCCTCGCGCCGCCTTATCGCAACTCGTTTGGGCGGCGCACCTGAAGCCGTAACGAAGCTCAATGGTGATCTTCGTGAACGCTTTGCGAAGCGTGCCGGGGGTTATACACGCATCATCCTGCTTGGTAAGATCGGCAAGCAAGCGACAGAATCCGCCCGCATCGAATTCGTTAAATAATATGACTACAAAAAAGACCACATACGAAATAGATGCCGCCGGTAAGTCACTCGGTCGCGTCGCGGCACAGGCCGCGAAGATGCTGATGGGTAAGACCAGCGCCGACTATACGCCCAACATCCGTTCTGATGTGAAGGTCACGATCACGAACGTTTCCAAGATCACGATCCGCGAGAAGAAGATCGTACAGACCAAGTTCACGCGCTACAGCGGTTATCCGGGCGGCCTCAAGATCGAATCGCTCGAGCAGATGAACAAGCGAAAGCCGGGCGAATCATTGCGTCGCGCGATCGAGCGCATGATGCCGCGCAACACGTTCCGCACGGAACGCATGAAGAATCTTACTATCAACGCATAATTCAAGTATGGCAACAAAAGCAGCGATGTATACGGAAGCGGTTGGACGCAGGAAGACCGCGACTGCCCGTGTTCGCATCACGCCCTCCAAGAGCTCGACGATGGTCGTCAACGGCAAACCGGCTGAGGAATATTTTCCACTTGCCATGATGGTAAAGACAGCGTTCGCTCCAATCGCGCTTCTCGGAGCGACGTATACCGTGACGGCAAAAGTTTCAGGCGGCGGACATAAGTCACAAGCCGAAGCCGTCCGACTCGGAATCTCTCGCGCCATGATCGAGATCGTCCCAGAGCAACGCAAAGATCTCAAGGTCCGTGGGTTCCTCAAGCGTGATCCTCGAGCTAAGGAACGCAAGAAGTTCGGCCTCAAGGGGGCACGTCGTGCACCTCAGTGGTCAAAGCGCTAGTTTCGATGAGTACGGCGAAGACAAACAACCCCACACGGGGTTGTTTTCTTTCGAGGTAACGCAGTAACACACCGTCGAACGTAACGATATGCGGCTTCGTGCGTAAGCGATTATTCTGGAGGATCTGATCCTCCAGACAACGTGTGGGAGCCTCTGTTTTGATGTCGAATTATGCTATACTCGCCCCGTATGAACGAACACTCCGATGAAGAAATAAATTTCGAGCCCGAGGATGAGATGGGCGATATCGGCGCAGCACAGGCGAAGGTCAAAAAATTGCGCGACGAGTTGAAAGAGACAAAGGAAAAACGTGATGAATATCTCGATGGATGGCAGCGATGCAAAGCGGACTCTATCAATGCACGCAAAGAGGCGACAGAGCGGCATGATCGTGCGCACGGTCGCGGCAAAGAGACCGTCATAGAGGATATCATCCCGGTCTTGGACAGCTTCGATATGGCAGCGGGTGGAGAGGCGTGGCTGGCGGTTGACGAAAATTGGCGCAACGGCATCGAATTCATCCGCAACCAACTTCTCGATGTGCTCTCGCGTCACGGCATAGAACGATTTGCTAAGGTTGGAGAGCAGTTCGACCACCAACTTCACGAAGCAGTGCAGGAAGTGGATGACATGCCGGGGGAAAGTGGTGAGATCGTCCGCGTTCTTCGGTTCGGGTACAAAACGGGTGATCGCGTAATACGACCGGCGCAGGTGATCGTTAAAAAATAATTTCCCACACCCGCGGAATTTGACAAGCGTGTTTTTATTGTGTATATAATATAGATTACCTGCAATTATTTATCACGATAAATAAATTCTATGGCAAAAATTCTTGGAATAGACTTGGGCACGACGAATTCCGCGATGGCGGTCGTCAAAGGCGGTGAGCCGGAGATCATTGAGAATGCGGAAGGTGCGCGCACAACGCCGTCGGTGATCGCCACCTCGAAGACGGGTGAACGACTCGTCGGTCTGCTCGCACGCCGTCAGGGAGTGACAAATCCTAAGAATACGATCTACCAGATCAAGCGCTTCATCGGCCACAACTTCGACGAATCGGCTGTTCAAAAAGATCGCACGTCGGTCCCGTTCGAGATGCAGAAATCAGCTACCGGCGGCATAGAGGTCAAAATGGGCGACAAATGGTACCGCCCGGAAGAGATCTCCGCGATGATACTTCAAAAATTGAAAGTCGATGCGGAAGCCCGCCTCGGAGAGACGATCACGGAGGCCGTTATCACCGTGCCGGCATATTTCAACGACGCACAGCGTCAAGCGACGAAAGATGCCGGCAAGATCGCGGGCTTGGACGTGAAGCGCATCATCAATGAGCCGACGGCAGCGGCACTCGCATACGGATTCAACAAAAAGAAGAACGAGAAGATCGTCGTCTTTGATTTCGGCGGCGGTACGTTCGATATTTCCGTTCTCGAAGTGGGCGACGATGTCATCGAAGTACGTTCAACAGATGGTGACTCACATCTCGGTGGCAAAGACATCGATCAAAAAATAATGGATTGGATCGCGGAGGAATTCAAGAAAGAATCCGGCATCGATGTGCGAAATGATCCGCTCGCACGCCAACGCCTTGATGAGGCCGCAGAAAAGGCGAAGATCGAGCTCTCGACTGCTGTAGAGACCGAGATCAACATCCCGTTCATCACGTCCGACTCTTCCGGTCCGCGCCACTTGCTCGTGAAGATGTCGCGCGCGAAGCTCGAAGAGCTCACCAATGAATTTATTGAACGCGCTATGACGATCACCAAGCGCGCGATGGAAGCATCGCCGTTCAAGATCCCCGATATCAACGAAGTCATCCTCGTCGGTGGTCAGACGCGCATGCCGGCGATGCAGAAAGCCGTCGAGACATTCTTCAGCAAGAAGCCGAATTTGAGCGTGAATCCCGACGAAGTCGTTGCACTCGGCGCAGCTATACAGGGCGGAATTTTGCAAGGTGATGTAAAGGACGTACTCTTGCTGGATGTGATCCCACTGTCGCTCGGGATCGAGACGTACGGCGGCGTAGCGACCAAGCTTATCGAGCGCAATACGACGATCCCGACCTCGCGCTCACAAACGTTCTCGACTGCATCTGACAATCAGCCTTCGGTCGAGATCCATATCGTGCAGGGTGAACGACCGATGGCAGCTGACAACAAATCGCTCGGTAGATTCAATCTCGATGGTATTCCGCCGGCGCCGCGCGGCATGCCGCAGATCGAAGTCTCATTCGATATCGACGCCAACGGCATTCTTTCGGTCAAAGCGAAGGATAAGACCACCAATAAAGAACAATCGATACGCATTGAAGCTTCGTCCGGTCTTTCTGATGCAGAAGTAGAAAAGATGCGCAAGGATGCGGAAGTGAATGCGGAGACCGACAAGCAGAAGCAGGAATTGGTGGAGGCACAGAATAGTGCCGACCAATTGGTATATGCTGCAGAAAAAGCACTGAAAGAGCACGGCGACAAGGTGACCGATGACATCAAGAAGGGAGTTCAGGAAAAGATCGACGCTTTGAAATCTGCCCGCGCCGGCTCCGATATTTCTGCCATCAAAACAGCTACGGGTGCGCTCTCGAGCGAGATGAGTAAGATCGGCGAATCGATGTCGAAAGGACAGCAACAGCCACCTGCAGAAGAAACACCCCCGGCTCCGGACGCTGAGCAAAAATAATCAACGCTCATTGTGTGAAATTCAACGTACTGCGTCACGTTGTGCGTTTAGCGATGCGAGAATATAATGACCTCTATGAAGAATTACTACGATATTCTTGGGCTTTCGAAATCCGCGACTGAAGACGATATAAAAAAAGCTTTCCGCAAACTCGCGCAGAAACATCATCCCGACAAAAAGGGCGGCGATGAGGCCAAATTCAAAGAGCTGAGCGAGGCGTATTCCGTGCTTTCAGATAAAAAGAAGCGGGCGGAATACGATACGTACGGCAAGACATTTGCGGGAGGCAACGGTGCGGCATCCGGCGCAGGATTCGGTGGGTTCGATTTCTCAAATTTCCAGCAAGGATTCCAGGGTTTCAATGGGCAGAATGTCGAATTCGACCTCGGTGATATTTTCGGTGATATTTTCGGGGGCAATGGTGGCGGTGGGCGCGGTCAACAGCGAGGGCGCGACATTTCCATCGATATCGAGCTTTCATTTAAAGAGAGTATTTTCGGCACAGATCGCCGGGTGCTCATCTCGAAGATGGCGGTCTGCGACGTGTGCAGCGGTACTGGAGCCAAGAAGGGTTCGAAAATGATCACCTGCAAGACCTGCAACGGCAAGGGTGATATTCGTGAGACCCGCAACACCTTCTTCGGGAACTTCACGTCAGCACGCTTGTGCCCGACCTGCAGCGGCCGCGGTGAGATCCCGGAGACACCATGCGAGACCTGCCGTGGAGCGGGCGTGACGAAGCGTCAGGAGGAGATCCACGTTACTGTCCCCGGAGGAGTCCAAGATGGTGAGATGATCCGTATGCCGGGTCGCGGTGAAGCGGCCAAGGGCGGCAGCGCGGGGGATCTTTATGTAAAATTGCACGTGAAGACCGACGCATCATTCTCGCGTGACGGCAATAATTTGCTCACGGCACTTCCGATCAAGCTCACCGATGCACTTCTCGGCGGCGAGTATCGCATCTCGACGCTTGATGGTGAAGAAGTCGTCACGGTACCTGCCGGTATTGTGCATGGCGAGACTATCAGGATCCGCGGAAAAGGTGTCCCAACCGCTCGCGGCGGCCGTGGCGATCTCATCATTCGCGTCGACATCGAATTTCCGAAGAAACTTTCCCGCTCTGCGCGAGACCTTATTGATAAGTTGCGTGCAGAAGGACTTTGATCTATGAATCTTTCTGCTCTTTTTCCCACCTGGCTCACTCACATCCCGTTCGGCTGGATCGTCTTCGTTCTACTTGTCCTTCTGCTCACCATAGATGCGATGCGCTCGGGTGCGGCACATGCTTCTATAATCGCAATCACGTCACCCGTATCACTATTTCTTTTTAGTCTCATTCCGCATACATTCCTATTGGAAAGTGTGATCGCTCCATTTTTGGCATCGACATATGTCATGGCAGGTATTTTGGTCGTGATCTTTATCGCAGTATTTCTTCTCACGAACCGCATGACGGCAACGTTCGGGGGGTCATCGGGCGGACTGATGAATTCCTTCCTCGCCGGTATAAGTGGAACTATCGCGCTCATAGTCATGTGGTTGCAGATACCGGCTCTCGTCGCACTATGGAATCCTGGCAATCAGATCCATGCGATTTTCGGCTTACCCTATGCACTTCTGTGGTTCCTAGGGGTGTTTATCATCCTCGCGTTCGTTCGAAGCTGATGAGAGTTCAAAGACTATGAACGGCAGTACGGGTATAATTCCTTTGGCACATAACGAAAGTTATTGGTTGCTGGATGACGCGATCATAGGTGGCTTGGCGGAATTGTTGAAAGCGCAGACACTGTCTACCTATCCATCATACGACGCATTATTGGACGCATTGGCCCGTTATGCGGGTGTCGATCGGGAACGTGTGAACGTCACTGCCGGCTCAGATGCGGCGATCTCTATCTTGACCGAATACTGCGAACACACGGGTCTGCCCATCGGTCTTCCGGTACCCACATTTTACGGATACGAGCGAATTGCTGAACAAAAAGGCGCCACTGTCATTCCGTTTTATTACCATGAGGTCGATGGAGCTTTTATTTTTCCAACAGCCGACGTACTTGAAGCCATCGCCGCGAGTCGCGTGGGATGTATATTTCTTTGTACACCAAATAATCCACTTGGATCTTCTATTCCGCATGAGGACCTCAAGAAAGTGCTCGATGCGGCGCAAAAGTATGGCATACTTGCCGTCGTTGATGAAGCCTATTTTGAATTCGGTGGAGAAACCTCGATCGAACGGCTCGATTCGCAATCGATCGTTATTCTTCGCACACTTTCGAAATCCTTCGGGCTTGCGGGAGCACGAATTGGCTACTGTATGTCGTCGCCGGACATTACCCCTCTCATAACGCGCGCGCTCCTGCCATGGCCGGTAGCACATCCCAGCGTCGTCATCGCACAGGCTTTACTTGTGCGAGCAAAAGAATTCGTGGCACGCCGCAGACTTATTGCAGACATGCGCGACGATATATTGACCGAGCTCCGTACCATATCCGGCGTCACCGCTTATCCTTCTGCCACGAATTTCATTTTGTTTCGGGTTCCGGATGCCGTTTCTCTTTCGAGCTTGCTACATAAGCGGAAAATTCACGTATCCGAAGGATCATGGATGTCCGCGTATGACCCCGCCAGAACGCTGCTGAGTAATACCATACGGATGGCGGTCCCATCTCCCAAGCATCAGGGCATCGTTTTGAAGCACCTGCGTGACCTTGTTCAACGATCGTAAATATGTCATCGTGTAGGGCAATATATGCAACAATCGGTTCGCCCACGGCTGAAAAAGAGTACGAAGAAGGTTCGTAGCCCAGAATCTCCACGGGCCGATTCTACGCTCGTGCGATTGTTCCACAAAATGGCGGCAGAAGTGCCGGCATATAAGAAATTCCTGAAAAATGCAGGGACTCGAGCTGCGGATATCAAGACAGACCACGATCTGTTGCGCATACCACTTACCTCAAAGGACAACTATCTACGCCCTGCAAAATATGCAGATCTTTTTTGGGGCGGCTCACTGGCGACGCCACATGTGCTTACTTCAACATCCGGCTCGACCGGGGAACCGTTCTTCTTCGGACGGTCACCGACCATCGACGAACAATCTGCGCTGATCCATGAGCGCTTTTTTCTTCAGACTTCGCTCTCGAAAACGGAATCTACGCTTGTCATCATATGCTTCGGCATGGGGATCTGGATCGGCGGCCTGTTGACATACCAAGCCTTCGAGCTTATGTCAAAACGCGGGCATCCGATATCCATCATTACTCCGGGCATCAACCGCACCGAAATACTGAAAATACTTCGAAAACTTGCTCCCAGCTACAAACAGATCATTCTTACCGGGTATCCGCCGTTCATCAAAGATGTCCTCGACGGTGCGGCCGAGGCAGGTATTTCCTTAAAGAATCACAAAGTGGCAATTCTTTTCGCGGCAGAAGCATTCACCGAGCAATTTCGAGATTACGTCGTGAAAAAGGCGAACATAAAGAACCCGCTGACCGATACAATGAATGTATACGGGAGCGCGGACGTGGGAACGATGGCGTTCGAGACACCGCTCTCTATTCGTGTTCGTCAGATCGCGATACAAAAACCTGAAATTTTTAAGACCTTGTTCGGCGATATCAGCAAAACGCCGACACTCGCGCAGAACATTCCCGCCTACACTGCATTCGAACAACACGAAGGGCAATTGCTACTCTCGGCGGATAGCGCCATGCCGCTTATGCGGTATGCGATCGGCGACAATGGCGGCGTGTATACATTCGCTGAAATTGAACGGATCATGGCGGATCACGGTGTCGATCTTTTGAAGGAAATGAAGGCCGCAAAGATCCCAGATGATCTTCGATTGTTGCCGTTCGTCTATGTGTATGAGCGTAGTGATCTCTCGGCGACTTTGTACGGATTACAAGTCTATCCGGAGACCGTCAAAGAGGTCCTGCTCGGAGAATCATTCGCCCCGTTCCTGTCGGGCCGCTTGACACTTGCTACGCGTTTTGATGACTCGCACGACCAATATCTTGAGATCAACGTCGAGTTACGTCAGGGGAGAGAGGCCAGCCCCGAGTTCTCAGCGTTATTGCTCGCCGAGATCATAAAGAATCTCAAAGAGAAGAATTCAGAGTTTCGTGAACTGTGCAACTTTCTCGGTGCCCGATCCGTCCCCAAAATTGTGTACTGGCCCTATGAAGACCCGGCGTATTTCAGGCGAGATATCAAGCAGCGGTGGGTACTCAAACAAAATTGAAAATGGCGTGATATCATTTCAGCATGCCTGAACGACTTGACCGAAGCACTGAGACATATGGATCGTTCGTCGGGCGATTGAAGCCGGCAAATATCATCGATCAGTACGAACTGCTCCTTGAGGATCTTTTCCTCATACGGAATCCGCGTTTCAAATTCATCAAAGATCACGTTTCTGAACTTGAACAATTCACGAGAGAATACGCTGTCGGTAAATCGCTGTCGGAATGCGGCGAATGGTTCTACTTTCCTTGGAATCGAACATGCGCCCACTATCTCACAGAATCAGAGCATCTTGAGATACGCACCGCGCGCAATAGAGAGATCATCAAGAAGGACGAGCAAGCCGCGCTCTACGGCTTGCGAGTCGCATACGCTGGTCTATCAGTAGGCAGTCACGGCGTCGCGACCTTTGCGCTCATGGGTGGCGGCCGTCACGTGAAGATCGCGGACCCGGATACAGTGTCGCCCTCTAATCTGAACCGCATACGCTTCGATTTTCTTGATGTCGGTAAGAAGAAAACTGATCTAACGAGCGAATATCTCTACCAGCTCAATCCGTATGCCGATGTGGAGTCATTTCCTGATGGAGTTTCGGAAGCGAACATGGATGCATTTCTGTCCGATATCGACGTCCTGGTCGAAGAAACAGACAACCTTGAGATGAAAATACGCCTTCGATTCGAGGCGCGTAAGCGCGGTATTCCGGTCATCATGGCAACTGATAATGGCGACAACATCATTTTTGAAGCAGATCGGTTCGATCTCGATCGCAATGCTCAGCTTTTCAACGGCGCGATAGGGGACATCACGATCGAAGAATTCAGATCGTTCCCGCCGCAGGAATTGCCTCGATTGGCGACGAAGATCGCGGGTCCTGACCTCGTCACCATACGCATGACAGAGTCGTTGTTACAGGTGGGGAAGACGATCTACTCCTGGCCACAACTGGGTGACGCCGCGACGCTTTCCGGTGTTGCCATCGCCTACGCATTGAGGCGGATCGCGCTCAAGCAACCGCTGACTCAGCAGAAGGTGGAAATAAGCCTTGACTCGATCTTCGACCCGACGTATGCAGATGGAAAAACTGAGCGAGATGCTCGTCGTGCCGAATTCCGTCGCGCGATCGGACTTCCATGAGATCATACGTATGATCGACCGCAGTCGTCTCGAGCGAATTCTTCATCACGGTACCAAGGCGCCTTCCGGCGATAATACGCAACCGTGGCGTTTTGCCGTCAAGGGTGACACGGTCTATGTTTACGCGCTTCCCGAGCTCGATAACCCGATCCTCAATATTGAGGCTCGCGGCACGATGATCGCGATCGGAGCGCTCGTGGAAAATATCTCGATCGCCGCACAGGAAGACGGGCTCGATACCGCTATTGATCTTTCTCACGGAGAGGACGACGCCGTCGCACGTGTACATTTTGACGAGCGTGATCGTTCGGGGCATCCTTTATTTCACACGATCGAAAAGCGTCACACGAATCGCAATCCATATCATCAGATCATTCAGCCGTCTTTCTTTGAGCATCTTCGCGATATTCATGAGGGCGATGCTCGGGCGCTACTTGTCACTGATCGCCACGCAATTGAGACCATCGCTCATTCGTCTGTGCTCATGGAAGAGGCCGCATTGCGAACAAAGAAACTTCACCGATCTTTTTTCGATAGTATTTTTTGGGATGAGAATAAGAACGAGAATGGTGAGGCAGGCATGTATATTAAGACGATGGAATTACCGCCCCCGGTGCAACTTCTTTTTCGGGCGTTGAATTTCTGGCCCGTGACGGCGACACTCAATCGTATCGGCTTCGCGCGAGGCGCGGCATTGGGTAATTCCGCCTTATACGCGAGAACTGGAGCCTGTATAGCGGTCATACTCACCGGAACCACGCAAGAGGATTTTATAAACGCAGGCAGGTGCATGGAACGTGCGTGGCTTACCACGACTGCCGAAGGTCTCGCCGCTCAACCACTTGCAGGACTTCTCTATCTTGCGGAATACGTGAGGCGAACAAATGACCCGGATATCGCGTCGCAGCTTCGAAAAAGGATCCTTGCGGCGCAAGAGTCAATTGAACAGGCCGTCGGGTCTAAAGGCGTTGTCATGATTTTGCGCATCGGCCTCCCGCACCGTCCAGCGAGTGCGCGAACAAAGCGACGAGCTCCACACATTACCTATGAGCAGTAACGAAACGGACAATATGAGCACCGCAGAGCGAACGCCGAGCACTGGAACAGTGCCCGAGGATCGTTCAGCGCAGATCACTTATATTTTGTCTCAATTGAAAGGTCTGAAACGTGACGATCATCCGCTGACTAATGCGTACGCGATTGAGCAGAATCTGCGTTTTTTTGAGGCGATACGAACGGTGCCTTCATATGTGAAATGGCTTATCCATTCCCACTCGATCAAACCGGATGACCTTCTTGAGATCAATGAGATACTGCCTGACCTTGACCACATCATGCATGCCAAATTGTCCGAGGTCGAACGTCGACCTTTTCCAGGTATCGCGCGACCGGTCGTAGAATGCCTTCTGCGTCTTGTGCAAATTTCAAAAGATAGCCGCATTCGAATCGCATCGCTCGGTAGCGGTGCCGCTGAGGCCGAGCGACAATTCGTCACCACGCTCCTTTCCGGGGATCAGGTGCGCAACGTCACCATCATGACCATCGACACATCTGAATTAGCCCACACACTGGTCGCGCAGACGTTCAACGAGACTCATGATCCTCGCGTTACGATCGTGCGCGAGAATGTCGTTAGCAGAGATGTCCTGCTTAGGCTTGAGAGAGAACACAAGACCCCCGTTTTGATCGTGCAATGTCAAAATGATATTTTCGATCTTTCTCGGGAATTTCAACCGCGAGATTTTACTGTGGTGATGACAATGCTTTTCTTACACCACCTCGACAACGATGGGGTGATCAAACTTATGGAGATCATGTCCGTACTGGGGAGATATTCCCTCAATTATGACGGGTTGCGAAGCGATATCCACCTGCTGCCGCAAACATTGACCGGCTGGTCGCACCCCGTCTTTCTGAACGCCGTGGTATTCTCAAATTTGCGCTTCGCTACAAAACAGAATATAAAGCGTAGACACGCAGGGTCTTCGCTCAGGTTTTATTCTCACGGTCATTACTTGGCATTGAACGAACAACGATGACAAACGCCTACTTCGATCTTACGAATATTGATCTTTTTTTTGTCGCAGTAGTAGCTGCGTTCATGCTTGTCATCGGGTTCGCCGTTTTCATCAGCAATCGCAAAAGTGTGACTCATCAAGCATTCCTCTACATCGCGATCTCATCCATCATTTGGTGCGTTCTGAATATTGAGATCTATGAATCTTCTTCGCCGCAGATAGTCCTCTGGCTTCTGCGAGCATTGCTGTTCTCCGCGACATGGTTCGCGTTCTCGCTCTTTCACTTTTATTACGTTTTTCCCGCTGAAAAGAGGTCGCTTCCCGCGTGGTATCGTCATGTGCTCATTCCGCTGACCGCGCTTGTCTCACTGCTCACCCTATCGCCGTTCGTTTTTGAGAAGATCACGAGTTTTTCTGAGACCGGACGTGTTCAAAATGTGACAAACGGACCTGCCATTGCGATCTTCGGTCTATTCGTCGGGATGCTCATCATTACAAGCTTCATCAAATTCGCCATTCAAACATATCGAGCGCGGAACGAAGAGCGTGCGGCGTATAGAACTATTCTCTTGGGTACGGTCATCACATTCACGCTCATCCTCGCGTTTAACTTCATAGCTCCAGCCGTGCTTGGTAATTCTTCGTTCGTTCAGTATGGCCCTCTGTTCATTTTTCCGTTCATCATATTGACCGCGTATGCCATATCGAGACATCATCTGTTCAATGTGAAGATCATCGCGACGGCGTTACTTGTCGGGAGCGTGGCTATTCTGACCCTGTTCGATATCCTCTTGTCGTCCGATCCAACGATCCTTATCTTTCGATTAAGCGTATTCGTGCTAGTCTTGGCCGTCGGAATTCTCCTCATTCGAGGTGTTTTCAATGAGGTCGAGCAACGCGAGGTGATTCAAAAACAAGAAGTTGAATTAGAGAACGTGAATGCACAGCAGGTGAGCCTGCTCCACTTCATCAGCCATGAGATCAAGGGCTATCTTACCAAGAGCGAGGCCGGATTTGCGGCGATAGCGCAGGGAGATTTCGGACCGGTCTCATCGGATATTTCCACGATGGCGAACGAAGCTTTGATCGACGTGCGCCGTGGCGTTCGAACGGTGATGGATATTCTCGATGCTTCGAATCTAAAACGTGGCACTGTCTCGTATAAGAAAGATGTTTTCGATCTCAAGGATGTCGTACGGGGCGTGGTCGATCATCTCAAACCCGCGGTCGATGAGAAACATCTCACCATGAACATGTCGCTCGCATGGGAAGTGCCATGCAAGGTGAGCGGCGATGAAGAAAAGATCCGTGACCACGTGGTGCGTAACCTCGTTGATAACGCGATCAAATATACTCCGACTGGTTCTATCACGATCGAAGTTGTGCGTGTAGGCACCATCGTGAGATTTTCAGTGCAAGATAGCGGCGTTGGCATCACGGGCGAAGACAAGGCGCGTCTCTTTACTGAAGGCGGCCACGGCAAGGATTCCATCAAGGTCAATGTTCACTCGACCGGCTACGGCCTCTTCATTGCAAAGACCATCGTCGAATCGCACGGCGGGAAGATATGGGCTGAATCGCAAGGGGCCGGCAAAGGTTCGCGATTCGTCGTCGAATTACCTGCGGCTTAAAAAAGCCAGATTTTCTGGTATTATGAAGCTCTATGCAGAAGCTTTTTAGCGGAATAAAGCCAACGGGCACCTTGCACCTGGGCAACTACTTTGGCGCGATGCGTCAATTCGTTGAATTGGCTCCTCGATATGACTGTATGTTTATGGTTGCCGATTACCATTCCATCAACTCGCTACGCGACCCAGGCGAGCTTCGCGCAGGCATCATCGACATCGCTGCGGCATACGTCGCCATCGGCATCGATCCTGCGCAGTCCATCATCTTCAAGCAATCCGACGTGCCCGAGCACACCGAACTCACGTGGGTCTTCAATAGTCTCGTCTCTGTTTCGTTCCTTATGCAAGCGCACGCGTACAAGGATGCGGTCGCCAATGGTAAGGAGGCGAACATGGGACTTTTTGATTACCCGATGCTCATGGCGGCAGACATTCTTCTATATGACACTGACATCGTTCCGGTCGGTAAAGATCAGCAGCAGCACGTTGAATACGCGCGCGAGGCGGCGGCGAAGTTCAACAACACGTTCGGCGATACGTTCAAGGAGCCCAAAGAACACATACTAGAGACTGTTGCAGTCGTACCCGGCACCGACGGACGCAAAATGAGCAAAAGTTACGGCAACACCATTCCTCTTTTCGGCACCAAAGATGAGATCGCGAAGGCGGTGATGTCGATCGTGACTGATTCCAAGGCAGAGAGTCCTGAGAATGTCTACGCCATTCATTCGCTTTTTCGATCAAAAGACGATCTCAGCATTATCTACACAGAGAACAAAGGTAAATATAAGGCGCTCAAGGAATCCCTGATCGAGGATATCGAGGCCTTCGCTGCTCCAATGCGTGAAGTACGAGAAGCGATCACGGATGAGGACGTGAGAAATATTTTGAGAGAAGGCGGGGAGCGAGCCCGTGCGATCGCATCGAAAAAGATGGCGGAAGTACGCACGAAGCTCGGTGTTACGATATAAATATGGAACGGACCTTTATAGGAGATCTCAATCAAAAGATAGGAGAACCGGCTCTGATCAGGGGCTGGGTCTCTGTGCGTCGCGATCAGGGGAAGATGATCTTCTTCGATTTTCGTGACATGACCGGCACTGTGCAGGGCGTCGTTCTGCCCAAAAGTGATGCGATGGAGTCCGCCAAAGAGGCGAGGACCGAATACGTCGTTGCGGTCACCGGCACGGTTAACAAGCGGCCCGACAAAAATATTCAGGCTGATAAGTTGAACGGCGATATTGAGTTGCAGATCGAGAAGATAGAGATCATCAATAAGGCAGAGACACCGCCGTTCGAGATCACCGGAGATACATCCGCCATAAACGAGGATGTTCGCTTGCAATATCGTTATCTCGATCTTCGTAGCGAACGCATGCAACGTAATATCCGCATGCGAAGCGAGTTTGTCCAGAAAGTTCGCGATTTCCTTTTTAAGCAGAAGTTCACCGAGATCGAAACACCACTTCTCACTGAATCAACGCCCGAGGGCTCACGCGATTTCGTCGTACCGTCACGTCTTAACCCGGGCAAATTCTATGCACTTCCGCAGTCGCCCCAGCAATACAAACAGCTTTTGATGGTCGCGGGATTCGAACGCTATTTCCAGATCGCGCGCGCTATACGCGATGAGGACCTCCGGGCCGACCGGGGCTTCGAGCACACACAGATAGATATCGAAATGTCGTTCGTCGAGCAGGAGGATGTGATGAGCACCGTCGAGGCGATGTTGATCGAAGTTGCGGAGAGCATGGGCCGAACGATCAAACAGAAGCCGTTTCCGCGATTCACCTATGCAGAGGCAATGGAAAAATATGGCGCCGATAAATTCGATATGCGCACCGCCGAAGAAAAAGAATCGGGTGTCCTCGCCTATGCGTGGGTGTATAAATTCCCGTTCTTCGAAAAGACCGATGAAGGCGGATGGACGTTTACTCATAATCCGTTCTCAATGCCAATACCGGAACACATTGATCAACTGCTCAAAAAAGAGAACATCGGGGAAATACTGACGACGCAATACGACATCGTTTGTAACGGATTCGAAGCGGGTGGCGGTAGTATTCGTTCTCATGATCCCAACATTCTTCGAAGCGTTTACGAGATCATGGGGTATACAAAAGAAGAAACAGAGGAACGTGTAGGCCACATGCTCGAGGCCTTTAAATACGGCACTCCTCCGCACGGCGGGCTTGCGCTTGGGGTTGAGCGCAATCTGATGAATCTGACGAATGAGACCTATTTGCGCGAAGTGCAGGCTTTTCCGATGACACGAGGCGGGCAGACGGCCGTCATGAAAGCACCGAAACCGCTGACTGATAGACAATTAAAAGAACTTGGCATAAAGGTAGATCTTCCTCCCAAAAAGCATGACTGACCGCTTCCAATTCGCAACGGAAACGTTTGAAGGTCCGCTTGAGACCTTGCTCAACTTGATCGAACTGCGGAAGATGTCGATCTCCGAAATATCGCTTTCGGAGGTGTGCGATGCATATCTTGCATATATTGAAAAACTGCCGGAGTTGCCGCTCGGCGAGACCGCACAATTTATTCTCATCGCTTCCACGTTGCTTCTCATAAAATCGCGCACATTGCTGCCGACCCTGGAATTATCCGAAGAGGAACGAGAATCGGTGGAAGAACTCGAACGACGACTCGCGCGTTACGCGATCATACGCACAGCCGCTAAGACGTTGCGGAAAGAATGGGGTAAGAGTCCGCTTGTATTGGCAAAACGCGCACCCGCACGCGAAGCGGTCTTTTCCCCGGCGGAAACGAGCATTTCCCGAATTCGCGACGCCGCGATTCGACTCATCAAAAGTATTCCCAAGCCCGAACAACTCGCCGAAGCGGCGGTCGCCCCGATTCTTGCGTTGGAAGATGTCATCAAAAGTTTGCACGCTCGTCTTACGTCCGCCATCCGCACGCGCTGGAGCGAGTTGACGAGAAATACCTCCGACAAACACGTACTCATCGTTCATTTCCTTGCGGTCCTAGAGCTCGTCAGAAACGGCAGCGCGAGCGTCTCGCAGGATAAACTTTTCAGCGATATAACGATCGAGATCGAAAATCTAACCGGGGCTCCGCGCTACGGCGCATGATATATATGCCTGAACCACGATCATCGCTCGCTGGCCTTATCGAAGCGTTTCTATACGCAGAGGGCGGCTCACTCTCGATCAAGCGTCTCGTGCAACTAACCGAGACCAATGAGGCCGCCGTTCATGCGGCTCTCAATGAGCTCGCGCAAGCGCGCACGGGAAGCGGACTTACGATCGTGCAGACAGATACCGAGGCAACGCTTGCGGTCGCTCCGAAGGAGAGCGACGCCCTGCGTTCGAACTACGAAAAAGAATTAGGCCGCGAAATAGGGGATGCAGGGCTCGAAGTTTTGGCTATCGTTCTCTATCGCGGCCCGTCAACGCGTGCACAGATCGACTATATTCGAGGCGTCAACACGAGTTCTACCATCCGCACGTTACTCGCCCGCGGTCTCATCACGCGAGCGGGAAATCCATTGGATGGGCGCGAATATATCTATCGGCCGACCGTCGAATTGCTCGCGCATATCGGCGCTCCCACCGTGCAAGAACTGCCGGAATATGGTACAATATCGAGCGAATTAAAAGCATTTGAAGAGACCGAACGGGAAACCGGACCTTTTACCCAAGACCATGAGCGAAATACAACCGACACAACCGGAGGAGGAGATTCTGTTGGCTCAAACGAGCTCTCAGATACCGCCTGAGCAACGTATCGAGGTCGCACAGTCGCTTCCAAGCCCTGCGGTCATTGCACCTCCTCAAAATGCCCTACTCGTCCTTACGGCAATGGCGGTCGTTTTTGTGTTGGGCGGCGCAGTAACCTTTACATTTTTAAGCGTCACACCGCACGTTGCCGGTCCTGTTCAGGAAAAAGCACAAACGGCAGCTGTTGCTACGATCCTCCCGGATGCATTCGCGACGGTCAAACTTCAGGCACAAAGCGCCTACGTCTATGATATCGCGACGCATCAGGTCTTATATACGCTTAATCCTGATGCGGAACGGCCCTTGGCATCGCTTACAAAGATCATGATGGCTCTTACCGTATCGGAAGTCCTATCACCTGATTCATCCATCACGATCCCGTATGACACTGCGTCCCCAGGCAGCGCTGAGATCCTCACCAAAGGTTCCGTGTGGCCCATGCAGGACGTGCTCAGCTTTACGCTTATAGCTTCTTCGAATCAGGGCGCCGATATTCTGGCCGATGCGGCCAACGATGCGATCCATGCGAAATATCCTCAGTCGCCGGCCTTGGGCGCGACCGTGTGGCGTATGAATAACATCGCGCAAGGTCTCGGGCTCACCAGTATGATCTTCTCGAACGACAATGGTCTCGATCTCACGACGACCGAGTCGGGTGCATACGGGTCCGCGCGTGATGTCGGCACGCTCGTCGCCTATGCCGCGTCCACTTCTCTACCACGATTCGCGGCAACGACCAAAAGTACGATGACCTTCAAGAACGCCGATGGTATCACCGCGACGGCCTATAACACTGACACCGCGCTCGGTGCGATCCCCGGCATCATCATGGGGAAGACTGGCTATACGGATCTTGCCGGCGGCAATCTCGCAGTCGTGTTCGACGCCGGGGTGGGGCATCCGGTCGTCGCCGTGGTCATGGGTTCGACCGAAGACGGACGTTTCAGCGATATGAAACAATTGGTGTCTGCCGCCATCGCAGCTATGAATCAGGGCCAGTAGACCCGCATTGCAGCCAGCGAAAACGGGGTATAATCAATGGATATGCACCCGTCAATCGTGAAGATTCTCGTGCCGGCCACGATCGCGTTCGTTATCGGCATCTTGTCGACCCCGATCGTCACCCATTATCTCTACAAGTATCGCGTCTGGAAAAAAGTCGGCGGAAAGCTCGCACTTGACGGTTCCACTGCCAATGAATTCAATCGCCTCCACGGCGACGGCGAAACGAAGACGCCGCGCATGGGGGGTATCGTGATATGGGGAAGTGTGCTGATCACGACCATCGGCATCGCACTATTGGCCAACATATTCCCGGCGAGTCCGATCGCACATTTTAGTTTCTTGACGCGAAATGAGACCTGGATACCATTCTTCACGCTCATCATCGGCGCGATGGTCGGTCTCCTCAATGATCTCCTTGATGTGAGCGTCGACGGCAAAGGCCTCACGCTCAAAGCACGTCTGCTCATCGTTGTCATACTTTCCGGCTTCATCGGCTGGTGGTTCTATGCGAAGCTCGCTGTGGTCGCCATCGATATTCCGTTCGCACAGCCGCTCACGATCGGCTGGCTCATCATTCCATTATTCATTCTGGTGTCCCTCTGCCTCTATGCGTCCGGTGTCATCGATGGGATCGACGGACTTTCCGGTGGCATATTCACATCGGTCTTCGCCTCATATACGATCATCGCGTTCGCCGAGAGCGAGTTCGAACTGGCGGCCTTTTGTGCAACGCTCGTCGGAGCACTGCTCGCATTCCTATGGTTCAATATTCCGCCCGCGCGTTTTTATATGAGCGAGACCGGCACCATGGGCATCACCCTCACCATCGCATCGGTCGCATTTCTCACGGACAATCTGGGGCAGGGTATTGGGATCGCGGTCTTGCCGATCATCGGTGCTTTGCTACTTGCCACGGTCGTTTCGAATATTTTGCAACTTGTCTGGAAGCGGCTCTTCGGCAAGAAACTTTTCCGCATCGCACCGCTGCACCACCACTTCGAGGCGATCGGGTGGCCCGGCTCGAAAGTCGTGATGCGGTATTGGATCCTCTCCATCATGTTCTCGTTCGCCGGTGTCATACTCGCGCTTTCCGTTCTTCGATGATATGCGGTCACGACGCGGCCATATCGACAAAACGTTGGCGGTTCTCATTGCCACACTGCTCATTGGGGGTTGCATGATATTCGCGTCCGCGGCGTTCGGATTACTCGCACGCGGTGCTGCCGGCATTACGTCCGCAGTGTTCAATCACCTGGTCTTGGGAGTTGGTGCAGGCATTGTAGCGCTCGTCATCGCAGCGAGCCTCGATTATCGGATGTGGCAACGATATGCGCCATACATATACGGCGTCGCTCTTTTTCTGACGGCGCTGGTTTTCGTTCCGCATCTAGGGGCGGTCTTCGGCGGCGGCCGGCGGTGGATCGTCTTCGCACATATCTCGTTCCAACCGTCCGAAGCCCTGAAGATCGCGGCGATCGTCATGGCGGCGGCGTATTTTTCGGCAATGAAGAATAAGGTGACGACGATCAAATACGGTCTTGGCGGATTATGTGCGATCCTCGCATTGCCCGCCCTGATACTTCTTGCTCAGCCCGATATCGGCACGTTGGGCGTCGTATGCTCTTCGGTCTTGGCGATCTTTTGGGCCGCCGGCGCACGATGGTGGCACATACTCCTTTTGATAGCCGCCGGCGTCATTGCCATCGGTTTGCTCGCGCTTTCACAACCCTACGTACGCGCGCGTGTCGAAACATTTCTCGACCCTTCGCAGGGCCAACAGTCGAGCAGCTATCAGATCAAGCAGTCACTTATCGCCATTGGTTCCGGCGGCATAACCGGTCGCGGCTTCGGGCAGGGAATTCAAAAATTCACCTATCTGCCCGAGCCGATGGGGGATTCGATCTTCGCGGTCGCCGGTGAAGAGCTTGGCTTCATCGGGACGGTATTCATCGTGGCTTTGTTCCTCGGGTTCGCGCTCCGCGGCTATACCATCGCCGCAACCGCTCCGGATCTATTCGGGGCCCTTCTTGCGATCGGTATCGCGACATATCTCGCGAGCGAAGCATTCATAAATATCGCCGCAATGCTTGGGGTCGCGCCCTTGACCGGCATACCGCTCACGTTCATCAGCCAAGGTGGGAGTGCGATGCTCGCATCCTTAGCAAGTGCCGGCATTCTGCTCTCCATTTCTCGGCAGCGCATTCCGAAGCGCACTTCTGCCTAACATGAACCTGAACGGGTTTGAGTTGAAGCCCTAAGGCGATACAATGATGCTATGAAGATCGTACTTACCGGCGGGGGATCAGGGGGGCATTTTTATCCTCTTATTTCCATCACGGAAGCGATCGAGGACATCTGCGCGGAGCGGGTGCTCATCGAGCCGGAGCTCATTTACATGGGTCCGCCGCCGTTCGACATGAACGCACTGTTCGAACACGACATCACCTACAAGCCGAGCTCCGCCGGCCGTATGCGTTCGTACAACGCATTCCTCAACTTCTTCAGTATCTTCAGCGTCGGTCGCGGTGTGATGCAGGCCTTGATCCAACTTTTCAACCTGTATCCTGACATCGTTTTTTCGACGGGCGGTTTTGCCGCCTTTCCGACACTCTTTGCGGCAAAGCTTCTTCATATCCCGGTCGTTATATATGATGCAGATGCAAGCCCCGGACGTGTCTCCCTCTGGTCATCTAAATTTGCGCGTTGGATCGCCGTCGCGCACGCCGATTCCGCCGGCAAGTTCAACAAAAAAGTCCAGTCAAAGATCGCGCGCGTCGGACATCCGATCCGCAAAGAGATCGCTGCACCTGCCAAAGAAGGCGGCTTTGAATTTCTCAAGCTTGATCCGAGCGTGCCCACCATCTTCGTTATGGGCGGCTCGCAAGGAGCGCGTGCGATCAACGAAACGATCCTTGATGCCCTCGCGAAGCTCGTGGAATCGTACAATATCGTCCATCAGACCGGTGCTGCTAATCTCGATGATGCCATGAAGATCGCCTCTGTCGTACTCAAAGGTTCCCGATATGACCACCGGTATCGCGCATTTGGCCTTCTCAACACACTGGCGCTGCGAATGGCGGCCGGGATAGCGACCGTCATCGTCGCCCGAGCAGGTAGTGGCACGATCTTCGAAGTTGCTTCATGGGGGATACCGGCAATTCTCGTTCCGATCCCCGAGGATGTCTCCCATGATCAGACCGAGAACGCATTCTCCTACGCCCGCTCCGGCGCCGCCATCGTTATTGAACAACACAACCTCGCGCCGCACGTCCTTGTGTCCGAGATCGACCGCTTGATGGGAGATCCGGCGCTACGTGCAAAAATGTCGGAGGCGGCGCACGCATATGCTCGTCCTGATGCCGCACGAAAGATCGCAACGATCCTCCTCGAGAGCGCCATCGCGCATGAACCCGCATGAGCACGAATGAGAATAATAGCGTCGTGACACGCTTCGCGCCGAGTCCGACGGGATTCATGCACATCGGCGGCATACGCACCGCACTGTTCGCATATCTTTGGGCGCGAAAGAATAACGGCATCTTTATCCTACGTATCGAAGACACCGACAAAGAACGCGAAGTTGCAGGTTCTATGGAGCACATCACAGAGTCTCTCCATTGGCTCGGAATCAATTGGGATTTCGGCCCCGAGAATCCCGGACCATTCGGCTCGTGCATTCAATCGGAGCGTCTCGACACATATTTGAAGATCGCACACGATCTCGTCGAGCGCGGGCTCGCATATCCCGATCCGTACACGCAAGAGGAGCTCGATGGTTTTCGGACAAAGGCTGAAGCTGAGCGTCGTCCACTTCTCATGCGCGAACATCGTCCTGATACATTTGCCATATGGGATGGGAAGGCCCCGCTGCGATTCAAGGTCCCGGAGATCAAACGTTTCAAATGGCATGACGAAGTGCGCGGCGATCTCGAGGCAGGTGAAGAATCTGTCGATGATTTCATCATCATAAAAAGCGATGGATTTCCGACTTACAATTTCGCGCACATCATCGACGACGAGGCCATGGGAGTTACACACATCTTCCGCGGAGATGAATTCATTTCATCCACACCGCGGTTCCTGGCCCTCTATGAAGCACTCGGTATCACTCCGCCCAAGTTCGTCGCACTGCCACCGATACTGCGTGCCGACAAGACCAAGAAGCTCGGCAAGCGCGACGGAGCCAAAGACATTCTTGAATATCGGACGGAGGGCTATCTGCCGGACGCTATGGTCAATTTTCTCGCGCTCATCGGATGGAACCCGGGTACTGAACAGGAGCTATTCGATAGGGAAGCTTTGCTTCAGGCCTTCGATATATCGCGTATCCAGATCCACGGCGGTGTTTTCAATGAAGAAAAACTTCAGTGGCTCAATCGCGAATATTTGTTGAAATTGAGCGACAGTGATTTTTATGCATATATCGCGCCCACTCTCCAGGATGCATTGGGTAAAAGAAATATCGCGGTCACGGAAACCGTCGCGCGGAAACTTACTTCGGTCATTCGTGAACGCATCAATGTCTCCGGAGATATCGCAACCATGGCGCAAGAGGGAGAATTTGATCTCTATTTTGCGGACCCGACGATCGAGCAGTCCAAGCTGCCGACAAAGAATGAATCGATGACTGATGTCAAACGACATTTGACTCATGTTCGCGGACAAGTCGCCGCGCTGGACGATGACATCACGAACGATCCCGAAAAGATCAAGGCCGCTCTCTGGGACTACGCGACTCAAGAGGGCCGCGGCAATGTCCTCTGGCCGCTGCGCTATGCGCTCACGGGGCGCGAGCGTAGCCCGGATCCGTTCATCGTGGCCTCGATCATCGGCAAAGATATTGCTCTTCGTCGTATCGACAACGCGCTTCGTGCGCTCGATCCTGTATGAAAAATTATCCCCGGCGTCTTGCCGCGCTCTCTGCGGCATTCGTATTGATTGTGCCGGCAATTCTCTTTGCTGCTGCGGGGACGAGCACATCGCCGGATCTCCAATCTCAGATCGATCAGCAGAATGCCCAGATCGCACAGCTCAACACGCAGATCGCGCAATATCAGACGCAACTCACCGCGACTGACGCAAAAAAACAAACACTTCAAAACACATTGAATCAAATAAGCCTCTCGATCAAAAAAACGGGTACTTCAATCAATCTCTCTCAAGCACAGATCTCCGCGACCGAGCTACAGATCCTTCAACTCGCCGCTGCGATCAACGTCAAACAGGCTTCTATTCAAAGCGACCAGGCTGCGCTCGGCGAGTCGTTGCGCGTCCTGGATCAGACCGAATCACAACCGCTCGTATTGCAACTTTTGTCCGACGATAACATCTCGGCCGCGTGGAACGACGTCGACGAAGAGTCGGGCCTGCGTGACGCATTCCAAGGTCAACTCACTTCGCTGCAGGCGGATCAACAGCAGCTTGCGAGCACCAAGTCCGCACAAGAGACCAAACAACAGCAGCTCCAACAAAACCAGCAGCAACTGAAAACGCAGCAAGGCTCATTGACCGCGACCAAGCAGTCGCAGAGCGATCTATTGGCGCAAACGAAAGCACAGGAGGCAACGTACCAAACGCTCATCGCGCAGAAAAAGGTGCAAGAGGCGAGTTTTGAGTCGGCTTTGACCAACCTCATTGCATCGGCCAATCAGACGGTGAGCCAAAGCGAGATCACATCGCCCGTGCCGGGCACCCTGCAATGGCCGATCGCCGGCAACATAACCATCACGCAATTCTTCGGCAATACGGCCTACGCCAACGCGCACGAGGCATTGTATAGCGGCCACGGCCATGACGGCCTCGACATCGCGGCGCCGATCGGCACGCCGGTGCACGCCGCACTATCAGGTGAGATCATCGGCACCGGTAATACCGACGCGACGCCCGGCTGCAAGGGCGGCAGCTTCGGCAAGTGGGTGATGATCCAACACGACAATGGTCTCAACACGATGTATGCGCACCTCTCGCAGATCGATGTCACGCAAGGTCAGAAAGTCACGACGGGTGACGTCATCGGCTACAGCGGAGAAACTGGGTACGCGACCGGCCCGCACCTGCATTTCGGCGTCTACGTCTCCGCAGTGACACAAATCGTCCCGTTAGGACAAGTCACGAAGGGGACAGCGCCATGCTCGAAAGCGATCATGCCTGTCCCGCCGGTCTCCGGATATCTAAACCCGCTCAATTACTTGCCCGCAACTCCATTCAAGGACGACACGGGCGACTGATCATTATCATGAGCGGCTTCACGGCTTCCATTCTTTTTGATCCGTCGCCTTGATCTCCAGTGCGCTCGCCGGGCGCAGTTTTCGCAGCGCGTTTTGGGACGCGACATTCAGATGCGGTGCCTCATCCAGGGCTTCCACAAGCCAATGCAGATCGGCTTCGGTGATCAGCCAGGACGATAATTTGTATTGTGAGAGATCGAAGGGATTGGAATATTCGCGCAACGTCTTCTTGCCATTCTTTGACATGAAATATTCGTGGAAATACGACATCACGAGCTCGCGCGGCGTCTTATAGACCGCGTCGCGATAGCGAAGGACCGGATGATTGGTCTTGCTTATGGCACCCCAGTAACCATTCTCTCTATACAAAGTGACCACGTGGTCTTCGTCGTCGGCCGACGTGCGCAGATCTAAGAGGAGCGGCGACTTACCGTGATACGCGAGCGCCGCGGCCGCGGCCAAAGCTCCTTCGAAACAATGCGCGGTCCGTGTGCGCAAAACGCGCCGCGGTGACATGTACGTCTCACCGTGAAGTTCGAAGTTGATCGGAAGGGAATCGAGAAAATCCTGAATTCTCGCCGGGGAGTCGAGCTTCTTAAAAACCGCGTTCTCGGCCGGTGTCAGCAGCTCCTTGAATGTCTCTTTGCGCATGCCCCATAATCATACGCTGAAAAGATCTTCACGACAGGCGTTTTGTGCACAAAAAAATGGCCACGCATCCCCGGCAGGAGATGCGTGGTCGAGTTTAGGAGCGATCTTTCCGGGTCACGGACTAGGGGACTAGCTGACACGGCTGGAGGCTCGCTCCTATACGAAACCGAGTAAAAGGATAGCACGCAAAAATGAAAGGCAACAGGGAAGTCCGAGTCCCCTAAATATGAAGTGAAATTGCTCCGGATTTTTTAGGTCCGGAGCATGGGTGGAGAATTGGTTGTGTATAACTTCGGACGGGATCACCCATCCTCCTGCGCCGGAACAACCATACCATCGAGTGTAACCTGTTTAGATACCGTCGGGGGTTACATCTGATGCCATTCACCCTTACGCGCCCCAATGCGCGGCCTGCTGTACCCCTCCGCAAGCTCGAGCTAAGGAGTCCGGCGCACCCGTAAACTATGACCTTCATAACAATATCTGCGTTCTACTCGTCGGTCAAACATACTTTCATGGAGAGAAACCGTGACCGCTGTTCGGGGGACTCGAAGAGCGAATGGCGGTAGGTAATACTCAATAA
>PLSR01000003.1:0-17692 GCA_003164215.1 Candidatus Kaiserbacteria bacterium | reverse complement strand
AAAGATATATTGTGCGACGTTAAGCATTTCAATCTCGGCCACACCAGACAACTACCCTGTCAAGTTATCCACACCCAAATTTTTAGATTTTGCGATCCCTAGAAAGCCCGCTCGCCTACATTCGCGCGTATAGAAAAATAATGGCGCACTAATGTGTGCGCGGGGTAGGATTTTTATTTTCGGCCGGGGGATAGACCGTATACCTGGGGACGGGTCGAAATACCCGATTCCCCTATTCCCTATCCCTGTAGTACTCCGAAAAGAGTGCCTTCAAGGCAGGCTCTTGTTTTACCGCATGTCCCGACCCATATACGACAAATATTTTGTCGTGAGTTTTTAATCCCTCTGCGATCCGCTCGAAAATATATTTGTCCCTGTATTGACTACATTGATCAGCGACTTCATTAGTTGCCGTTAGGTTCTTGCCGTGCCAAGGGATCGGGTCTACTTGCTCGCGATAGAAAGTGTGATTCGTCACATCGAGATTCGTGATGACGTTTTGCTCGAGCGCGACCAGCTCTGAAGGGTCCCAATTGCTCGCCTGCCGAAAACGATTCAAATACGGGGACAGATATTTTTTACACTCGTCAGCGCTTGGAAGCGGATGTTCGCGCAGGTATCCATGTATGGCTCTGAATGCATAATAGTTAAAGATGTCTGGCTTTGATAAACCCTTACCGACCAAGTAATTGATCTCCTGTGCGCGATTCGGTTCCGGTGATTCGAAATCTGCGCCGGCATCTATGCCGAGTTTAAGTGCGAAAAGAGGCTCACCCTCTTCCTTCGTCTTATCGAGACCTTCTTTCAAAAGCAGCGCTTTGACCTCGTCCTTCGCTCTCACAAGATCGTCCATTCCCTCCACATAAACCATATCCGGTTTGAAGTGATCAAACCGGGCTTTGATGTCTTCGAACATCGGGTCTTTCGGATCTACGAGATGACTACTCCCGAAATACAGCAGCTTCTTCCCACCACTCCCTAACTCGAAGATATATGCTCGTCGCCCTTCACCGTGATCGGCCGGGTGTTCCGCATATTGAGCGTCGGTCAGTATCAAACTTTTGAGCTTTTCGATGCTGCCCTTTTCAGATTTTTGCCGTTCAATTTTTTTGCCTTCAAAATCCATAGNNAGGCGAGCGATCACCTCTGCGTGCGAGAGGGCGCCGGTCAGCGCGTTGTGCGGGTGCGGCTCTTCGGGGATACCGCAATAGTTGAGAACGGCGTCGAGATCGAGGGCGCTGCGCTTATGCTTCACCGGCGGTTGAAGGCCATGCGTGATGTAGTGCATGTAGCACAAGGTGTGCGTGTCTATCGTGCGATAGGCGAAGGGCCAGTCGGTATGCCCTGCGCGCTCAGATGCGTAGCGGAGAAAGTCGCGATCGAAAGAAACGTTCTGCCCGGCAAGCGTTCGCTCTTCGAGGCCATCGCTCCACGCGAGGAATGAATGTGCGAGATCGGCTTCAGGCTGCTTCTTCGGATCGGTGATCTGCTCTTTGGTGAATCCGTTGACCGCCAAGGCACCGTCCATGATGTGCGCACCGTCCCAAATGCGGCACTCTTCGTAAAAGCGATTTTCCGGATGAGCGAGGTCCAAGGCTCCCACGCTGACGATGGAATGTTTGGAGGGGTCTGTCCCCGATGCCTCGACGTCTACGACTAACATAGGGGTGAGTATAGCGTAACTGCGGTGAGTCCGGTAGCTGGGGCTAACAAAATTTTAAAGGTCGGAGCTTAAGGGAGCCCAAGCTCCGACCTTAGGAATTTTGTCGCGGCTATTCCATCCCCTTGCAGTTTTTCGCCGGGGCGTAGCCGGCTGCCTTGGCAGCGGCCTCGGTGGCGAACCATAATTGCTTATCCGGGGCTATATTCTGCCCTCCCGCGCACCAGGGATAGTAGTAGACAGTTCCCGTCCTGGAGGCTACATACTGGCCTCCTGGGTACATTCCCTGCGGCAAAGCGAGCGTTGGTGCCATTTTGACCGATACGGGTGGCTGGGCGGCTTCCAGGGCCGATAAACGGCCGAGGCCAAAGGCGCTGAAAGCGACCAAAAAGACCACGATATAGAGCCCCCATTCCCCTACCCCATCTTCCAAGGAGGCCTTGCATCGTATTAGGAATTCCTGTATATTACGTGAACTCATATACCCCTGTTACGGGAATGATATCAGATAAAAAGCTATGGCACATACAAAAGCGGGAGGTTCCGCAAAAAACCTACGTGATTCAAATCCAAAATATCTTGGCGTTAAACGCGGTGATGGACAGAAAGTTGGCACCGGCGAGATCATCGTCCGCCAGCGTGGTACGGCTATCATGGCCGGCAAGAATATCGGCGTCGGCAAGGATCACACCCTCTTCGCCTTGATCAACGGCGTCATCCATTTCCGCACTGCTCGCAAGACCAATTACGACGGTCAGTCGGTTCGCCGACATGTCGTTGACGTGCTTGCATAAGTAATTCAAAAAACAAATTACAAAGCTCCGACCTTTGGGGATCCCAAAGTCGGAGCTTTGTTTTTTGTTCTTTGGGACGTGAAGACTGTGCGGGAGAATAGGTAAGTCTCAAGAAAAACCTCGCCTGCCGTCGTGACGCACGGCTGGAAGTCGTTCGAATGGGTGGCGGTACTCGTACTGGTGACCCAAGTTTTTCGGAGACTTGCCTATTCTCCCGCAACCCCTATTCCGCTTTCACGTCGACCGTGATATGTGCGACATACTCGCCGAATTTTACAGTCGCCTTCGACTCCCCTATTTCTTTGATGTGTGATCCAAATGTGATCGCAGTGGATTCAACATCAATATTGTGCTGCTTCTTGATCGAATCAACGACAGTATCTGCCGAGAGATGTTTGTAGAGATGACCTTTCACATTTGCCTTTGCAGTGACAGCGACTGTCTTTCCATCTAGTTGCTTTGCCCATGCACTCCCCTTCGCTTTGCGCTCGGCGTCAGAGGCCGCCGTAAGCTTCATATCAGCCTGCACGCGAGCGACTTTGTCCGGCGTCGCTTGCTCGGCGAGCATGCGTGGGATCAGAAAATTCAGCGCATATCCGTCAGCTACATCTTTGACCATCCCGCGAGGTGCCACACCGCCGACATCCTTCAAAAAAACGACTTTCATAGGCTAGTTGCTGTTTAAGACTTTTATTGCCGCCTGCATTTGCGAATCTTGACCCGCGGTGATCGCGGCATCGCTCGTGGTCGCGGTAACGTCCGGCAAGATACCGGTGTGCGGAATCTGCAAACCATCAGGACCGAGCCAGCGCGCGACCGTAACCTTGAGCGATGTTGTATCGGTGATCGGGAACAATTCTTGCACGACGCCTTTACCGAAGGTATGCGTGCCGACGAGTTTCGCGACACCATAGTATCGTAGTGCGTCGGCGAATATCTCTGAGGCAGAGGCAGAGCCCTGATCAACAAGGATCACCATTTTGAGGTTGTTGTTGAAGATGTTGTAGCCGAGCGATCGGTGAATGATATTGCTCGCGTGGCCGTCGTAATCCTCGGTGACAACGACATCGCCCGACGGCAAGAACCAACTCGCCATATCAACGGCCGCATCGAGATACCCGCCCGGATTGCCGCGCAGGTCGAGAATGAGCTTGTTGTCACCCGACGTCACAAAACTGCGAAGTGCCGTGCGGAACAGATCGGGCGCATTACTCGTGAATTGCGAAACGGCGATCACGTAGATACCGCCGGATTGAGTCGACGTCGTGACGATCGGGACGTTGATGACCGCGCGCGTTACCTTGAAGATCTGCGGTGCGCTCCAGCCGTCGCGCATGATGGAAAGTGTGACGACCGTACCTGCGTCTCCGCGAATATCATCAACGGCCGTATTCACATCCATGCCGGATGTACTCACTCCGTTGATCGACAAGATCTGGTCGCCGCTTTTTATGCCGGCAGCCTCTGCTGGAGTGCCCTTCAGAGGAGACACGACGGTCAATACGTCATTCTTCACGTCGATCTGCATGCCGACGCCTGCGAATGATCCGCTCATACTTGAGCTGAAGTCGGTATTCTGTTGCGGCGGCAAAAAGAATGTATACGGATCATTCAAAGAGTCCGCCATTCCCGTGATCATGCCCCAGACTTCCGTTTGATCGATCCCCGCGGTAGATGTGGCGATCGGCGTAGACGTCGCGACTGCATCGGGCACGAAATTCTCATTGAGAATGTTCCAGGCTTTCCACACCGGGGAAAAATCTACATTCGAAGGCTGCGCGTTATCGGAGCTTACATTGATCGTGATGTCAGCCGCATGCGCCGATATCAAATATCCCCCGCCGAATCCCGCGACGAGAAAGAATACCGCAGCGAACGTCGCAGAGCGGACGGACAAGAACCGCTTTCCGTTGTGTTCGTACATATATCAATAGTATCTCACGAACCCGCCACGCTTCAAAATGCATGCGACGGACCGAATTAATGATAGAAAAAGAATGCAGTCGCAATTATGGCGTACGCAACAAGGAGCAACATCCCTTCGAACCAGTTGCTCTCACCATCTTCAACAATAGTATCGACGATAAGAACGGCAAGAATGAGCGCAACGAGCTCGAATGTGCCGAAGATCAGCGTCATCTGTGTCTTGAAGAAAAAACTGACCAAGACCAAGACGGGCGCAACGAACATCGCGATCTGCGTGGCCGATCCGATCGCGACTTGGAACGCAAGATCCATATTGTCCTTCAAGGCGACGCGGATCGCTGAAGCGAATTCCGCGACATTGCCGATGATAGAGAGTATGACGATACCGATGAATACCTGCGACCAACCGAGGATCGCGACGACCGGTTCGATCGACGAAACGAGGATCTCGCTCATTGCGGCGATCGCGAGCGTCGCAGTCAAAAGAATGACGATGCTCCTCCATTTGCTCCACCGCGGTTCATATGAGGCGATCTCGCGCACGTAGAGATGTTGGTGCGTCCACAGAGTGAAAAAGAGGCTCGCGATATATGCGACGATGAGTAAAAGTGCGACGATGACGCTGATATCTTCAATATGGAGCCCCGTCACCGTGCCATCAGTAGCGACGAAGATCGCGGGGACGATGAGCGCCGAGACCGCGAGCAGTAACGTCGATCCGCTCGCCTTCGCCGCGGTCGCATTGAATTTCTGATGTTTGTGGCGTGTGCCACCAAGGAAGATCGCGAGCCCCAGGCCCAGCAGAAGATTGGAGAGTATCGAGCCGGTGATCGATGCTTTGACCACGTCGATGAGTCCCGCATTCAAGGCGAACGCGGCGATGATGAGCTCCGGCGCATTGCCGAATGTGGCATTGAGAAACCCGCCGACCGCCGCCCCGGTGTATGTCGTTAATTCTTCGGTCGACTCTCCGATCAACTTCGCAAGCGGAATGATCGCGAGCGCCGCGCACGCGAACACGACGAGCGCAGGCATCGAGAGAACGTACGCCACGATCGCCGCCGGAATGAACACGAGCAGCGCATAAAAAATCTTATCCAATGTCGACATCCCGCTAACTATATCATCAGAAAATTGCCCGCGACGCCCTTCTGTGGACGCCTTCATATGTTGTATACTAGCGCTATGTATTCACGATATGAGCACGAGGGGCTGGTGTGGATCGATCTGGAGTCTCCGACGCGGGAAGAGGTCACCCGTATTATTGAGGAATTCCAGATAGCACCGCTCATCGCCGAGGAGCTGCTCTTCCCCGCTACGAAACCACGCGCAGAGTTCTACGAGCGTTATGCATATATCGTTTTACACTTCCCTGCCCTACGTCATAGTCATAAGACGCGCGAACAGGAGATCGATTTCATCGTCGGACAGCGCTTTCTCATCACGACGCATTACGACGTGATCGACCCATTGCATAAATTCGCGAAGATCTTCGAAGTGCACTCGATCCTCGAAAAAGATGAGGTCGACGATCATGCAGGTTTTCTATTTTTCTATATGCTGAAGAAACTCTATAAGGCCGTCGAGCACGAGGTGGAATATGTTCGTCACGAAATGGCGTTGATCGAGGAACATATTTTCTCTGATCAACAGGTCGAGATGGTCGCCGCAATATCGCGAAGCGCGCGCGATCTCTTGAATCTCCGCCAAATGATCGAACCGCACCGCGAGGTATTGCAGACCATCGAGGCGGACGGTCCGCAATTATTCGGAAAGGAATTCTCTCCGTATTTGCGCGCGATCTCGAATGAATATTACCGCGTGCACAATCACGTGATGCGCGAAATGGAATCGCTCCACGAGTTGCGCGAGACGAATAATTCCCTCTTAACGACCAAGCAGAACGAAACGATGAAGGTTTTTACGGTATTGGCCTTTATAACGTTACCGCTCTCTCTCATTGCGTCACTTTTCAATATGGATCTTGTTGATATACCACTTGAACATCAGCCGTACGGTTTCTGGATCGTCATCGCCGGTATGGCAGTGATCTCACTTTGTATGCTGTGGTTCTTCAAGTATAAGAAGTGGTTCTGACGTATGAAATTTTCCAATATCTTCTCCCGCAATGACACCGTAAGCGGTAATCCGAGAGGAACGCCGCTCTACCTGCACAATACGCTCGGCAATAGGATCGAACGATTCGAGTTGCCGCCACGGGTGCGTACAGTCCGCATGTATAACTGCGGGCCAACCGTTTATGGCGTTCAGCATATTGGAAATCTTTCGATGTTCGTATTCACCGATGTATTACGTCGCACGCTCGAATACGATGGGTTCAAGGTCAAACAGGTCATCAATATAACGGATTTCGGTCATCTCACTTCCGACGCCGATGACGGCGAGGACAAAATGACAAAAGGTCTCAAGCGGGAAAAGATGGCCGTAAACATGGATAATATGGCGAAGCTCGCCGATCGCTATACCACTATATTCTTCGATGATTTGAAGCGATTGAACATAGATACCGGGCGCATAGAATTTCCTCGCGCGTCTGCATACATTCCCGCCCAGATCGCGATGATCCAGACGCTCGTGGAAAAAGGATATGCATATCAGACTGCACATGGAGTTTATTTCGATACGTCGCGATTTCCTCATTACGGCCAGCTTGGAGGCATCGATCTAGGCGGTCAAAAAGAAGGCGCACGCGTGACGGCAAATCTCGAAAAGCGTCACCCGCACGATTTCGTCCTCTGGAAATCAGATACAAAGCTCGGGTGGGAATCGCCGTGGGGGCTGGGATTCCCGGGCTGGCATATCGAATGTTCGGCGATGATCCGGTCGGTGCTTGGAGAGCAGATAGATATTCATACGGGCGGTATTGAGCACATTCCGATTCACCACAACAATGAGATCGCACAGTCGGAGGCGGCTACCGGCAAACATCCATTTTCTCGATTCTGGATGCATCGGGCTCATATTCAGATCGATGGAGGCAAGATCGCAAAATCGACCGGCAACGTTATCTTTCTGTCCGATGTTATCGCTCAGGGCCACCATCCGCTCGCGCTGCGGTATCTTTTCTTGGGCGCGCATTATCGTACTAATTCGAATTTTTCCTGGGATGCGCTTGCCGCATCACAGACTGCGTTCGCAAAACTGCTCGCGATATGCGTTCACTACAAGGATCTCAAACCCGGTGTCGTACCTTCGGCATGGCAAGAGAAATTCGTCGAACGTATCAATGATGATCTCGATACCCCGGGGGCGCTGGCGGTGATATGGGAAATGATCAAAGATAAAACACTTTCGCCAGAAGATCTCGTTGCCGGGCTATTGAATTTCGATGAGATCCTTGGATTGAATCTGGCTTCGCCGGATCATGCGGCACTTGTTCTCGCTGCCGGCGAATTGAAGGAGGAAGTTGCACTCGATGATCTTACGATCGAGGTACGCACGCTCATTGAGGAGCGCGAACAGTCGCGACGTGATCGGTCGTGGGACAAGGCTGATGCATTGCGCGATCAAATCGATGCGCTCGGCTATACGCTCGAAGACGCCAAGGATAGTTTGCGGGTGTTTAAGAAATGATGATATGGACTACGATGACAGAGTATATGGGCATGCTGTCATAACGGAACCCGTCGTCTTAGATCTGATCAATTGCGACACGCTTCAGCGATTAAAGGACATCGATCAGGCCGGGTATCGCCCCCTTTGGGTGAGGCCGAACGTAGAGACCCATGAATATGATCACAGCCGCTTCGCTCATTCTGTCGGCGTCTATTTATTGCTTCGTTCATATAACGCATCCCTTGAAGAGCAGATCGCGGGGCTTATTCATGACGTCTCTCATTCGGCGTTTTCACATTGCATTGATTACGTACTAGATACCGGATCACAACAAGCACATACGCATCAAGACAACGTCTTTGATGAATTCGTCAGAAAGTCTGAGATCCCGGAAATACTTCGTTCGTACGATCTGAATCCAGATTATATTCTCGATGATGGGAATTTCCCTCTCAAAGAGAAAGATCTGCCCGATCTGTGCGCCGACAGGATCGATTATTCCTTGCGCACTGCCGTTATCTTTGAGGAAATTCTCGATGGAGAATATTTCCTAAATAACCTCACTGCAGAAAATGGTGCATGGATCTTTAAAGATTTTGAGAGCGCGGAAAAATATGCCGAGTTGTTTCTCAAGCTCAATATCGATTATTATTCCGGATTGCCTTCCGCCCAAATGTTTCGTACGGTCGGTGACTACCTACGTCATGCGCTATCGGCCGGATATATTACGGAAGCCGATCTCTATACGACCGATAAGATCGTCCTCGATAAGATCGCACCGCACATCGCCTCAGACCCGAGACTTGAGCTGCTATTCGAACGGATGAATAAAAGAATAGGATTTAGAAATGATCCCGAGGATTTTGACGGTACCGTATTTTGTAAATCTCGCGTTGTAGACCCCCTGTGCCGACATTTGGGAAAAATCGCGCGAGTCTCCGAAATCGATCCAAATTGGGGCATCGTGCTCAAACGAGAATCTAAACCGAAAGAATATTTCCTGAAATTCGACAGATAACGATCACTCGGTCACCACAAAATTTACCAGCCGATTCGGAACGACAATAACTCGAGACACTGTCTTCCCTTCCAACTTCCCCGCCACCACGTCGCGGGCGATTTTCTCAAGTGTAGCCTTATCTGAATCTACGGGCGCATCAACATCACTGCGGGTCTTTCCATTGATCTGGATCGCGATGTGAACGGTCGTACCTTTTGACTTCAATTCGTCGGCAACAGGCCACGCTTCGAGACGGAGTTCGGTCGTATGCCCTGATAGCTCCCACAGCTCGTGCGAGATATGCGGGGCGAACGGGGCAAGGAGCTTGAGGAGCGTCTCGTAAAATGCTCGCGGGACTTCGGACTTCGGTGGGATGGCATTGATGAGGACCATCATCGCACTGATCGCTGTATTGAACTTGAGTCCCTCGATATCCCCAGTCACTTTCTTGACCGTCTGATTGAGCAATATCTCAAGTAGTCCTCCGGAAGAAAGTGGCCTATCGGTAACATTCGGGTACAGACCCCAGACACGTTCCAGAAATCGTCGCGAACCAATGATACTGTTCGTATTCCACGGTTTCGACTGCTCGATCGGGCCCATGAACATTTCATACACGCGCAGTGAGTCGGCGCCGTAAACAGATACGACATCGTCCGGATTGATGACGTTGCCCAGCGACTTGCTCATTTTGCGGCCGTCTTCTGCGAGAATGATGCCCTGGTGACGCATTTTCAAGAACGGCTCATTGAAGGAAATGTATCCGAGGGTCTGCAACACCTTCGTAAAGAAGCGCGCGTAGAGAAGGTGCAGCACCGTGTGCTCGGCACCGCCCATGTAGAGGTCAACGGGGAGCCACTTCTGCAGCAGCTCTTTTGAGGCGAATGTGTCGGTATCATGCGGATCCGCGAATCGAAAAAAATACCAGCTCGAACACACGAATGTATCGAGTGTGTCGGATTCGCGTCGAGCAGGTTTTCCGCAGGTCGGGCACGAGACATGTTGGAAACTTTCGGATCGCTTGAGCGGCGACTCCCCTGTGGGCATGAAGTCGACGTCGCGCGGCAGCAAAACCGGTAGATCCTTCTCGGGCACCGGAACCATGCCGCAGGTATCGCAATAAATGATAGGGATCGGCGCTCCCCAATAACGCTGACGCGACACAAGCCAATCGCGAAGTTTGTAGGTTGTTTTGGCCCTGCCGAATTTTTCCGTGATCGCCCGTTTTGCGTTATTCGGCATCATTCCAGAATAGCTGCCTGAATTGACCAATATGCCAAGAGTTCCGGTATATAGTGACTCGCCGATGATCTCCTTAGAGGGATCATCATCATTTGAAATGACGAGTTTGATCGGCAAATTAAACTTTTCCGCGAACGCGAAGTCGCGCACATCATGTGCCGGCACGGCCATGATGGCTCCAGTACCGTACTGCGGGAGGACATAATCAGCAATATAAATGGGAATCTTCTCTTGATTTGCGGGATTGATCGCCCAGACTCCTTCGAGGCACACACCGGTCTTTTCTTTCACCTGTTCTTGGCGATCGAGATCAGTCTTCATTTTGGTAGCGGCTATGTATGACTTGACCGCATCTGTATTTGTCAAAATCGTCACGCCGCCTTCGATCATTGCGGTGACCCACGGATGTTCCGGCGCAAGAACGAGATATGTCGCGCCGAAAAGAGTGTCGGCACGTGTAGTGAACACAGTGATCTTCTGGTCGCTTTCGGCGATTGCGAAATCGATCTCCGCTCCCTCGCTCTTCCCTATCCAATTCTTTTGTGCAGCCTTTGTAGATTCTGGCCAGTCGATCGTGTCGAGTCCTGTTATGAGATCTTCCGCGTACTTGGTAATACCGAAGTACCACTGTTCAAGATCTTTCTGTTCAACGACCGTTCCACATCGTTCGCACTTGCCGTCGACGACCTGTTCATTGGCGAGGACGGTCTGATCCTTGGGACACCAATTGACCTTGCCCATTTTCTTGTACGCCAAGCCGTTATTAAAGAGCGTGAGAAAGAACCACTGCGTCCAGCGATAGTATTCGGGAGTATGCGTGCCGATCTCCCTCGTCCAGTCATACGACAGTCCGAGAGCCTTGATCTGAGTCCGGAAGGTGTTTATCGCGGCGTTCGTGGTCTCATCGGGATGTACTTTCGTTTTGATCGCATAATTCTCCGCAGGCAAACCGAATGCGTCCCATCCCATTGGATGGAGCACATTCATACCCTGCATTCGTTTAAAACGTGAATAAATATCCGTTGCCGTGTATCCCTCCACATGTCCGACATGCAATCCGGCACCGGACGGGTATGGGAACATATCGAGGATGTAAGCCTTGGGACTATCAGAGTTATCTACTGCTTGATATGCGGATTCCTTCTCCCACCTGTCCTGCCACTTTTTTTCAATTTTCTTGTGATCGTATGATTTCATATGGAGTTATCTCCAGAAGTTACCCAGCTCTGAGCTTTGTATTTTGTGGTTATTTCGTCGCGGCCGGCTTGGCAAGAGGAGGATAACGTTTTGGATCGATGGTGCGGAAGAAGCATGCGCGTCCAGCGCCGTGGAACCACGAATCGGTTGAAAGATCTTGCCCAGTGACACCTGCCGGAGATGGCAATACGGATGCATAGGTGTCCGTCGGAGAATTCGGCTGCGTCTGCGCGTTGAACGTGGCACACAGCTGGAAAGAAGTTGGCACATTGACCGATTGCGATGATGTCGCCGCAATATTCTGCCCGCCAACGATCATATACTCATATGCTTGGTTCGTCTGCGGATCACTTGGTACCGTGAAGCTACCTAAGGAATCGTTGAGATCCGAAAGTTTGGTCGGAAGTACTCCATTGCTTTGCCAATAGCTGACGATCTCCGATTGAATATTTTGCAGATCGCTCACCTTTTGATCGTCGAAGCGATACGACCTGATCTCGCCGGGTGTGCCGATGATAAGAAAGCCGGAGAGGACTGTCGCCACGACGAGAATACTCGTGCCAATTCCGACTGAAAGCGCATAGCGCGGGTTGATATCCCAATATCCCCAAAGATCGGCAAGGAAATGCATCAATCCGGCGCTCATCACGAGGCCGACGATCAAGACCTTAAGAACGAAGTGCGTGGTGATCTCTCCTCCGAGATATGTATTGATGAGCGTAATAAGGTCGATCGCAACGGTCGCTCCGGCGACAAATATAGTCAGTACGAGCGCCCACCGTCGCACCCAGAGACCGCGTTTTGCGGGATTTTGTATCGTATCGCGACGGATGAAATGCGTAAGCACCAGATATGTCGGGAACAGAACGATCAGACACGCCATCGCGACACGGATACCGCTTGAATACGGATCGATGTATGAATTCAGCGCGTCCGGGAACGCAATATCAATGTATTCGAAAAAAAGGGCGAGAAATGAGAAAACGCTTACATATAACGCAAGCATTGCCCCGGCCCATAAGAAGAAATCTTTCGGACCTGTTTTTGGTTTATCCATATGAAGAAAGTATATACCCTTTTAACTGTGGCGAAACTCGATCACATCGCCATCCACAACGACGTATTCCTTGCCTTCCGCGCGCAATAATCCCAGCTCGCGCGCTTTCGCGTACGAACCGCTGTCCAAAAGTTTATCCCAATGGATCACTTCGGCGCGAATGAATTTATCGCGGAAATCAGTGTGGATCGCGGCGCCCGCTGTCGGAGCCGTTGAACCACGAGTGATCGTCCACGCACGTGTCTCATCCTCGCCCGTGGTGAAAAATGAAATAAGATCCAAGAGTCGGTACCCTGTTTTGATGAGACGATCGATACCGTCCTCATTGACGCCGAGCTCGCGGCGAAATTCATCACGTTCATCATCGTGCACATCCGAGAGGTCGCTTTCAACGCCCGCATCGACGATCGTCCAGGCCGAGCCAGTCGACTCTAGAAAACTTTGCAGTGCATGCCAACGGTCGCCATTCTCCGCATCCACGTTGACCGCACCGCTTTTGCGATTGAGCACGTACATCAACGGCTTCATCGTAAGCAGGTGAAGCGATTTGGCCACGAGTTTCTCTTCTTCAGTGAGCGCGACGCTTCGCGCCGCGTGGCCGGCTTGCAGGGTCGGCAAGATCTTCTTTAACACGTCGCGCTCGGCGATAATGTCCTTATCGCCGCTTTTGGCGTCGCGTTCGACACGCTCAAGTCGCTTAGTCGCGCTCTCAAGATCCGCCAACACAAGCTCAAGATCAATGACTTCGATATCATGCACCGGATCGACTCCCCCATCGACATGGTGCACATCTTCATCGTCGAACATGCGCACTACCTCCGCGATCGCGTCCACTTCTCGAATATGCGAGAGGAACTGATTGCCCAGGCCTTCGCCTTGTGATGCGCCCTTAACGAGACCCGCAATGTCAACGAATTCAACCGCCGCGGGGATGGTCTTCGCTGAATGCGACATCGCAGAAAGTTTGTCGACACGGAAATCCGGCACCGCAACGACTCCGACCGACGGGTCGATCGTACAAAAGGGATAATTCTCGGCGGGGACACCCTTCTTCGTCAATGCATTAAAAAGCGTCGATTTGCCGACGTTTGGCAGACCCACAATACCGATCGAGAGCGACATTGCGCCATTTTAGCTTATTTTATATGGTTTTGCGAGCGAGACTACCAAGATCTGATCTTTGTAGTTATCCACAGAAGCTGTAAAGATCTGATCTTTGTAATTTTTTAAATACCGCGTGCGCCGAGCCGGGCGACTTTTGCAAGCCAGCGTGCTTTTCTCTCCTCGGGCGTGCTCTCGGCAGGCCCGAACCATGTAGTATGTGTTGAAAATCCCGCGAACCACAGTATGCCCCACTTCAGTTGTGCATTGACGTTACCCGGTAAGAGACGAACGAGCAGAGGCGCGGTACCGCTGGTGATAATGACCCGAGCGGTCTTGCCGCGATATAAACGATGCCAAAAAATGGAGCGCACTCCCGATTTCAATCGCATATAGCGAAATGCCGAACCCGGCAACCATGCGCGATCGAAAAGACCTTTGAGAATTGCCGGCATGCCCACCCACCAAACGGGATGCACGATGACGACATGATCTGCCCATACGATCAATTCTTGGAATCGCACGAGATCAGGCTCCAACTCCTGTCTCGCGCGATATCCCTGATGAAGGATCGGGTCAAAATGCATTTCGCCGATGTTCAATCGCTCCACTGTATGCCCCGATGCTCGAGCCGACTGCTCGTAGGTATCGGTGATCGCATTGCACATCCCGACCTTGTCGGGATGTCCCAATAGAATAAAAATTTTCTTCGCCGGCATAGTGGATCACACACTACCGGAATCATCTTCTATTGCCGGTTCATTCCCCAGACCGTCGGTAGCGAACGGATCATCGGGGGGAATTTCTTCAGAATGAAACTGTTCGACCGCTTCTTCGAATTCCTGCTTCAATTCCTCATCGGTCCTTTCTTTGTCGTTAAGGGAATCGTCCATAAAGCTATATTCTCACTATACCATAGAGGCCGTTTTTTTGGCGAGCTCAATCAACGCGCTTGGAACGTCCGAACTCGACGCATCATTACGCTTTTCATAGCCACATTTGACGCATCGGTGAACGATCCGATACGACGGCGAAGCACCTTCAAGACGTACGGGCTCCATCATTCCGTGGCACGCTGCCGCCCGATCGCCGGGATTCACATCGACATGTTTGCTCCACAAACAGTGCGGACAATGATTGGTGTAACCATCTCCTTTGACGAGCTGGCCGCACTCTTCGCAAACGAAATCTTCGATCGTGCGGCGAAATTTTTTCTCTTGCATGGTCACTGTACGACGACCGAGGCGGAACTTTGAACGATTGCAGATGTGCCCTGCGCGGTACAGCTCAATGAGAACGTGAGCGTGCCTGCCGATGATGCGCTCACGGTCTTGCTTCCTTCATTCGCTGTCGCGACAGCTGTCGTGCCGTTCTCCATGACTTGGCACGGTGATGCGGAACTCATTCCCACCGATGACCATGAGACCGTTATCGTGCCGTTGAGCGCGACGGTCTGTGGCTGCGCGATGATCTGAGCGACCGCCGTGCCCGTTTGCCCCGTCGACGCGGTTTGAGCTGTCTGTGAGCCCGTAGTCGAATTTGTCTGCGTCGTCCCTCCGTAGGTATTTGACGACGTTTGTGTCGACTGCCCATTCTGGGAAGGCTGCGAATATTGTGTCGGCTGACTATATGACGCGTTTTGGTAGCTTCCCGCGCCGGGGGTACTGTAGAGATTGCTTAGATTCGCGAACGGGCTGCTTGTTATGATCTGTCCAGGAGTATTTCCCCCTCCAGTAAAGGTGCCGCCCAAGCCAGCAACACCTGTATCAATGGTATTCGGCGTAAATCCTGGAGTACCTCCGGGAAGTGTCTGCGTGCCGTATGCCATTCCCAATCCTGTCTGTAATTGGTCAGGCGTAAAGATCACGCCAACCCCGCTTTCCATACGTGATTGCGCCATCATGATCGCTCCGATCTGCTGCGCGTTGTTCGGATCGATCGTTTGGTTGATCGGGATGCCCGTTTGCTGAGATACGAACGTGGCATATGCAGCGCAATTAGAACCGGGCCCGCTTGCATAATTCGAGCCACAGAATTCGCCCCAAATCGTATTGTTACCACTCGCAAAATATGAATTGCTCGTCGTCAAAAGCCTTGCTTGCGCTTGGATTCCCTGCTCCATCGTAGGAAAACATGTCGTATTGTTCGCTTGACCACATGGTTGACCCCCATAAGCAGCCTCCCACGACGCCCAGGTTAACGCGCCTGGATTATTTGTTTTACATACCATCGTATTGGATGTCGAACAGACATTTCCGCAGCCACCGAGTTGATCGCACATCGGCGCAAGTGCACTCGCAACATTCGACGTAGTCGGTCCCGCTCCAGTTGAATCAGCACTGGCGAATGTGCTCGGCGAGTTGGCAATGTTATTCGCAGAATTTTGCTGATCAGGAGTATACAAACTAGACACGTAACTCGACTGCTGCGAAGGGGTCAGGCTCGCGATGTTGTTGATCGTATCTTGATTGAGCGTAATACCTGCCGTAGTTGCAGCCTGCGAGATCTGATTGGGATCCTGCGAAATGAACGCACTCAGGAGATCTTTTGAGTTCGACGTGCCGTTCGCAGCATCATCCGATACTACTTTCTGAGCATCGTCTGCCGAAACACCGAACTTCGTCAATGCCTGCGTAAGTTGATCCGCGCCGGTCGCCGTACCCGGATTCGCATTTTGAATGGCCGATTGCGCGAGCGATTGCAGCGCAAAATTCTTCATCGCGTCGGCGGTATTTCCCGAGGCGGAACTTAGATCCTTTTGAAAATTCGGATCGCATTTACTGATCGTCTTTGTTTGGGACGGCGAGCCGGGAAGTGAAATGGTAACGGTAACGATCCCGCACTTCGGCGCGGAGCAGCTGTCTGCCGTGCATCCGTTCGTAAGGTCGTTATTTCCGACGCGTCCCGTTTGCGTAATGGTTTTTTTGCCGGAGGCATCTACGGAAACATTTTCGCTCGTGCAGGTATCTTTGAGACCATCAGTCGTAGCGCCGGCGGGTTTCCCCGCGGACGCATTCTTTTGATTCTGCGCCTGAAATAATTTAAGAATGCAGGCTTTCGCATCCGACGGCGTGTTCGGTGCAATATTGGCTCCCGCGACGGCAGCGCTCGGTGATGTGGCCGCAGCGGAAAGTAGCGGCAGTAGAGCGGCAATTGCGACACCAATGCCTAAGAGAGTTACGCGTAAGCGCATGCGTCTATTGTAGCCCGTCGCGAGGCATATCGTTGTCACACATGTTGAAAACTATCTTGCAGTTAGAGCAAAACAACGACGCGATTACCGGAGCATTCGACAACGCCGCTTTCAACGGGAAATGTTTTCGGTTCGCCTAACGTCTCGCGAACTACTATCGAGCCAGGTTTAAGTGTCGTTACTAAGGGCTCATGATGCGGGAGAACAGTGAATTCTCCGGCGGTTCCGGGGAAGGTCGCGGATACAGCAGCGCCGTCGAAGCGCGTCTCGCCAACCGAGGCGATGATGAGATGAAATGTGGTGGGATGTTCAGACATACGTTAATTGGTGGGCGAAAGATGAAAACAAGTTTCAAAACGACCTCGGAGTGCGCACTCACACGAACTTCGGTCACTGAACCATATGCACGAGAATAGTCGTTTTGAGACTTCGTTTTTATCTTTCGCCTCGTACTTCGTACACATGATTACGCTTTCGCGGCTGCGACGACATCGTCAACGCCACCCTTCATATAGAAGGCCTGTTCGTTGTGAGCATCGTGTTTGCCGTCGAGAATTTCAGCGAAGCTGCGGATCGTGTCGGCGAGCGGGACGTATTTGCCCTTGGTGCCGGTGAATACTTCAGCGACGTTCATCGGCTGCGAGAGGAAGCGTTGGATTTTGCGAGCGCGATAGACGAGTTTCTTGTCCTCGTCCGAAAGCTCTTCGATGCCGAGAATGGCGATGATGTCTTGGAGGTCCTTGTAGCGTTGGAGGACGCGACGAGTCTCGTTGGCAACGCGGTAGTGCTCTTCACCAACAATATCCGGTGTGAGCGCAGCGGAACCTGATTCAAGCGGGTCAATCGCCGGATAAATACCTAAGCTAGCGAGCTGACGTGAGAGCACGATCGTAGAATCGAGGTGAGCGAATGTCGTCGCTGGTGCCGGGTCGGTCAAGTCGTCGGC
>PLSR01000006.1 GCA_003164215.1 Candidatus Kaiserbacteria bacterium | reverse complement strand
CCGCAATAGAATATGGAAATTAAAATTACCACGCCACAGGTCGAAGATGCGGAGGGTATGCAGGACGTTTTCTATTATGCATGGCTCGCGACGTATCCCAACGAAGAGTATGGGGTTACTCGAGATGATGTTGAAGATCGTTTTAAAGATCGACATGATGAAGCGCGATTGGAGAAACGACGGGAAGCGCTTCGCGCGCCAGGACCGAATCAGAAGATCTTCGTCGCCAAAGACGGCTCGAAAGTCGTCGGCTTGTGTCGTGCTGTTATCTCCGGTGAACGCAACGAGATCGGGGCGATCTATATAGTGCCCGAATATCAGGGAAAGGGGATCGGTACCATGCTGTGGAATGAGGCAAAAACATTCTTTGATCCGACGAAAGATACGTTCGTGAAGGTCGTGACCTACAATACAAAAGCGATCGCTTTCTATACGAAGCTCGGCTTCGTTGATACCGGCAACCGATTTGCCGATGAACGCTTTCGATTAAAAAGCGGCGCCATAATGCCTGAAATGGAAATGGTCATTCGATCAAAAAAATGAGCTAGGTTTCGCCTTGCTCATTTTTACAAAGCTCAGAGCTTGGTAAGAAAATAAAAAGAAAACCCCGCCGGAGACATGTTGTGAGCATGCTCCGGCGGGGGAGCGATAGGGGATGAAAGGACGCTTTTACCTGTCTCTCATACCCTATTGCAGAGAACTGATCGGGTGCGAATTATTTCGCGGCGACCCGTGACCAGCACTGTCTGGATGACAACCACGGCGTAGTGCCGAAGTTTTGCAAGAGCCACTGGGCGTAACCCCAATTGCCCTTCGATGTGTAGATGTCGAACCCCATCTTCCGCGCTGCCGCGGCATGATAGTGTTCGTTCAACTGGAACACACCGACTACGGAGGGATTGTACTTATTGCGGAGGACTCTTCCGTTGGCATCGAACTGATTACCGCCCGATTCGCACTGTGCGATGTTCGAGAGGAGATCAGCGCGAGCCTCTTCAACAGCCGGGAACGTTGTAAGCACCACGATGGGCAGAATCCAACGACCGACGGTCTTCGAGAGTGAAGTCCTTCGCTTCGGTTCTACTATCATTCCAAACAATCCCGACGTCGTTTACTAGACGACGCCTTCAAGCCGCGCATACGCACACACGACTATTCTTCTTGTACGCGACATGAATCTAAATGTCAAATCTTGGCTTCATCGTTTCTTCACAAAATCGACAGGAGACGCGCATGGGCACCATGCGCCACTGTCCGATACAAAAGTCTTCGGGCGGGGTTTGGTGATTCGAAGTGTCGACATAGTACCGATAAAAAGTGCTGAGACATGGCTTGAAATCTAGGTTGATCTACTTCGGCCAATAAAAAAGTCAGTTCGAATCCCCAAGAGTTTCTGGTTTTGTTATCTTTTTGAAACGTAGCATCTCAGGCTGCCTCTTAAAATTCGTACCTCACAAGACGGATCATATCTCTTAGTTTCTCGAGAGGAATATGCAGTTCCTCTGCTCCGCTCAAATCCAAAGGAAATTCTTTCGTGAATGGTGATTCGAACACGGATATCGCGTCGATTCGCTTGAGATCAGGATTCAAAGCATCAATTTCATCAAGATCATCCACGGACCAGCGAACTACGGTATGCATCTTTTCGGCTAGCATTTTCTTGCTCGCCTCCACGACGAACCGGCTCATGACATCGAATGCGATCATGCCGTGATGAAAGTGCCCGACAAGGCGGCTGAAGAGCATGCGGACCTCATCCTCGCTTAAATATTCCAGGCACCCCTCGGCGATGATCATCGTCGGTATGTGAGCGGGAATATCCGAGAGCCAAGCGGGGTCGGTGAACGATGAGGCGATCATCGTGTAGCCCGCGCTGTCGGCGTAGAAATGCTTGCGGAGTTCGATCACGTCAGGAAAATCAACATCGAACCACTGTACGGTTTCTGGCGGATGTATACGGGTGACGCGCGTATCAAGGCCGCATCCCAGATGCACAATGACGGCATCGGGGTGTTCGTGGATAAAGTCCTTTGTCCAATCATCATAATGCCGCGCCCGGATGATCGAATCGTTGTCGGATTTTTCCATGTCACCAAAGTCATAATCGATTGCAGCCATGATCTCGTTGACCATCGTGTCGTGCAGGAGCGAAGGAGACGAACGGCTATCGAGCGCCTTCTCACGCAAGGGGATAAGGAGCGTAGCTTGCGTTCCCGTCAAATGAACTTTTTGGATTTGTGCTGAATGGAGTTCCATAGTGTTCGTGATATTAATTATGCATGCCTGTTATGTAACCCAATAGCTTCGGGACTGAGCTTGTGCTGTTCGGGATACAAAAATTAAGACTTCCAGTCGAGCACGTCATCGAGCCAATCAAACTCTATTTGGTTTTTCAACAGTAAGTTGTTGATCATGCTATGTCCCTCGCCTCCTTCAGCGGTCTTTCCAATCTTCACTTGGCTCTTCGGATTGTTCATTACTTTCTTCCACTGAATTTCCTCCTTTTCCATTCTCGCGGGATCGTACTCGCTTTCTCCGGCGATAATGAACAGGGGGCACGTTATGTCTTTTTCGTGTCCTGCTAACGTAAACTCTTGCATGGCGTCTAGCCATTCCGCTATTGTTTTGTTAGCGTATCCGCTCCTCATTCGTAAGTCGCTTTTGACTAGCGTCTTAATAAAAGATTTGGACATGTCGAGGCGTGTTTCCAGGTCGCGCGGATACGGCTTTGTCGGATCCAAACCTAACAGCTCAACGAACATCCCACCGATATCAGAGAAGAGCGGAAGCGCTATCACCGCTGCCAAGCGTTTGTCGAAGGCAGCAGCCCTCGGGGCGAAATATCCACCAAAACTGGCGCCGATCAAGGCGATTTTCTTTGGATCCACTTCGGGACGGCTCAAGGCATAATCGACGGCGTGGCCAATCGGAACTTCAGTATCATGGCGGAAGAACAGATCAGGATGGTCAAAGAACATCGCCTTTTGTCCGGGAATTTCGAACATAAGCACGTTGTAACCACGCCTCTGTGCGCCCACCGGAACCACACCGTAGAGCTCCTCAAGGGCGCTATCGCCGCCTCCAAGCACAAGAACCGTCGGCCGCTTCTCGCCCTTAGGGCCGCCGGGAATGAAGTATCCAGGCAGCGTCGCGCCGTTTTCGTAGGGGATGTTTACAACTTCAATCTGGGGATCGAAAAGCTTGGCGGCTTCGCGGAAGCAGGCCCGCTCTCTCTCGTACGATAAACGCTGGCGCGGATCAGTGGGGTCGGCGTACACCGTCGTGGCACCCCAGTAGGTAGTGGCGCGCAAAAACGCATCGCGGGCACTCACCTTGTGACCCTTCTCGAGGCAGTCCCGAGCAATGGCTTCTACCCGCTTCGCAGTCGCCTCCCACGCATCTGCAAAGCTTTGGTAATCTCCGTCAATAATCCGGCTTGCCGTTTCGTAGCATTCTCCCACTGCCGACCCACCATAATTGCCCCTCCCCATTACTCGCGTGAAGTACGCATCGAACATGGCGGCCTCGAATCTATTCGCCTGGCCCGCCGTATGACGAAACATGGTCTCCTGTTTTCCCTGCGATTTTGATTGATCTGTGTTTACCATATATTTTATGATTAATTCTTATTAAAAGTCTGTCGAAAGGCCCGTGTCTTTATGGTTTGGTACGTGAATTCATAAAGGAGCGTACATGCTTGTCGTCGTAGAGATTGATGCATCTTTTGAGAAAAGCATTTGTGATATTTTTCATATCAATAAAACGCAGGAGCTCCGTTTCGCTATAATGCAATAATGTGTCCTCAAGCTCTTTCGTCACTGTTCTGCGCAGGGCAGAAAGTTGTGTTGGCATCTTTATTGCTTTGACGATCACTTTTCGCCGATCGTGTGGATCGACTTTGCGTGCGGCCAAGCCCGCACTCTCCAATCGGTCTATGGCAGCCGTCATGGCCCCGGTCGTCAGTCCCGTGATCTTTGCCAGTTGGCCCGCAGTCGCTTCTCCTACCTCATTAAGGAAAATCATTGTTATAGCATCTGTAGGGTTTATGCCCGCCAACCCAGCTGCAGCATTGCCCCACAGGATGGAGAGTCGCATTTCCTCGCGCATCGCTTGCATGAAACTGGCGATCGCAGCTTGTCGCCTGGATGTCTTCGAGGTTTTCATAGGTATCTCTATAGTAAAGTATCTTTACCGATAAAGATACTATATACCGTAGGACGTGTGTATAACGTGAAGTTACTTATTAACTCAGAGTTACTATTTTTCTTCGGGAGAATTCTGCTCTTTAGAACAAGATAACAGCTCACGCTTTTCAATTGTTTTCCCTTCGCACCGCAGACACTTCGCGGAGTGGAAAGACCGTATAACCTCAAAAAGTTCGAATCCCTGAGACATTTCTAGAATTTTACGAAATGCGTGGCATAAGCGGCGCTCAAAATAAGGCTCGGCATAGCACCGATAAAAACTACTACGGGCGGAGAGGGAGGGATGCTCCCAAGAGCTCGGATTTTGCCGTCGCAAAATCTTCCTCTCGGGCCTGGAAATTCTACCCATTCTACTGAACGGGTCCCCGAATTTCCTTTCGAATCCCTCACGAAGCGTGCCCCGCACGCTTCTCCTCCCGCCAACAAAATAACCGCCTTACGGCGGGATTTTGTCTTGGCGGAGAGGGAGGGATTCGAACCCTCGGAGCCCTTTAGAGGCTCAACACATTAGCAGTGTGCTCCATTCGACCGCTCTGGCACCTCTCCGTGCGTTCATTACCATACCACGAGCAAGCCCGAGAATCACGACCTATCTTCCGCGAGCGGCAATAGTCGCAATGGTATACTCTCCGTACCATTATTCTCATATGCCACCATCCGAAACTCCCACCGCTCCGATGCCGATCTACCAAAAGCGCAAGCACGGCATGCTCGTTGAACTTTTGAAATATACGATCGTCGCGTTTATCATCATCGTGCCAATACGGATATTTATCGCCCAGCCGTTCGTCGTCTCGGGGGAATCCATGTCGCCGACATTCAATTCGGGCGATTACCTCGTCATCAACAAGCTCGCCTATGTGCACGCGCCGCCGCAGCGCGGCGATGTGATCATCTTCCGCTATCCCCTGGACCCGTCGCTCTACTACATCAAACGCGTCGTCGGACTTCCCGGCGAGACGGTCGAACTCAACAACGGCGTGATCTCGATCATTGAGCAAGACGGCAAGCGACATATCTTCAATGGTTCGCATGTCTCGTATGATCCCGACGCGCAGATGCCGCTCGTGACGACGCTCGCCTCGGACGAATACTATGTGCTCGGCGACGATCGTGACGCAAGTTCCGATTCGCGCGACTGGGGGCCGCTTCAAATGAAGTTCATCATCGGACGCGCGATCATACGCCTGCTCCCGCTCTCTGGGGCAGGATTCCTTCCCGGATACGAAGCGTCATCGACCGTTGAGTGACGAAGATGAAGCAGTGATGTTTGTGCACGCGCGCACATATCCACATGCACGCATCTTCGCGATGCGGCGTGCGGTATAATCTACTGACGAAGCACTCAGATTGATATGTCATCATTCCTTGAACGTTTGAAAAAGAAAGATGTGATCCCGTCGACACCCGACGATGCAAAAAAAGATCTGATCGACGCGCAAAATAAACCGACGCCGACTGCGGATACAGGTATTGCCGCCGAGCAACTGAAAGTCGATATTTTCCAGTCAGCGAGCGCTATAATCATCTATGCGCAGATCGCCGGTGCGACGGTGAGCGATTATTCGGTGACCATCGAAGGGGATGGCGACATCATCACGATCAAGGGCGAACGCAAGCGTCCCAACGGCGAACTTTTCCAGAATCCGTCGGCGGACGGCAAAGAACATGTGCTCGAAGAATGCACGTGGGGAAAATTTTATCGTCAGATCATCCTGCCGGCAGAAGTTGATGCTGAAAAAACACAGGCAAAGATGCGTGAAGGAATACTCATGTTGTTCTTGCCATTGAAGACCATGGGAGAGAAGGGGGTGCGTATCAACGTGACCGCCGTATAAATTTTTTCTGCACATTTGTGCGCATATCGGAGGATGAGCGCGATTACTCCACACGTGCGTATTTTAAAATCATCGCACAGGGGATACGATAGAGCTATGCACGCTTGCAGCTCCGAGCGATCTTTGCGCTACATTTTTTTCATGCGATCTTTTCTACGATCACTGGTCGTCGGTGTCGCGCTCGTTGCGATACCGATGACGACATATGCGGCGGATCTCACGCTTTCGCCGGCATCGGCCACGGAAACTGTCGGACAGCCGTTCACGGTGCAAATCTCCGTCGATCCAAGCGGACAAACGGTCAATGCCTCCGATGGTACCGTCACGTTCGACCCGACCATGCTTTCGGTGAGCTCGATCTCCAAAGATAATTCCGCATTCTCGCTGTGGACGGCAGACCCGACGTTCTCGAATTCAAGCGGTACGATCACTTTTAGCGGCGGGACGCCGTCGGGGTTCGCCGCTCTTTCTCCTATCTTGTCGGTCACGTTCACACCGAGTGCGGTAGGATCGACGACCGTTTCATTCTCCAAAGGTTCGATACTTGCGGCCGATGGGAAGGGAACTGACATCTACAAGAACGGCGACAGCGCTTCATATACGATCGGCCCCGCGAGTGCCGCTGCAGCGGCGCCGGCGCCGGTCGACCCTTCCAACCTGCAGGATCTCTCGGGCGACCCGACACCGATCGCACCGCAGATCGCTTCGATCGCCGCTCCAAAATCCGATTCGTGGTATGCGAGTTCGACCACTGATTTTTATTGGGTCGACACACCGGATATCACCGGCGCGCGCGTCTTGGTAGCTTCGACGAGCGACGCGACGCCGACTCAGATCTTGAAAGGCGCGGCGACCTCGACGATCGAGACCAACATTCAAGACGGCGTATGGTATTTCGTCGCACAACTTAAGAACGGTTCAGGGTGGGGGCCGAACGGCAGTTTCAAGGTGCAGATCGATACAACGCCGCCTGAAGTTTTCACCATCGGCATCGTCGCTGCGCCAGCCGCCGGTGGCGTCGCGAAATTCTCATTCAAGACCAGTGATGTGACGTCGGGCATCGATCACTATGAGCTCATCGTCGGCAGCACGACCGACGAGACGCTCGCCGTCGCCGATGTCGGTGAAGATGGTACGTACCCCATTCCGCCGCAAGGCGGGGGACCGACAACGGTGACGATCAACGCATATGACAAAGCGGGGAACGTGCGCACCGTCACGCAACAGCTCACACTGCCCAAAGTCGACAAGCCGGTCGTCGCCTCGACCGATACGACTGCGGTCGCGGGATCGCCCTGGAGCCTTGAATCGGTGATCATCATCGCGATCCTCATGGGTATCATCGGCATGCAGTACGCGTGGATCAGATACACGCGCAAGGGTGTCGAAGCAGAACGTGCGCGGATCCTCACGCGAGTCGCCGAGGTGCGTGATACGAACGACCGCGTTTTCTCGGCGATGCGCGAGGAATTCGAGGTCACGGTCAATAATTTTGACGAGAAACCGCAGATGACTCCCGAAGAACGCGAGCTTCTGGAACATATCAAAGAGGTGCTCGACGTCTCCGAAGAGGTCATCGATTCCGGCATCGAAGATGTCAAAAAAATGGTGCGCGGGTAATCCCCATTTTTACCCCCATTTGAGGGCAATTTCGTCCCCAAGAATAAAGAAAAAATGATAAAATGCATGGGTCCCGCGCCCATGAAGATCAGACTCTACAAAGAACAACGAAAACGCGCCGGACGCATCGTCCTTTTCACGCTTGCCGCACTCGTCGCGTTGTATTTTTTTTGGATGACCGGCCACCTCGTGATGGCGTTCCAAGAGCAGAAACGCGCACATATTTTTCCCACGCAGGATACAGCCGTCGGATGGGATCAACCGGACAACGCGCTCACCCAGGATCTCTCGTATCTCGCACCAGCAGGAGCGTTCACGACGCAGAATTCCGCATCCGTACAACTTGCCGCGTCCGCGATCGCTCCCACGCCGGAAGGAGATACGGGCGTAGTACCGGTACCGACATCGCCATCAACAACGGTACCTGCGACCACTGACACGAGTTCGTCATCGACCGATGCGGGCACATCATCGAGTTCGACGACAACGACGCCGACCGATCCACTCCCGCTTCCCGTCATTGAACCACCGACGACCGACGACACTGCGACGACGTCGTCTGCGTCGACGACTTCCGATACCACAGACCAATCGACGGGCGATGCATCATCAAGCGATCCATCAGTGAGCACTTTGCAGGCCGCGGCACTAGAGATCGCGAATGCATCGACGAGCGATTGGACCGCACCAACGGAC
>PLSR01000026.1 GCA_003164215.1 Candidatus Kaiserbacteria bacterium | reverse complement strand
GCTTTTTTTGTACGAATCGGCTAAAATATCCAACAGCTCCTCGCTCCCTTTGCGACCGAGAGAATCGGCTTGGTCGATGAGATATGTGCCTCTGAGTGCATCAACCGTATCTCCGAGAGCCGCGAGACTCGGGCGCGCCTTGGTCGCATTGAAACAGAGGTGTGCAAGGAGCGTCAGGCATTGGCTCTTGCCCGAACCTTTCGGGGCCTTGACGTGGAGAAACGGATACGCATGAAAGCCACGATGGAAATACGTGCCGATAATCCATGCGGCGAGGATATATGCATCACGTTCGTCCTCGAACTGGACATGCCTTTGGACAAGGGTGACCACTCGCTCGATAAGATTTCCCCGCGGAAACTTCGGACTGTCGGGCGACACGAGATTCGATTCCGCGAATGCCTTTGCGTCCTTAACCCCCCATCGTTCTTCCAATGACGCGAGATGTGCTGCTTTCGAGTCATAGCAATACAGGCGATCTCGCACCGTAAACGAATCCCCGTTGATGATTCGCACTGCGCCGTCCGTCTCGATGAAAAACACGCGCTCTTCTTTCAGCGATTTGGTTCGGAACCGAAATCCGAGCGTGATTATGTCATCCACGTCATCGAGCGACGGGTGAACCATCCGACCGTCGAAGGCGTCGGATAGTCCCTCTCGTTTTTCTTCCTGTGCGGCCTGTATCGATTTCTGTATTCTCGGCGGTGTCAGCCCTTTAACAATGTCTTCAAATTGCTCATCACTCCACCCGTAGTCCTTTGACACGTCAGCAACCAGTTCCGCCGCAGGAACGCGAGAACTCAGCCTCCCGCTCGCAGTGGCACCCGCGTCGGGGAGGCTGGGTTCTTGCGCCGATATGTCTAGCGGGTGCCGCATAAATTTCTATGCGACAAATGATACCCGAAGATGTTTAGCAACCGTGACGCTATTTTTTCGATTTCATTTGAGTCAATTTCCCGATTCTCTTCGCCTCACGACGCCTCCGCTGTCGCGATCTATCCGCATCCCTCCTCTCCGCCTTCTCTTGTTTCTCTATGGACAGCTTGTCGCGCACCGCGTAATTGATCGTATCCAATTCTGGGTTTTTCCTTGATGGTTTCAGAACACCGCCCCTGCTCTTCGCAAGCAATCCTTCCAGTTCTTTTTTGAGGGGCCTCGGCAGATGCTTGCCGTAGGGTACGCCAAGGAGAAATTTGGCGGTGTCGCGTATCTGATTCTTTTGCTCAGTCGTAAGTTCAAAATCTTTGATGTCCCTCAAATGCGCAACAACGGTAAAGCCGAGGAACGGATCGTGATATGGCCGCAGGTATTTATTTTCCTCGCGATACAACACCAACCATTTCGTCCATTCAAAGAACAACGGCGGCAGCCCGCGTCTTCTGAGTAGTTTCCGAACCGCTTCGTCGAACAATCCGCGACGCTTCGCACTCATGTCGCCGAGGAAAAGCCCATAGCGTTCAGAATCGGATTCCTCCGATTCCTCATCGCTAAGATGGTGCAGCTTCTCGAAGTGAGATTTTATTTCGGCAGAGCTTGCTTCGGGGTGCTCCCCTCCCCATACAATGCCTTCAGCAATGGCGGTTCCTGCGCGACGCGAGTATTCGTGATCTCGCACAACCCTCGGTGCCTCATCGATCTGCGGAGTGAGTTTAGCGGGAACTTTGAATCGCGGGTCAGATCTTATCTGCGCCAGGTCTGATTCAAATTCGTTATCGTCTAGTACTAGCAGCAGAGCATCACAACGCTCGTCAATGAGCCGTCTCCATGCCGCGTCGTCCAGAAGCTTCTCGTACTTAGCGAGAACCTTACCGAGACGGCTCACGTCCCCCTCTTTATCTGCGGGTGCCACGCGCTCATCATACCGCTATTGAAACAAGGTCGTCCATGTCGAACACGCGAGGCTTACGCTATTGTTACCGCCGCCCGTGCAGACATCCAAGCGCGTGACCGACACGACGGGAACGACTACGGTTCCCCCAGAATTCGTCTCGGTGAACGCCTGACTGGCTGCTCCCGTCCCGTAGATACGGATGATGGGATAGTATTGACCCTGCAATCCATTTACCACCGCAGTATAGGAATCTAAACTTCCGACGCTCGCGACTAGCAGCGGCGGCGCGGGATCATCGAGATCGGTTATTTCTACGTAGTTACCGCTCCCAGTACCCGTGCTCGGTAGGAATGTCTTCTCCTCGCCCGTTATGACCACGGAACTGTTGAGGTAGGCAGAAGGATTGTCGGCATACTGCGAGACCGAGGGCGACGTATTATTTTCGGACGCTGCGGAACTCGGAGCTTCTACGGCGTAGGACGATTGTGAGACGCCATTACTTGCACTGGTACCCGATGCTGCTTTGGCCACGACAATACCATCATTGGATGGCTGAGATTGAGTCGGAATAATTACTAGCGTATTCGCCGCTGTTAGTTTGAATTCTTGGCATAGTTTTTCTATTGTCGGGTCGGGATTGGCGCAATCTCCCAGAGTACCGACTGCCCCTTGAATCAAGAGCACGTCGCCGATGTTGAAATTGCTTAGGACGTCATCTTTCGGCATTACGAGGACAACGGCACCCCCTTCCTTAATTTTTAGAAAATAGCTCGTACTGCCAGTCGCCGCTGCACTGTCGTTGTATGTAAACTCTCCCTTTTGAATTAGCGTACCCAGTACCTGAACTAAGGTGCCTGAAGCTAAGTCACCCACTGAAGTTTCTTGAAATTGCGGCGCACCCGCCGCCGGACTAGTACTGGTGGCATCCGCACTTTGTTGACTGCCGCCCGAGTTACTATTTCCCACGATTATCCCAAGCACAACGATAGCAAAGATACCACCGACCACGATCAACATGTTCCTAGAAGTTTTTTTACGAAGTGTCTCATTTTCCATATTGCTGAACTAGCGAGTAATCCAGCGGAGGCCACACACCACAAAGCCCCGCGCTAGCTAGACCTTGCGGCCCCACGTCAGTTTCCCGACATGGCCCATGGAAGAGTCGCTGAACGCGGGGTTCAGTATCTTCCATGGGTCTCCCCGACCATGTCGGAGCAGTGCTACCGATTTAGGTCGTGCCCTTTCGGGCCGTTTTTGGGCGTGTTCTACAATTATGCCACAGATCCTGTGTAAGTGGCGTGAGGCGACAGAGACTGTAAACGCAGGCCACTTATCCCCTTGCAGAATATCACGCCATGCCTTAACGATTTGGTAAAATGAATAGTGAAATTAGGAAGACCCCTTTGATTTCTTAATGAGTTCTTTCAGGCGAATCGTGCCTTCTCTAAGGCCGAATAAGCGTAGGAAAGGAGGTAAGTTTTGGAGCGTGCGATTCTTTGATTTCATGGTCGAATTAATGGCTTAAAGTAATGATAATATGAGTGATATATTCAATGTCGCCGACTTCAATACTGAAGACGGCCGACGGAAGATGACTCTATTCTTGAACAATCTCGATCAGTGGCAAAGAGGGGTGAACGAACAGCTTTACCACTTGGTCACGGCCAATCAGCAGAAACTGATTGACATGGGTTTTGCTTACGCAAAGCCAGAGAATCTAGGGACAAGAATGGGTCTAAGCAAAGAACCGAAAGACAGTAATAGGTAGTAACACAATCCACAGCGGTTTCGCGACAACGGGGCCGCTGTGGGCGCTATAATAGATGATGAATGGGTCTTTGAGTACTGGGCGCAGGATATAGGATTAATCACGGGCCAGTGGTGTAGTGGTCTGCACGACTCCTTGTCACGGTGGCGGTGCTGGTCCGATTCCAGTCTGGTCCACAGCTATATCCTGCGCTTAATACTCAAAGTACACAAAATAGCGGAATTGGGCCGTCTTTTCGCAAGAGCAACACGATATCGCTACGCTTGTTATCATAACCCTAATTGCGTACTGTACGCAACAAGTCGCGTAAAGTTGGGGATAAGTGCTTGCTTTTACGTTCCCTGAGACGACCATTCGTGATCTCACACTACTTCGGTTTATCGTCTTTCACCCTGCTTTCGTAGTACTTTTTCATCTTGTCGTTCAGTGATAGTTCGCCATCGCCGTTGAAAAAGGCTTCTTCCACTTCCCGCAGGACGGAATTCTGTTCGGTCGCCCGCTCTTCCTTGGTAGGCTTGCGGGCGTATTCTTCCGATTCCACACGCTCTAGAAACCATGCCGCCGCATGCCAATTCTTGCCAATTTCCTTATGGATGGTGGACTTTGCGAGGATGGGAAGCACCTCGCGACACCGCTCTTTTACCTGACAAAACTTCGGATGTTGTTCAAGGAAGTAGCGATACTGTCTCTCGCTAATACCCGCAGAGATCAAGGCTTGTTTGAGGGTTAGATAGCATTTCAGACCTCCGATTAGCCGTTCTAGTTTTGTGCCGTCAACCCACCAACCATTTGCGGACGCAAAGACCTCAAATGGTTCCTCGAAGATCGCGTCCCGCATCACGTACGCGATCTCCCGCTTTTTTGAATCCTGGGTGCTCATACTCTCATTTTACAGCGGCGCGGTCTTCTTTCATCACGCACACGCCCTTCATTCGTCAACCTGAAATATACGGGCCAATACACGCAGCCGATTGTAATTGAGAACACGACCTTCAAATGCTACTCTTTGCGCATGTCCCGGCTCACTGAATTGATCGCTCAGGCAAAGGCAAACGATCCTGACCTCGGCAACGACTTGGAAAGTGAGTTCAAGGTGCTCTCCTCCCGCCGTTCCTTTGGCCTCAACTTCGAGCGACATACGCCCGAGAGCGTCGAGCTGCCCGGACGTCCCGTGCGCAAAGGCGGCAAGGTCCATGTCTTGCCCACGCGGGGGTCTACAGCAAAGGGAGATCAGAGGCTCTGGAAGGTGGAAGGATTTGCAAAAGTCGCAGGCGTCCGACATGCAACACTGCAACTGCTCGACGAAACTGAGTCTGAGACCTCATCAGTACCGATAGGAGATCTTGCGGTCGTAGCGGAATTCAAAGACTACATCTACCCCGGCCTCGTCAGTACCGGCAAAGTCGAGCGCGGCGGTGACAAGCCATATCACACCGTCATCAACGGCGAGAACTTCCATGTCCTCGAAGCCCTGACCTTCACCCATAGAGGTAAGGTCGATGTAATCTACATTGATCCTCCCTACAATTCAGGAGCTAAGGATTGGAAGTACAACAATGACTACGTCGAGGGTGAGGATCTATATCGTCATTCGAAGTGGCTTGCGATGATGGAGCGCCGTTTGTTAATTGCCAAGGAATTGTTGAGGCCCGAAGAATCGGTGCTCATTGTAACCATCGACGAAAAGGAATATCTGCGACTTGGCTTATTGTTGGAGCAGGTTTTCCCGGAGGCCAGAATTCAGATGGTAAGCACTATCATTAAGCCTGAGGGAACAAATAGATTTGGTGAATTTTCTCGGACCAACGAATATGTCTATTTTTTAATGTTTGGTATAGCGAAAGTAGCGGCAAATATTGATGACATGTCCGGCCGCGAAATAAGTGAAGACAATAAACCCATAGAATGGAGAAATCTTCGCAGACGCGAAAATACGAGTATTCGTTCGGCACGACCGAATCAATTTTATGCAATCTTCGTTGACTCATTGAGTGGAAAAATTCACAGTGTCGGTGATGCCTTGAGTTTAGAGGTCAAGCGAGACTTAGTGAAGGTGCCGAAAGGCTGTTACGCATTGTTTCCATTAAAACCTGATGGGGCCGAGATGTTGTGGGGTGTTACACCTGAAAGTCTTAGGTGGAGAATTAAAGAGGGCTATGCGCGAATCGAAAATGCAGACGGAGGCCCAGAGCGTGCAGGGGTACAATATTTAGCAAGCGGTACTATTCAAGCGATTGAAGAAGGTAATGTCGAAATAACAGGACGAGACGAGCAGGGCGCAGTACTCGGTCATTTCAAAGTATCAAAAGTAATGCCTAAAACCACATGGAACAAAGCCTCACATAATGCCCAAACTTCTGGCACATTGATCTTAACTGCACTGCTTAGTGGCAGAAAATTTCCATTTCCGAAAAGTCTTTATGCAGTCGAGGACAGTCTGCGATTCTTTATTTCTTCAAAGAAGGAAGCGACGATTCTCGATTTCTTCTCCGGCTCGGGAACGACTGCACAAGCGGTAATGCGATTGAATAAACAGGATGGTGGACGAAGACAAAGTATCTCGATAACCAACAACGAAGTAGGTGCGGACGAACAAAATGCATTGCGCAAAACAAATCTACGAGCTGGCGATGCAGAATGGGAAAAGTGGGGCATCTGTGACTACATCACCAAGCCGCGAATCGCTGCCGCAATTACAGGCAAAACTCCGGATGGGTCTGACATAGTCGGCGAGTATAAATTCACGGATGAGTTCCCGATGGCCGAGGGGTTTTCCGAGAATGCGGAGTTTTTTACACTTACCTACGAGACCCCCGTTTCTGTGAGTCACAACAAAGCATTCGCTCGCGTCGCACCACTTCTATGGATGCGTGCCGGGAGTCGCGGGCGGCGGATCAATGCGCTACCGAAGAACGGGTTCGAGGTGGTAGAAGCGTATGGGCTTTTGACTAATCTCGATCAGGCCGATGCGTTCTGCGATGCATTGAAGAAGGCTCCCACGGCCCAAATCGCCTACATCGTGAGCGATGATGATCGGCGGTTTCAGTCGGTGGCGCGAGGCATGCCTGCCAACGTCGAGGCGGTCAGGCTGTATGAATCCTATTTGCATAATTTCCGATTTACATTTGGACGATAAACACTATGAAATTTACCCTCAAAGATTATCAGGATGAAGCGGTGAAGGATGTCTTGGACCGGCTCAAGAAGGCGCGTAAGCGCTGGCACGATGACAGCGACAAGCATGCGTTTTCGCTCACTGCGACGACCGGCGCCGGAAAGACCGTGATGGCCGCGGCGGTTTTTGAATCGCTTTTCTATGGCAATGACGACTATGAGTTTGAGCCCGACCCGGGCGCGGTCGTCATCTGGTTTAGCGATGATCCGTCGCTCAACGAACAATCCCGCTGGCGATTGCAGGAAGCATCCGACAAGCTCACGACATCGCAACTGGTGACGGTCGACAATTCGTTCGTCGGAGACAAATTCAAGCCCGGCAAAGTTTACTTCTTGAATACGCAGAAGCTCTCGAAAAACAGCCTGCTCGTGCGCGGACACGACCCGAGCGATCCGGCGATAGAGAAGAGTCGCAGCCAGATGGTCATCCGGCCCGACATGCGCCAGTACTCGATTTGGGACGTGATCCAGAACACGATCGAAGATCCGGAGCTCACGCTCTATCTCGCGCTCGACGAAGCGCATCGCGGCATGAACGAGAACGGCGCGGCAGCGACCAATGGCAAGCAAACCATCATCAAGCAACTCATCAACGGCACGGGCGGAGTCCCCGGCATTCCTGTCGTATGGGGTATCTCGGCGACGGTGCAGCGATTCAACGATGCGATAGCGAGCATGCAGGATCGCAGCACGCTGCCCAACGTCGTCGTCGATCCTAAGAAGGTGCAGGAATCGGGGCTACTTAAAGACACGATCAATCTCGACGTGCCTACCGAGACCGGAGACTTTTCTACTGTCCTCTTGCGCCGTGCGACGAGCAAGCTTCGCGAGATTTCGAAGACCTGGGATGAATACGCGCGACAGCAAAACAATATCGAGCGAGTACTTCCGCTTATGGTCTTGCAAGTGCCGAATTCGCCGGATCACAACGAGATCGGCATCTGGCTCGATACGATCTTCGACGAATGGCCAGAATTGCCGCGCGACTGTGTCGCAAATGTCTTCGGTGAGCACAATGCGGAAACATTCGGCGGCCACAGTGTCCCCTACATCACACCGGAGCGAGTACAAGAATCGGAATGGGTGCGCATCCTCATTGCCAAAGATGCGATCAGTACAGGGTGGGACTGTCCGCGCGCTGAAGTGATGCTGTCGTTCAGGCGCGCGACCGACAAGACGCACATCACACAGCTCTTGGGCCGCATGATCCGGACACCGCTCGCGCGTCGCATCCCGGGCAATGATCGCCTCAATGCCGTGGATTGTCTCCTGCCGCGTTTCGACAAAGGTTCTGTCGAGGCCGTGGTCACCGAGCTCATGACCGGCACCGAATCCGGTGAAGCACTGCCGGGCCGCCGCGTGCTCATCAATCCGCTTGCATTGCAGCCGAACCCTGACATTCCCGAAGATGTCTGGCAAAAATTCCTTTCGCTTCCATCGCAGACGCTTCCGAAGCGACATGTGCGGCCCATCAAACGACTGACTGCCTTTGCGCACGAACTGGCATTCGACGGACTTCTCAAAGGGGCCGGGCAGAAGGCGCATGCCGCGATGCACAAGGTGCTCGATGCCGCGCGAGTTCGCTATGCCGACGACATCGCCAAGGCTCGCGAATCGGTCCTTACCGTAGAGGGACAGACCGTTAAGGTCGATATGAAAACGCAGGGCATGACGTTTAACGATTTCGTCGAGCGGGCCGACTTTGCGGTTATCGAGGATGCTTACCGAGTGACGGCGCGTGCTATTAGTCCTGATCTTACGCGGACCTACAGCGAACACGTCGCCGATCATATTGATACCGATGAATTCGAAGACTACGAAGATGCGCTCACGGAAGCGCACGTCATCGTGGCCGCGATGGGACTCGTCGAAGATATCAAGATCGATGCTGAGGCTGCTGCAGAAAAGCTCTCGAACGAATGGCTCGCGGAATATCGCGTAAAGATACGAGATCTTTCGGATGAGCGACAAGAAATATACCGCGAGATACGCGAGATGAGTGTCGAACCGCTTGATGTCGATCTCGCACGACCCTCGATGTGGCTCCAGATGACGACCGCTCGTACTGCGACTGGTGCAGAAGAAGCGCTGCCGCGCTTTCCGAAGCACCTCTTATGCGACACTGAAAAGCGTTTTCCAACCGAACTCAACTCATGGGAGAAAAAAGTGCTCGACACCGAACTTGTCCGAAAGGACATCGTAGGATGGTATCGCAATCCCGCGCGAGCAAGCCAGGATTCACTTGGCATCATCTACGAAGATGCGGGCGACACGGATATTGTGCGGCCAGACTTCGTATTCTTCTCGCACCTGCCGAATGGAAAGATAGTCGCTGACATCGTCGATCCGCATGGAAGCCACCTCAGTGACGCGCTGCCGAAGATGAAAGGCATGGCAGCATATGCAGCGAAGAATCCGGGAGTCTTCCGACGTATCGAGGTCTGTGCCGAGGAAGACGGCAGATTCCTCACTATCGATGTGACTGATGCTGCTGCGCGCAAAGCGATCCTAGCGGCCACGTCGATCCATGATGTATATAAGAGTGAGTTTGCGATTAGTCGGGACAGGCACATTTAATTAATTCGGAGGTAATGGGTAGTGTCCTGTTGCGATCGACTTCGTTCACGGGCGAGCATTTTCTTTTTCCAATTTATCTTTGGTGAACAAGTAATCCTCAGCATCGGGATTGTGCAGATGCACTAGATAGGTACCAACTTCTCGCCATGCCCCACCAATTTTTATCTTTCCTCGGAAGCGGTAGGTTTTACGAAGCTGCACACGTTCGAAATCTTGCAATACACCACTTACAACATCATCAACAAATTTACGATTCATATTCTGGTCACTCCCTATCAAATAGACGTTTTCTAGGCTCCTTTGTAGTAATCCGTCGATATCGTCTCTATGTTTCTCAACATCACCTCGTTCGCGCACGGCCCTTGAGGCAACTACGCGGATCGCACAGCGCATGAAGTCGCCCACAAATGTCGTCGGCGTTTTCGTATCACCAACTTCACGTTCTGTAAACTCAATAAGAAACTCCACCAACCCCTTAACCTCTGCTATCGTTTTCTCTTTCTTGGTCTCTTCTAGAAAGACCTTATTCCCTAGGCAATGAATCTCTTGAATTAGTATCGGGAAGAATGCCCCGATGCGCTCTATAACAGTGTATTGCCTTATTAGTTCCTTTAGTGCTTCGTCGGACTGAACCTGAGGTGCGAAATAGTCAGCCATGAATTGCGGCACAACACCGCTACGTTCCTGCTCGAGAATCTTTAGGGTCGCAAACAATTCCATTGAGCGCTTCTGCGTCTTTGAGATGTGGAAGCTCGTATTTTGCAGCAGCGTTTTTGATGTGAAAAGCAGGGCTGCATGCACAACATTCTTGGACTTGTGTTTGCGGTCATGCATAACGAGAATGACTCTGTTCTCCTCCCAAACGACATTCTCAGAATCTTCTGTAGCTGACCATTCGATACTTACTCTTGGAAATTCACGGATGATATTGGATTCGAGGCGGTTTACGAAGACATTGAGGTCTCCCTCAATTTCCCATTTGATAGCGAGATATTCTGCCTTCTTGTAAAAAACGCTGACAATCCATGCGATCGTAGCGACCCATTTCTTGGTGTGGTCGGGATGCAGAAAGATTACTATGCCAATTGCGACGGCGACGGCGACACCTATCGGTAGTGCAAGAAGTAGCGCCAATAGAAATGTCCACATAACGGCTACTGAGGTCGTTTACCATCCATATGTTCGAAGAGTTGGGCGATGCACTCGGGCTTCTGGCAAATGAAATTGATTGACCCAGATTCTGGCAAAATTGAATATATATTCGCTGTGGTTATTCGGTCTCCGCAAAACTTACAGAGGACTCGTCCTTGCTTAAACTCCTCCAATTTGCCCATGTCAGCGAGGAGTTTCTCAAGGTCTCGCTCATGTACCGCATCAATGTTTTGCACTGGTTCGTTCATACGCATCATTATCCTGCAAATTGGTTCATTTTTCAATGAAGCTATAAAAAACCGTCCCGCGGAGGTCACTTACACCACAGGTCTGGTCATACTGGCGTGAGAGGAGGCACCATCTGAAAAACATGGTTCCACCTCAGAACCATCGTCTCAAAGGTGTTCCAATCCATACCCCGTAGGCTCACCAATATAACTAATCCAAGCATCGTTAATCCGTTCTTCACGGCCATTCGGGTATCGTTCGCATATGGAAACGAACTCATACACGCCTAAAGCGCTCGACGATACGCCCGATACCATGGATATCGTGGAGGAACTTTCGGAAGCGGTTGAGGAGTCGGAACCGCCGTACGATTTACCGGGGGAGGACTTGTTCGCGGTTGATGGCTTGGGCAATGAACCGCCGATAGAAGCTACCACGGGGCAGTGACGCGGCCCGATAGTCGGGGATGAATACGCGTTGACGAAGATCGCGGCCAGGGGGAAACCGAACTCGGCGACGGTCGCGATCGATGCACGGGTGCATTACAAGCCGTCGTAATACAGATAGAACAAGAAGACGCCGGGCGCGGGCGCAAGAATGAAAAGATCATCGTCCGGTATGCGGCTGTGCGCAGGATGTACTTGTCAAAGACCGTCGACGCGCCCCACTGTATTGCGGTCGCGAAGATCACAAGCGGTCCCTACATCGCCATGCGCCGCAATATGCTCACCTGTCACATCTTTCGGCACGATCGAAATAGATCAAAGACAGTACTCTTTCGCGACGCACATCGAGGCTCGATCCTCCGTGAGGTCACAACGTCAGTGCGGCTTTTTTGAATTGAGAAAGAATGAGAACCGCGAGCCGACCCCCTCTTTCGACGTGACACTCATATCCGAGCCATGGCTCGAGACGACGTCCTTCACGAGGAAAAGCCCGAGCCCGGAACCATCGGGGCGCACGTGGCGCGCGCGTTCACTGCGATAAAATTTCGTGAATAAGAGCGGGATCTCGGATTCTGAAATGCCCATGCCCGTATCTGCGACCGCGATCTCAAGACGATCGTTCTGCGGAGCAACAGAGATAGTCACCGTGCCGCCCCTCGGCGTATAGTCGATGGCGTTCGAGATGAGATCAAAGAGCGCGAGCGTAATGCGTTCCGTATCCGCATATATCGGAAAGATTCCGTCGCTTGCTTCGAATCGCACAGATACGGCGTGATCGTCGGAGACAGGTTTGAACTCCTCTATAAGCCTTTCGATGACCGGCACGATATCGATCTGCTCGAACACATAGCCGAACTTCCCGCCTTCGACATTCGCGCTCGCCAAAATATGATTGACGATGAGCCGCATGCGCTTGAGCATGCCATCAATATCGATCATAAGCTTTTGTCGTGCATCGTCAGTGGTCGCCGGATCCAAAAGCGAATCAATGCTCCACAGAAGGCCGGTCAGCGGCGTCCGGAGCTGGTGCGCGGCGATCGTCATGAAAAGCGACTTTTCTTGCAACAAGACCGTGTTCTGTTCTTTGGTCTTCAAGAAGGATGCGACCGATGCTGAAACGAGGTGCGTCAGTTCGCCGATCTCATCTTGCCGTCGCGTCGGCATTACCGGCACGTTCGTAAATTCACTGCTCCGCGCCTGTCTGAACCACACGGTGAGCGATCGGAGGGGTTGCGCAAAAAAATAATCGATCGCAAAAAAACCTATGAACCACGCGGCGACGAACAAAACCGCGAGGACGAGATAACCGACCCGCGTGCTAAAGCCGCCGATGAACAATCGTTCAGAAAGTACGCCAAGGACCGCGGTCGAGAGATCGCCGGGCGTCCAATACAAGTATGCAATGGCATATCCTGCCGCCATGATCGGCAGCATTGTGAGAACGATCACGTAAGCACCTTTCACTCGAATTGAAAAAAATCGATGCGCCGCACGTAATGGCCGAAATTCGTCTGCCTCTACGGTACGGGAAACGTCTTTCATGGAGGATCAAGCGAACAGCGTCTTGACCTTTGCGACGACCTCGTGCGGCGTTGTTTCTGCCTTAACGAGATATCCGGCGATATTGAACTTCTTCACGCGTTCGGTAGTCTCTGCTTCGCCCAGATTGCTCAAGACGATGACGCGAGTCTTCTCCGTCTCCGGACTTGCACGCAGATCCGCCAACACTTCAAAGCCGTCCTTCTTCGGCATGAGGAGATCGAGCAGGATCAGGTCCGGGTGCCACGACTTGCAGATCTCAAGTGCCTGAGCACCGTCGTAAGCTGCGGACGCCTCAAAATGTTCCGCCAATAGATCCCGCAACAGCAACGAGGAGAGAAAAGCATCGTCTTCCGCGAGCAGTACTTTTACCATTACTATAATCGTAACGGTCTTTGGTAAGAAATACAAGTTCGCCGAGTGTGTAGACAAGAGCAGGATAATGATGTCTATGATCAGGAGAAAAAGTGTATAGTGTCCGCATGAAGGCTGATCATTCCGCTTCCCTCGCTGCGCTCATGAAAGACAAGCGGTTCGCGCCGCTTATCAAGAAACACGGCTTGCCAGAGATCGATCGGTATCATGGCAAGATCGACATCTTCCATGCGCTCCTGCGCTCGATAGTGTACCAACAGCTCTCCGGCAAAGCGGCGGCGACCATTCTCGCGCGCGTCGTGGCACTTTTCCCCGATGGAAAACCGACCCCGGAGACACTTTTGAAGATCCGAACACCTCGCCTGCGTAAGGCCGGGCTTTCTGCGCAGAAGGTCGGCTATGTGCGTGACCTGGCGAAAAAGTGCATCGACGGCACGATCGATCAGAAATTATTTCCAAAGATGACGAGCGCCGAGATCATCGAGCATGTGACAGCGGTCAAGGGCATCGGTGAGTGGACGGCGCACATGCTCCTTATATTTTCGCTCAATCGGCCCGACATACTGCCCGTCGGTGACCTCGGCATTCGCAAAGGATTCCAGATCGTGTACGGATTGAATGAATTACCCGACGCGAAGAAAATGGAAAAACTCGCTAAAGATTGGCGAGCCCATGCCTCCGTTGCGTCGTGGTATTTGTGGAGAGTCGCGGATGCAGAGAAATCGACCAAAAACGATTCGGCGAACAAAGAAAAAAGCCGATAGGTGCGAGACACCTATCGGCCGAATTTCGTCCCGATCTTGTACGAGACGCCTCCTTTAACGAACCCTGACAGCGCTTGTACCGTTTCTTCGTCGGCAGAAGCGACGAAAAAGCCCTTGAAACCCGCGATCTTTGCCGGCAATGTGGCCCCGGCATCGACAAGTCTCTTGGCTTCTTTCAGTAAGTCCTCATTCAACTCCACGGTGTACACCCCTTCATTGGTCGTTACAGGATTCATATAATATATTATATATATAAATTGTCAATACCTTTAAAAAAGGATTGCACTTCACTGTTAACGCAGGCGATATCTTTCTCCCGTGCCATATCGCGGGTATTCGTGTCCGACTCATGACGCTTCGCTTTTCCAAAATCGATAATGAAAAGGGCGCCGGTCCGATCCAACATAATATTGCGTCGGAAGAGATCCCCGTGTGTGATCCCCTTCTCAGTGTGCATCGCATGGACAAAATCGGTGACTTCCTGAAGCACTTGTGTTCGATCCATTTGTTTTGCAATTTTGACAAACTCCGGAAATTGCTCCGGGTGCTCAAGGATCTGCGAGAGATTTTTGCCTTCCACGCGTTCCATACCGAACGAATGCCCATCGCGGGGGTGAATGCGCAGAAAATACGCTTCCGGTGTTCGCACCCGTCCACGTTGCAAGCCACGCATTTTGTTCAAAAGGTTGAACTCGACTCGGATGTGATTATCCACGTTATACTTCTCTTGATTCGTAACGAACTTCCAGCAAAATTCCGGGTGACCCGCGACCTCATAGACCTCCGCCGTTGCCCCGTTACCTTGAAATAAGGTGCCGTTGCCGAACGACATCGTTACATTTTTATCGAAATGTTTGATCGCGGTGGCGATACGCGGATCGAGACCGTCGGGAATTTCGAGAGAAAAAAGAGCGTTCTCCCGCTTCTGAAGGAATTCCTCGAATTTGTTGAATAGTTGCGGGAGATCGGATTCTTTCGCCTCCTCATATTTCGACATCCACGAAGCGGCGATCTTCCCTGCCTGTTGTTTCAATCGGTCGATCTCATGCAAGAACCGTTCTTCCGTCATGACGGAAGATTCTTTTTTGGCCGTGAGAATTTTGGCAGCAGAAGGCTGTTCATCACGAACGCGCTCCGGTCGTGGCAGATCGATTACGTCTCCATCGGCGGTTTCCGCTCTGCTCTCGCGGGGCGAGCTTGGTAATGGAAATCGCTCGCTCATGCAGAGTTATTTCGCATTGAACGCCGAGCCGACCGGAGAACCGTCAGCGGCGACCACGAGCATGTCTTTGTGGAGATCAAAGACTTTGTCAGTATCATCGACGTAGATAAGGACTTCGTAGCGCTCGCCAGCCGTCGTCGCGCGCAGGAGCGGAACGACACCGGAAGTCGCTCCCGCCGGGAAAAGTCCTGCGCCGAGGATGTAGCCCTTCGTGTCTTTGATCGCGACCCAACTCTTGCGCGTGAGCGACATTGAGTCGATCGAGACCGAATCGCCTGCCTTTTGATCGGCGGCGTAAACCGTCTCGCCCATCGATGCCGTTGTCTGCGTGCTCGGTATGGTGCTCGAAGGAAAGCCCGTCGTTGAACTCGGCGTATTCATCGTCGACGTGGAGGATGTCGTGGTTGCCTCATCTCCTGCCAAGAGTGGTGCAAGTGTCTCTTTGCGATGCAAAGCAAACGTGATGCCGACGATCACGACAAGCGCAACGCCGATGCCGGTCAGCCAGTTACGTACGATATTATTGTTCGGGTCCACGTTCGACGGTTGTTCGAAGGTCGCCATAGTCGGTTCACTTTATAGAAACGTTTTTAAAAGGAAGGGGCAATTACTGCCTGCAGTGTAGAGCAAGCGTTTTTTCTGTCAAAAGCGCTGGTGCGCGATGTTACGAGAGAGGTATTTTGTCGATATCTTTGGCCGAGATCGCACCCTCACGGAGGATGATCGCGGTACCATCGGATACATCGACGATCGTCGACGGCAAGCGTTCCGATAATTCGCCCGCATCGATCGCGAGATCAATCATCTGTGCGTGGTCGCCGAGCTGTTCGATGATGTCGTCGATGGTTCGCTTTGGGGAAACACCACTTGCGTTCGCGCTCGTAGTCGTAAAGGGTTTACCGAATTCGCGCGCGAGATCGAGGCAAAATACATTATCGGGAATTCGTATGCCGAATGTTGACATGTCACGCGCGATTCCAGTTTCGATCCCCTCTTTTTTCTTAAGGATGAGTGTGAGCGGACCGGGTAAGAATTTTTGTGCGAGTGATCGCGCAATATCATTCACTTCGGCATAGTCTTCCGCCATCGCCATATCGGCTACGATCGCATGGATCGGTTTGTGCTCATTGCGTCCTTTTATCCGCTTGATCTTCGTGACGGCCGCATCCGAGAGCGCATCGGCGCCCAACCCATATAAAGTGTCGGTTGGATACAAAATAACGCCTCCAGAGGCCAATATTTGAGCCGCACGGGCGGGTGCGGCAAGGTCATCGGCTCGCATTCGTTCCATAGGGTGTTTGTGCGCGGTGAGGGGATCGAACCCACGACCCTTGTCACGTCAAGACAATGCTCTACCACTGAGCTAACCGCGCGGGCGCAGTATATCAAAAAGCTCCGAATTTCGGTAGTGGTGGAAGGGCCCGCGGCTCCCGCCTACTCCTCCTCATCCGGAATGAATCCGCCGGCCTGGATGCTCCAGAGCTTTTGGTAGAGACCGCCTTTTCGCAGGAGTTCGTCATGCGTCCCCTGCGCGACGACCATGCCATTCTCCAAGACGACAATGCGATCCATGTGCATGATGGTCGAGAGACGATGCGCGATCACGAGCACCGTTTTCCCCTCCATCAAGACTTTCAGAGAATCCTGGATGAGCGATTCGGATTCGGAATCGAGCGAGCTCGTCGCCTCATCCAAGACGAGAATTGGTGCGTTCTTGAGGATCGCACGTGCGATGGCGATACGTTGACGTTCGCCACCCGAGAGCTTCACACCGCGCTCGCCGACGAACGTCTCATATCCCTCTGACAAGGCCGAGATGAACTCATGGCAGTGTGCTTTGCGCGCGGCTTCGTACACTTCCTCATTGCTCGCGTCGCGACGTCCATAGCGGATGTTCTCCATGAGCGTCCGGTGGAAGAGGAGCGGTTCCTGCGGAACGAATGCGATCGCGTTGCGCAGACTTTCCTGTGTCACGTCGGCAATATTCTGCCCGTCGATCTCGATCGAGCCGTCTTTCACGTCGTAGAGACGCAAGAGTAATTTCGTTACAGTCGATTTGCCCGCACCGGAGGGACCGACGAGCGCGACCTTCTCTCCATGGCAGATCATGATATCAAAGCCCCGGAGGACCGGTCGGTCTGCATGGAAATAAAATCGCACCGCCTTGAATTCGATCATCCCGTTCGAAACAGTAAGGGGCACTGCATCCGGAAGATCCCGAATCTCGTGCGGGGCGTTAAAGATAGTGACCATTTCATCGGCGTCGGCGACCGCGTCATAAAAGCCGCGAAGTTGCTGCGTAATGCCGTTGAGCATACTGAATGTGCCCAAGAGGTATGTTTGAATGAGCACGAAATCACCGATCGTGAGCTCTCCTCGCCCCCAAAAGATCACCGCACCATAGAGAAGCGCGATGTTGATCGCGACCATGAGCAGGCCTTGCACGCCCCAAATATTCGACATGAATGTCCACGAGCGACGCAGGGCCTCGCTCCATCGGTCTACGAATTCCGCAAATCGTTCATCCTCGTGCCGGGTGCCGGAAAAAAGCGTTATGGTGTTCTGATTGCTGATCGCATCGGCTAACGCACCGACCATTTTGCTGTCTTGTTCCGACCGGTAGGTGCGATGCGGACGGTGCCATCGCGAAAGATAGATCTGCAGTAGAACGAAACATATGGACCACACGCCGAGTATTACGCCGAGAACATGATTGCGGAAAAAGAGGATGGCGACTGCTCCGACGACGAAGATCGTCGCCGGGAAAAAGCTGTCCATCGTGGCGTCTAAGATGCGCTCGAATGCTGCCGAGTATTTACTGACCCGGCGCGTCAACGTTCCGGCGAATTGCGAAGAAAAGAAGTGGTACGAATGTTTGATGAGATACGAGAACGCATAGCGATAGAGTTTCGCCATAACCTGCGATTCCATGTCCATGACCGCATATACGTAGATCCTGCCCGCGATCCATTGTAGGAAATAGAGTACGCCGATGATCCCGACCGTGACCACAAGACCGTGGATCACCGCTGCACTCGTATCGTGCGATGCGAGCGTATTGAATATGTTACGAAGAAACAACGGCGAAATGAGACCCGCTACTTGCGCGCCGATCTGGCCGAGGATCATCACGGTCAGCAGATACGGATGTTTGACCACCTCACGAAAGTAGAAACTAAATGCCTTCGGGATCCTTCTTTTGGTCGCGGTCGATTCCATAAACGCCTATTATGCGCTATAAATCAGCTATGCGCATCCTCGCCATTGAGACCTCATGCGATGAAACAGCAGTGTGCATCATTGAGGCACAGGGCGATATGAACGCTGATTTCAAATTCGAGATCCTCGGCAACGCGCTGTATTCGCAGATCGCGATACATGCGCTCTACGGCGGTGTATACCCCAACCTCGCCAAGCGCGAGCACGCGAAGAATCTCATCCCGCTCCTCACCAAAGCTTTTCGCTCCGCCAACTACAATGCTCAGAGCTTTAACTACAAAGCTCAGAGCTTGGTAATGGCGAAGGAGCTTTTGGCACGGGAGGAGGAATTGTATGAGCAGTTGATAGAATTTTTGAAGATCCATCCGAAGCCGGATATCGATGCTATCGCGGTGACGAAGGGGCCGGGGCTCGAACCGGCGCTGTGGGTCGGCGTCAATCTTGCTCGCGCATTGAGCATCGTGTGGGGAATTCCGCTTGTCGGCGTTGATCACATGGAGGGACACGTCATGACGTCCTTGATGGATTTCGTAAATCCATCATCTGGACTCATGCAAAAATTCGAATTCCCGCTCCTCGCGTTGCTTATCTCCGGTGGCCATACCGAGCTCGTACTTTCGCATGAATGGATGCAGTATGCGGTCATCGGGCGAACACGCGACGACGCGGTCGGCGAAGCGTTCGATAAAGTCGCACGACTTCTCGGATTCCCCTACCCCGGCGGCCCGGCGATCAGCTCGCTTGCCGCTCTCGATCGAGCATCACATCAGAAACCTTCGTTAAAATTCACACCACCCATGCTTCATAGCAACGATCTCGATTTCTCATTTTCCGGCATCAAGACCGAGGTACGAAAATTCGTCGATGGAGAAACGCCCGACGATGAGATGAAGATGGCGATCGCGCGCGCGTTCGAAGATGCCGTCGCAGCGGTACTCATCACGAAGACACTGCGGGCAGTGGAAGAATTCGAAGTGCAGACCGTCGTCGTTGGTGGCGGCGTTTCTGCTAATACATACATTCGTCAACAACTTGGCGATGCCCTCGCGAAAACGGATCAAGCTAAACTCCTTGTTCCACCCGCCGATCTCGCGACCGACAATGCGATCATGATCGGACTTGCGGGCTATTTCCATGCAATTAAAAAAGATTTCGCTGACCCCGCGACCTTACGCGCGGATGGCAACCTGAACCTTGCACGAACGTAGCGTTACATTCCATCAGCGGGCGACGTATGCTTAGCCGCCATTGCCCACAAGATATTTAGATCGAAAGGTTTCGAGAGAAAATCGTTCGCTCCCGCCTCATGGGCCATATCTTCCGCATTGGGATATGCCGTGAGGATGATGATCGGAATATGCCGTGTCCGAACATCCGCCTTTAATTCTCGCGCGACATCGCGGCCGTCCTGACCCACCAGCGACACGTCGAGACAGATCAGATCCGGTGCGATCTGCTCCACATATCCAATTCCAGGATACGTCTCTGATAGGTGCACTTCATACTGCTTGAGCTCGAGCGCCTGCTGCATGATGAATAAGATGCCGGCATTATCATCGATGACCAATACCTTTTTCTTCCGCACAATGTCAGTCATACAGTGATCGCTACGCTCGACTCCTGTATCGGCAGTTCGAAGAAGAATGTCGATCCCTTACCCTTGCTACTCTCGACTCCGATATGACCGCGATGCTGCGCCACGATGGCTGCAGAAATGTAGAGGCCGATCCCGAGGCCCGCGAAGCTTTGCCCATGCTCATTGCCGACCTGAAAGAACCGTTCGAAGATCTTGCTTTGTTGGTCTTTTGCGATGCCGATACCGAAGTCCGTGATACGCACGCAGACATTCCCGTTTGAACGCGAGAGCGTGACATCTATCTTATTCGCCCCCGGAGAATACTTGATCGCATTCGTGATGAGGTTGATGAATACTCGGCTGATACTATTGCGGTCGCCACTGACTCGCGCCTCTGTAGCCCCGCTCACGGTGATCGAATGTTGTGCGGAGAGCAATTGACAACTGCTGACTATTTCGGTCGTGAGCGCATCGAAGTCGAAAATCTTTTCCTCAAGCTCGAACTTGTCCGCCTTGATCTTTGATACATCCAAAAGATCGGTCACAAGCTTTGTCAGCTGCTCGATCTGCTGGCCGATCGTCGAGAGATACTCGACGAGCGTTGTATCGGCGCTTTTTTCATACTGTATTTGGAGGATCTGCACGAGCGTCTTTATGGTCGTCACCGGCGTCTTAAGCTCATGACTCGCCATACTCATGAAGCTATCATTGCGCTGCTGCAAGACCCGCTGCTCGGAGATATCCTGCATGGCGAGCAAGATCAGTTCTTCGCCCTTTTCGCTCTGGAGGAGGCGCCGTCCGTTGAGCAACATGACCTTCGATCCAATGACCGGAAAATCGAAGGTGATCTCGAGATCGTTAAATGACGACTTCTGAGGCAAGATCTTTTCGAGCGCTTCGCGCAACTGCGGCGTATCCCACCGTCGATTTTTCAATTCATACACGAGCGTCCCCTCCGTCTCACTGGCATCAATAGTGAACGTACGATAGAAAGCCTCGTTCGCGCTCTTCACGCGAAGATGTTTATCCAGGACCAACAAGGGTTCGCGCATAGTGCCCAAGATACCCTCCGCATATGAAAGAGTCTGCTCGCGCTCCCTATTCGCGATCGCGAGTTTTTCTTTCTCTTTATTTTGGAACGCAAGCTCTATGTCCGCGATGGCTAATTCCGCAGCTCGCTTCTCTTTCTCTCCCGTTTGGAAGACGAGCTCCTTGTTGGCTATGAAGAGCTCCGCCGCGCGCTTTTCTTTCTCGTCGTTCTGATACGCAAGTTCTGCATTCGCAATGCTCAATTCAGCGGCACGTTTCTCCTTTTCCTTATTCTGGAAGGCAAGCTCTTTGTTAGCGATGAATAACTCGGCCGCGCGCTTCTCTTTCTCGGCGTTTTGGAACGCGAGTTCTTCGTTAGCGATAATGAGCTCGGCCGCGCGCTTCTCTTTGACATTGTTCTGATAGGCAAGCTCCTTGTTCGCGATGGTAAGTTCTTCGGCCCGCTTTTCCTTCTCATCGTTTTGATACGCGAGCTCGATGTTCGCGATAAGCAGTTCGGCGGCGCGTTTCTCCTTTTCCTTATTCTGGAAAGCAAGTTCAACGTTCGCAATGAGAAGCTCCGCCGCGCGCTTTTCCTTTTCCTTATCTTGATAGGCGAGCTCGATGTTCGCGATGCCCAATTCTTTGGCTCGCATTCCTTTCTCGGTGTTGGCGATGCCGAGCTCTGCCGCGCGCTTCCCTTTCTCTTCTTTCTGAAAGACGATCTCTTTGCGAGCTGTTATCAACTCATCCTCATCGGTTTTTTTATTTTCATTACACATTCAGCCAACTTATAACACAACGTACATTAAACGAACGTGAAGGGCCGCGTTCGCGCCATATGCAACACGATCAGAAGCGTGAGCCCGCCGCTCTGCACCTGGTCGCAATGGGTACTTCTGTGCTAAAATGACGCAATGGAGCCGTCAAAGAACGTACCGGAGGATTTCCTCAAGCCCTATAATTCTCTCGAACAAGAGGATAAAATTTTGTCGCTCTGGGAGCAGAGCGGGTACGCGAATCCGGATGTTTGCGTCGAGAAGGGTGTGACAGCCGCCGATGCGGAGACTTTTTCAATAGTACTTCCTCCGCCGAACGTCACTGGCACTCTTCACATGGGCCATGCCGCAATGCTTGCGATCGAAGACATCCTCATCCGCTACCATCGCATGAAGGGCTACAAGACCTTGTGGCTTCCTGGTACCGATAGCGCCGCGATCGCCACACAATCGAAAGTCGAAGAGGCGCTGTATAAAGAAGAAAAGAAAACGCGTCACGACATCGGCCGCGTAGAACTTTTAAAACGAATTGATATTTTCACCGAAGCGAGCAAGGAGATCATCATCGATCAGACCAAACGCATGGGCAGCTCGCTCGATTGGAGCCGCTACGCCTACACGATGGATGAGCCGCGTTATCGAGCGGTGATGACGGCATTCGTCCGCATGTATGAAGCGGGTCTCATCTATCGCGGCGATCGTATCGTCAACTGGGATCCGAAGCTGCAGACGACCGTTTCCGACGAAGAGATCGAATACAAAGAGCAGACCGATCCTTTTTATTATCTGCAATACGGACCGTTTCAGATCGGCACCGTTCGCCCCGAGACGAAGTTCGGCGATAAGTACGTCGTCATGCATCCCGATGACGAACGCTATGCGCAATACAAACACGGCGAAACGATCGAGCTTGAATGGATCAATGGTCCGATCACCGCGACCATCATCAAGGACGAAGCCGCTGATATGGAATTCGGTTCCGGCGTTATGACGATCACGCCGTCACATAGCTTGATCGATTTCGAGATCGCGCAACGCCACGGGCTCGACATTGAGCAGGTCATCGACGACCGCGGCATTTTGCTGCCGATAGCAGGAGAATTCGCTGGTAGTCACATCAAGAAAGCGCGCCTCGCGATCGTCGAGAAATTGAAAGAGAAAGGTCTGCTCGTACGCGTTGATGAGAAATACGTACACAATGTCGCGACCAACAGCCGCGGTGGCGGCATGATAGAACCTCAGATCAAACGTCAGTGGTTCGTCGGTGTGAATAAGGAATTCAAAATGGGCGAGTCGAAAATCCCCGGTATCCCCTCGGGTTCGATGACAACATTGAAACAAATGATGCTCGCGGCCGTCGAGAGCGATGCAGTTGATATCGTTCCCGATCACTTTAAAAAAATATATTTCCATTGGGTAGGAAATCTGCGTGACTGGTGCATTTCAAGACAAATTTGGTTCGGCCATCGTATCCCCGTGTGGTACAAAGGTAAGGAAATTTACTGCGGGGTTGAGGCGCCGAAGGGCGGCGGATGGGAACAGGATCCGGATGTCTTGGATACATGGTTCTCCTCCGGGCTATGGACATTTTCCACGCTCGGTTGGCCGGAAAATACTTTGGATCTAAGAACGTACCATCCGACATCGGTCCTTGAGACGGGATACGATATTCTTCCGTTCTGGGTCGTGAGAATGATCCTCATGAGCGGTTTTTTGCTGGGTGATATCCCCTTCCACCGCGTATATCTGCATGGCCTCGTTCGCGACGGGCAGGGCCGCAAGATGAGCAAATCCCTCGGCAATATCATCAATCCGCTCGACATGATCGAGAAATATGGCGCCGATGCGACGCGCCTCAGCCTCGTCATCGGCGCACAGATCGGCAACGACCTGAAACTTTCCGAGGACCGTGTGCGTGGGTACAAACATTTCGCGAATAAGGTCTGGAACATCACGCGTTTCGTGCTGGAATCTTCGGAACCTCGAGGTCTGACCTTTAGGGACTCCGATCTCATGAATGCCGACGATGAAGAAAAAGTCCGGGAAGCGCACCGCCTCGCAGCGGATGTGTCGAAACATATTGATGGATTCCGCCTCGATCTCGCGGCTGACGTCGTCTATCACTTCGTCTGGCACCGCTTCGCCGACGAGATCATTGAGGAGAGCAAAGCCGTCTTAAAGGGCGACGATGCTGTTTTGCGCGCATCCAAACAACGCATGCTCTATGAAATACTCATCGTCTCCCTCAAACTCTTACACCCCTTTATGCCGTTCGTCACCGAGGCGATCTGGCAGGAGCTTCCTCAGAAGGAGTCCGATGTGCTCATGACCGCCAAATGGCCCGCCGCCGCTAAAGCTTCGGCGGACAAGCCTGTATAATAGTGTGATGTCGTCAGATGTGATATCGATTCTCGCTGCGATGGCCGGGGGTATATTGCCCGCACTCGCCTGGCTGTGGTTCTGGTTGCGAGAAGATAGCAAACACCCTGAACCGCGACGGCTCATTGCGCTGGCATTTTTCGGCGGCATGTGCGCGGTCGCGATCGCCATTCCCACAGAGCAACTCATCGGCGCGTTCATCCAAAATCAAACGCTCAAATTCGACGCTTGGTCGGCGATCGAGGAGTCTCTCAAATTTCTCGCTGCTCTCTCGCTCATCTTCTGGCGCAAAGATTATGACGAACCGGTCGATGCGGTCATCTACATGATCTGCGTTGCGCTGGGATTCTCGGCCGTCGAGAATACGCTCTTCCTGTGGAGCCCGCTTTCGGGCGATACGGTCTTTCAGACGATCATTACCGGCAATCTTCGTTTCGTCGGCGCGACACTGCTCCACGTGCTCTCATCGGCTACAATCGGCGTTTCGCTCGCCCTCGCTTTTTACAAGCCGCGCTCGGTCAAGATCCTGTATGCGCTCTCGGGAGTTATCCTCGCTATCCTTTTGCATAGCACGTTCAATTTTCTTATACTGAACACACCGCAGGCGTATCTCTTGCGGACGTTCGTGTTCGTCTGGGTCGGTGTCATCGTTCTCTTGGCCGCATTGGAGTTCGTGAAGCGCATCCATCCCCGTCTCTCGCGACAAAGCTAGCGTAAAAATGAGGTATACTTTCGAGATACGACATTCATCATGAAAAAATCATCTTTCTTCTCACGCATTACGGGGGCCGCAGATGAGCAAAGCGACGCCGAATATTTTGGTACGATCCCTGGTTCGCAATCGGAGCATGATGAGGATGGCGATCGACGCACACACATCAGCCCGCGTGCACAAGATTGGAACGCGAACGGTGATGATGCCCAGGGCGAACTTGCCGTCGACGTCTACCAAACTGCCGATGCCATCGTCATTAAGGCTCTCATCGCCGGCGTCCAGCCGGCAACTGTCGATATTGCGCTCACGCGCGAGATGATAACGGTGAGCGGCTCACGTGAAGATGAACGTGAAGTCGAGGATGACGGATATTTCCAACGCGAGCTCTACTGGGGCTCGTTCTCGCGCACGATTCTTTTGCCTGAAGAAGTCGACGTCGACATGGCCGAAGCATCCGAAAAGCATGGGATCCTTACCATTCGCCTCCCGAAGATCAATAAGAAGCGCCAGACGAAGCTGAAAGTCCGCACCCGCTAAAATCCTACAAAGCTCAGAGCTTGGTAAAATTTATAAATGTCACGTGGCCCAAAATATGGGTTTTTTTGTTACCAAGCTCTGAGCTTGGTAGTTTTACTTTTCGAGCAGGCCGAGGCGGTAGATATCGAAGGAATTCTCCCCTTCGAACATATCCGACGGATTGGGCAGGTAGAGACGCTTCCGCGAGATCTCAGCGGTCGCATCGTTAATGAGGCGGCGGAAAACTTTGAAATCTTGTGCGTGATCCGCGAAATCAATCACGTACCGCCGCATCTGCGATGAGCCATCAGCATTTTTGCGCTTCTTACATTCCTGAATGATGAACCGGCGGACCGGCCGTTTGAATGTCTCGCGCACTGTGTAGTAATTGAACATCGCTTGCATAAGAAAAAGCGTTTTATCGGCGCGATCCTTGCTGAACGCGTCAACAAATTTGTGATCGACGATATCCACCGCGGCCGGATCCACCTGCGATTCCACAACAAGATCCGAAATCGCTTTCAGCGGCAACGCCAAGCCTTCGACGGTTGCGATCGCTGAAACCTCCACTCCGAGCACTTTGTGATGCGGAGCGCGCGCGAGATAAAATCCGATCGCCTGCAAGTAATCCTTTTCCATATCCGCGCGCTTCTTCTTTTGCGCGAGACGGGATTTCGCCTTGCCGAAGTTGATCTCGAAATCGCCAACGTTTCGTAAATACTCAAGACCGAGCTCGATGGCACCTTGCTTGCTAATGCCGCCATAAAAATACTGGAGCGCGAGATGCCCGGCGCGACCGACGACTGAAGCGGGGTTCGACGGCGTATCGTAGATCTTTTCAACATAACGCTTATACCATGCAAGCGGATTGCGCAGAAGAGACATGAGCGAAGAGTGGCTCCAATACTTGATCGGCGGCACGCCTTCGATCAACGGGGCTATGAACGGTACATCTTTCTTTACCAAGTTTTTCGCCTGCTTTCCGGCCTTTTTCTTCTGTCGCTTCATGCCGCGAGTATACCATCAGTGTCAGTACAACTTCATTGAAGACTCACCCGATGGCGGCGTATAATGATCTCATGAAGACAACAACGCTTGTGTGGATCGTCATCATTATCATCGTCATCGGCGGCGTCCTGTGGGTTAGCACACAAAATTCCCCCGCTTCAAATACCGGGGCAACAACTTCAAACGTGTTCGGTTCCTCGACCACTAGTACTTCCTCGCAGTCCAACACAAGTCAGCAAAGCTCCAGTTCAATGATCGTCCCTGGCAGTAACGACGCCCCCATCGTTGGGGATAATCTGATGCTCGGCACCGACCAGAATTCAAAACTCGGAACCTATCTTATCGGGTACACTGGAATGACTCTGTATACTTACGCTAAGGATAACGTCGGTACAAGTACTTGTTATGCGTCATGTGCCCAGACATGGGCGCCGTATGTCGTCTCTCCGAGCGACCGGTACAATTTGCAATATGGGGTCAACGCGTCAAAAGTAGGCACCATCACCCGCGCCGATGGCACACTGCAGCTCACCTATAGCGGCCACCCGCTCTACTTCTTCAGTGGCGACAAAACCGGCAGTGATTTCAATGGCCAGGGTGTCGGTGGCGTCTGGTACGTCATCGCACCGTAATTCCGTCGATCTCTTTGCAAAAAGAAATGTCCGTAGCGGCGATGCCACTGCGGACAGAATTGGGCGGGAGCATGCAGACTCGATCGATCGCTCGGTCACGACTGCACGCCCCCATTTAGAAAGATTTAGACAGATCAAGAAAGAGGGGTTCGGTGCCCCTCCGCAATGCACGATAGCAGCGAGTAGCTATTATTTCAAGCGCCTTTGGACAATGCCCACGACGAGGTATAGGATGAAAAATAGAAAGGAGAGTCCGATGAGAAGTACTTTCAGCAGACAGACACGACGTGTGATCAATGTCGCAAATAATCTGACTGGCCGCTGGGGTTTCTATCGTGAATACCATGAAGCCGTGCATTGGGGCGATCACGAAGTGGCCAAACAATATTGTATTTATCCGGCCGATTACGGGATCAAGTACGGCAATCACAACTTTTCGCAACCCCCGGCGAATGACAACTGACTCCAGGCCGTATCCCCCATCGGATGCGGTCTGCGCTTTTATCGGAACGAGCCGCAACCATGCGGATATTTTCGTACTTCGCCGTAAATGTTTATCAAAAAACCGGCTTACTCGCCGGTCTTTTTAGTAGCTCCGCAGTTGCTTCGCGCGCTCGTGGAAACGGATGCGTTCGAGGGCTTTGGCTTCGATCTGGCGGATGCGCTCGCGGGTGACGCCGAATTCACGGCCGACTTCTTCGAGCGTATAGCACACGCCATCATCGGTTAAGCCGTTCCTCATTTCCAGGATCTTGCGTTCCTTCGGTGAAAGTTCGTCGAGAATTCCCATCATTTGTTCCGAAAGAATGCGGCGCGAGGCGTCTTGATCAGGTGACGCGATCGTATCGTCCGCAATAAAGGATCCAAGTGTTGACCGCTCGTCGTCATCCTCACCGATCGGACTTTCAAGCGAAACGGTATCTTGATTGATCTTTTGAATGGTATAGATCTTGTCTACTTCGATGCCCATTTCCGCGGCTATTTCTTCAGGCAGCGGGTCACGACCGAGATGTTGCGAAAGTTCGCGGACCTTCTGCTTGTATTTGGCGATGGTCTCAACCATGTGCACCGGGATGCGGATCGTGCGAGATTGATCGGCAAGCGCACGCGTGATCGCCTGACGGATCCACCACGTCGCGTAGGTCGAGAATTTGTAGCCTTTTGTGTAGTCGAATTTATCAACGGCCTTGAAGAGACCGAGGTTCCCTTCCTGAATGAGATCCAAGAGCGTGAGGTCCGGGGAACGATTCACATATTTCTTCGCGATCGAAACGACGAGACGAAGGTTTGAACGTGCAAGGATGCCGCGTGCTTCGTCGTCGTTCTGCAAAATGCGCTTGGCGAGATCTTTTTCTTGTTCGCCATTGAGAAGCGGGTATTGGCCGATCTCGCGCAAATACATTTGCACGCTGTCATACCCCGCATCACTTCGGCGGTTCTGCAACTTCTTGCGTTCGAGCACGAGATCAGCGGATGAATCTTCGAGCATGCCGCCGCCTTCGAGCACATCGATGCCCGCGGCGGAAAAGCGCTCGTACATATCTTCGAGCAAAACAACATTCTCTTCGATCGTCGGGAACTCGCGCAAAATTTCATCGTACGTGACATAGCCGCGCTCGCGGCCGAGATTGATGAGCGCTTCGACTTTGACTTGCAACTTACCTGAGCCTGCCGCGCGTGAAAGTTGCGAGGGCTCTTTGCGTGTGAGCTTTTTCGACGGGGTGAACGTGACCGGTGCATTCGCCGATCGATTGGCACTGCGATTCGCGCGTGCAGAAGCCGATCTGCGCGAGATCGTGCGCTTCACCGGTTTTTTCGATGAAGTGGGGCGCTTTTTAGCTGTTTGTTTCGTCTTTTTTGCCATATATGAAAAAATCACAGTGAACACCCCCCATTCTCCTATCCTGGAGAAGAGGGATTGCTTACCTGTCTTACCGCTTATCGGGGCCTTTTATTTCAAAACCGGCACCAATGAGGCGTAGGCACCAATCTACACTGCCGCGTGCAATTGCGCAATGCGAGTTGTCAACACGCCGCAATATGCCATGAGTCGCTCAACCTCATCTTCGTTGCCGGCGTGTTCGGCTATTTCGAGTGCCTTCGTCGCTTCGGTAAGTTCTCCCGCGAGCCGTTCGGATGTAATCACATACAACAACGACTTGGCAGCGGGAACGACGGTACCGGAGGCATGCAAACGCTCCGCAGAAAATCTCAAACTCTCCTGCTCGGCCTCGGGCATAGCGAGGAGCTGAGCAAAAATGTCGTCGCCGACAGCTGCTTTAAGATCCAGTTCATATACATCGAGGTCGATGGCGGGTTTGACGAGAGATCGTTGCCACAAGAGGATTGAGAACGCTTCGCGCGCACGACCTTGCGCACGGCTGCCGTTCGTATCGATCTTTTCAGCAGCAACGGTATGCGGAGTGCCGGGATTTTGCGCGAGCGTCTCCGGAAGTTTTTCCAACGCTTGCATGATCGCCGTTTCAGAGACGCCGAGCCGTCCGGCAACTTCATGCACATATTGCTCGCGTGCGATCGGGCTCTGCACATCCTGCAAAAATGGTAAGACGACCGTTTCAACGGAGCGACGGAATACATCAGGACTCTTTGCGTGCTCTGCGAGAACGTCGAGCAAAAATGTAATGATGTCTTTTGAATCGCGAATCGCCGCACGCCACGCATCCGCGCCTTCTTTAAGAATGAGGTCAGCCGGATCAAGACCTGTCGGCAATTGCGCAACCTTCACATTCAAGCCGGATGCCAGCGCGGCGCGCGACGCTTTACCTGCCGCTTTGATGCCTGCCGCGTCGGCGTCGAGCGCGATCACGATATTGTCGGTCATGCGTTTAATAAGGGCCGCGTGCTCGGCGGTGAACGCCGTCCCGGAAACCGCGACTGTGTTCCCCCAGCCCGCCTGATGGCTCGCCAGAAGGTCCATTTGGCCCTCTACGAGCACGGCGCAGCCGAGCTTGCGCATATCGATCTTTGCCTTATCAAAGCCGTAGAGAACGCGAGATTTGTGGAAAAGCGGCGTCTCGGGCGAGTTGAGATATTTGGGTGCTTCGGGCGACGCATGCTCGCCGAACGAGCGGCCGGAAAATGCGATCACGCGCCCGGCACTATCGGCTATCGGGAACATGATGCGATTACGAAATTTATCGAGTAGGCCGCCGCGATCGTTCTTTTTGCCCATGCCGGAATCTACGATCTCCGCTTCGGTGAATTTTTT
>PLSR01000011.1 GCA_003164215.1 Candidatus Kaiserbacteria bacterium | reverse complement strand
GTACGCATACATGAAAAAGCGGCGGAGGACGAAGTCCTCCGCCGCCACCGCGAATTATTGGGTCGACCAAGTCGTGCCCCAGCCGTTCCACGGACCATCGAAGTTGTCGACCCCGCCGGGGTTGATGGTCCACGTCCAGACAAGGCCGCAGACCGGAACGCCGAGAACCTTGGTCATGTGATTGAACGGGCGATCGACCTCGAAGTTCCAGTTCGCACATGTGCCCTCCGTGTCGAAGTAGAATGTCCGCACTTCGCCGGGGAAGATCGGTCGGGCGGCCACTCCTTCCATCCATGCCGTCTGGAGATTCCCCGTCATCAGATTTCTCGCGTAGAAGCGCACGAACGGGTACTGCGTGTTGTTGACGACGGTGAGCACTCCGACTCCTGCCACCGCGGATTCGATCGGAGCGGCGGCCAGCAAGGCGGCGGCCGCAAGCCCGCACAAAAGAAACTTCTTCATCCCCGACTCCCAGCTTTACGTATCCGCGGATCAGTCCACGGATACCCGCTTGGAATGATATAGCATCAATTTGTGAAGACAATTGATGCTGATGCAGCGTCATTGCCTAATAAAAATGCGGTCCGAAGCGAAACTTCGGACCGCGAGGCCGCACGAGTGCGGTTCCCTAGATCTGCAAACGATAAGCGGCCAAGGGGATCCGCCGTTCTTGAGTCGCATCCGGCAGGATCGTGATCGTCACGCCGGGAAACGCATTCGCGCGGCGTCGCTCCACGACGAGATCATGGAAGATCTTCGCGTTCTCGGGCAAGAGCCGGACGCAACCATGAGAGGCCGGATGTCCGAGTTCAGCGACCTCGTCGGTGCCGTGGATCGCGTCGCCCGTCCAGTCGAAGAAGACGGGGTAGTACATCCACGACTGCCATTTCTTCGAGAACGCCCGTTCTTTGACGAACGTCGGATGAAAAGTCCCGATCGGAGTCTCGCAGACGACCGGTCTTCCGCCGGGGATGCCGCCCTCTGTGCAGTCGGTGTTCAGCGGGCTTGACGTTGAGACCGTCCATTGCGCGATCCGCTTATCTCCGACATACACATCCATTTTCTGATCGGCGATGCTCACCACCGCGCGCATCGGTTGCATTTCCGGCTGCATTTGAGCGACGGCGTTGTCGCCCGCGAAACCGAGAAGACCGAGGAGCCCGATCGCCGCCAGTACGCCCGCGCATCGGCGGATCCCGTTGCCGATATTCATATCCGTTCTCCCATTTTTAACTTCCGACCGCCGGAAGCCATTCCCTTCAAGAATGTAGCGTATGTATGGTACCTGTGCAATACGGATTATTCGACGTAATTGCGCGGATACAGCTGACATGACGAACGATGCCGGGAATCCTCGCCTCTGATACAGGCTCTCGCATCGCCTCGTCGTCTCGGCGACGCAAACGTTGTCGCGAAGGAGTGTTTCCAAGCTACTGAACCATTACGATATGGTGAATATCATCCTGGCAATTCTGTTATAATGAACGTGCGCATGACAGCGGTAGAATATTTTGCCGTGTCTGAACCGTTTCATTTATGTACATTTCCGACACACACCTCAAAGCATTCCTTGCAGACGCGGGACTCGTTTCCGCGAAAGATTTTGATGCGGCCGAGCAAGAAGCAAAAGAGTCAGGGAAGCCCGTCGGAGATATACTCACCGCGAAGAATGCGATCGGTGAAGACGAACTACGTCGCACCTATGCCTACATTCTCGGCATCCCGTTCATCTCGCTCACGGGTACGAACATCAAGTATGAGACATTGAGCGAGATCCCTGAGCCGGTCGCACGACGCAACAACATTATCGCGTACAATCACCGTGGCGATGAGCTTGAGGTCGCGATGCTCGACACCGACGATCTCGCGGCGATCGATTTCATCAAGAAAAAGACGCGGCTCAAAGTGCTTGCGCGTCTCACCGACGTTGCATCCATCAAGGCGGCTTTGAAACAGTATCAGCAAGGGCTCAAAGACAACCTCGGCGATGTCATTCGTCGCGAGACTGCGGCGCTTGAGAAAACGCCTGAAGGTAAAGAAGAGAACCTCCAGCAGATCGCCGAAGGCGTGCCTGCGGTGCGTATCGTCGACACGCTCTTGCGCCACGCGAGCGCGCAGGGGGCATCCGACATCCACATTGAACCCTTGGAAGCATCGCTTCTCATCCGTTACCGCATCGACGGCATCTTGCACGACGCGATGGAACTTCCGAAGCATGCGGCAGGCGCGATCACGGCGCGCATCAAGGTCTTGGCCAACATGAAGCTCGACGAGAAGCGCTTGCCGCAGGACGGCCGTTTCAGCACCGAAGGTGCCGGAGAGAAAGTTTCGTTCCGTGTTTCGATATTGCCGACGTACTTCGGCGAGAAGATCGTGATGCGTCTTTTGCGCGATAACGTCTCCGGATTCACGCTCGAATCGGTCGGTTTCCACGGCGTGGGACTCGAACGCATGCATGATGCGATGAAGAAAACGACCGGACTCGTCTTGACGACCGGCCCGACCGGCGCCGGCAAGTCAACGACGTTGTATACGTTGCTCGATATCGTGAATACGCCGAATGTGAACATCTCCACTATCGAAGACCCGATCGAATACCAAATGGCGCGTGTGAATCAGACGCAGGTGCGACCCGAGATCGGATTCACCTTTGCGAACGGTTTGCGCAGCCTTGTACGCCAAGACCCGGACATCGTCATGGTCGGCGAAATTCGCGATAAAGAAACGGCTTCGCTCGCGGTCAACGCAGCCTTGACCGGGCACCTTGTGCTCTCGACCCTGCACACGAACTCCGCCGCAGGCGCCGTCGCGCGTCTCATCGATATGGGCGTCGAACCGTTCCTGCTCGTGTCGACCTTGCGCGTCATCATCGGCCAACGTCTCGTGCGCAAGCTCGATAGTAATAAGGAACAGTATGAACTTTCGCGTGATGAACAAACTCAGCTCGACCATATCGTCGACGCGGGCAACGTGTTGCGCGCTTTGAAAGACGAGAAGATCGTCGCGAAGGATGCTACGTGGAAAAATGTGCCGTTCTACCACACAAAAGAAAGCGCCGAGCACCCGTCCGGCTACAGCGGTCGCGTCGGCATATATGAAGTACTGCCGGTCACCGCGACCATCAAAGAGATGATCATTGCGGCTGCATCGGAAGACGCCATCACGGCACAGGCACGCAAAGAGGGAATGCTCTCCATGAGCGAAGACGGCATCTTCAAAGCCGTGCAAGGCGTGACGACCATAGAAGAAGTGTTGCGCGTGATCACGGAGTAACTGTTTCAGTCGCTCTCCATGAGCTCGTGATTTTTATATAAGACGATATAGTTCAACGATGCTGGAACTCTATGTCGCGCGACACGGACAGGATGTCGATAATCAAAACGGGATATTGAACGGCCATCGGGATGAACCGCTGACTCCATTGGGAGAAGAACAGGCGCGAACTGTGGCAGGGGAGATACGGACGGCGGGACTTCGCTTCGATCATGTGTACGCGTCGCCGCTTCAGCGCGCGTTCAAGACGGCGGAAATAATCGCCCGTGAGTCGGGTCAGCCGGAGCCGATCAAAGAGGATCTATTAATCGAACGGGATTTTGGGGTGATGACAGGCGAGCCGATATCGCGCATTGAGGAATTGTGCGCGCCGGACATCATCAAGACCGATACGATCACGTATTTTCTCGATCCCGAGGGAGGTGAGACGTTCCCGCACGTGCTTGAGCGTGCAGTAAAACTGCTTGCTTCACTGAGATCAAAACATACAGACGGAAAGATCCTGCTTGTTACACATGGAGACCTGGGGAAGATGCTGTATGCATATTTTTATGATCTTCCGTGGCAACAAGTTCTCACCGACTTCCACTTCGGCAACTCGGAAATACTCTACTTGGCCGAAGGAGCTGATCTTAAAAAGACGCGGCTTTTCACTAGCACGCAATTCAATCAGTAGTGATAAAGATTTGATCTGCGGGCGGCTATCGTATCACCTCTATTTTGTTAGACTATGGAACATGCAGATGGACCGGGCTATATTGATCGCAACAGCCAATCAAGGTAAGGCACGGGAAATACGGGAGATATTTCACGATACAAATTTTGATCTCAAATTCTTGTCCGACTTTGCGGAACAATTTAAAAATATTGAGATCTATGAGAATGCCAAAAGTTTTGAGGGGAATGCCCTGATCAAAGCGATCATCGTTGGTGACCTCACCGGCATGATCACGCTCGCCGACGATAGCGGTTTGTGCGTTGATGCCTTGGATGGGCGACCGGGAATATATTCCGTCCGCTATTCAGAAGGAGCGACCGACAAATCAAATTATTTGAAAGTCTTGGAAGAGATGAAGAATATTCCTTTTGAAAAACGAGATTGCCATTACAATTGCACGGTCGCCGCGTACGATCCGCAGACGAAATTCGTTGAAACGGTTTCGGGGGATTGGAACGGCAAGGTCGCTCTCGAACCGCGCGGAAATAAAAGTTTCGGCTACGCTCCGATATTTCTCACCCATAATTCAAATTATCAGAAGACCAATGCCGAATCAGATCTGGAAGATCTGATCGCCATTAATCATCGCGGTCAGGCCTTCAAAAAGGCGATCGAGGTCTTGCAAGAGTATTTAAAATAACCTCGTAAGGTATTACCTGTTCTACAGGCTCACAAAGTATGGATTTTGTTATACTCCCGATATGAGAACCGAGATCGAAGTGAAGGCACACATCACTGATCGAGATGAAGTGCTGAAAAAGCTCGTCGCCCTTGGGTGCGTATTTGCACACCCAATACAGCAAGATGATATGGTCTACACGAAAGAAATCGGGACACTTGAAACGTTTCTTTCAAATGATGTCTTTCTGCGGATCAGAATTCAAAATGATGGCCGCGTGATAGTGACGGCAAAGCAGTCGGTGAAGAAAACTGCCGAGAGTTTGGTCAAGATAGAGCACGAGATCATCGTTTCTTCCGCCGAGGAAGCGCGGGCGATCCTCGAAATGATGGGCTATCAACAGGCCGTTCGCGTGAAGAAAGTGCGACGGACCGCGCACCTTAATGAGTACGAAATATGTCTCGACGATATCGAAGGGCTCGGCTCGTTCATCGAGTTGGAACGGATAGGGGAGAGCGAGGATGCTGACACTATCCAGAAAGACATGTTCACGTTCCTGATGTCGTTCGGTATCCTGCCCGACGCGCAGGTCAAAAAGGGCTACGATATCCTGATGATCGAGAAGCTAACCCTCCATTCCTAACATTCCCCAAAATCGTGCGAATCAGCACGTGATACGCCACAACTACCTATATAATTGAATGATGGCGCATTTTGTTTACACCGCGGAAAAGAATGACGGCGAAGAATACAAAGGTCAGGCCGAAGCGCGCGATCGTTTTGAGCTCTACAATATCATTCGTCGCGAAGGCGGCCGTGTTAAATCGGTCGAGGAAGAATCGGGAACCAGCATAGTGAGTTTCGGTTACTGGAGCATGCGCCTTGCTCGCGTGAAAGAGTACGAGAAGATCCTCTTCGCGCGCAATCTCGGTGCGATGCTCTCCGCCGGGCTCTCGCTCGCGCGGGCGCTCTCCGTGATGGAACGGCAGACCAAGAATGTGAAGCTTGCGCGCGCTATCTCCGAGATCGGTGGCGGCGTGCGCCGTGGTGACCCCTTGCATGTCGCGCTCGCAAAATTCCCAGGCATTTTCCCCGACCTGTTCATTGCAATGGTGCGCGCGGGTGAGGAAGGCGGGGACCTGCCGGGGTCGCTCTTGATCGTCGCTGATCAGACTGAGCGCGGCTATGATCTCAAGCGCAAGATCAAAAGCGCGATGATCTATCCGAGCATCATCTTGCTCGCGATCGTCGGTATCGGTACTGTCATGATGATCACGGTGGTACCGACCCTTGCGCAGACATTTGCCGAGGCACATGCCGTCTTGCCGCTTTCGACGCGCATCGTCATCGGTGTCAGCACGATCCTCCAGCAAGACACGGTGTACGTGATATTCGCCGTCCTGGCGCTCGTCGCTATCGTTGTCGCGGGCCTAAAAACAAAAGTCGGTAAACGTGCCATTGACTTCTTGCTCCTCCACTTGCCCGCGATCGGTGGCTTGGTGTGCGAAGTGAATGCCGCCCGCACTGCGCGTACGCTCTCGTCGCTCCTCGCGTCCGGCGTTGATATGCTCGCTTCACTCGAGATAACCGAGGACGTCGTCCAAAACTCATACTTTCGCGAAGTGATCAAAGAAGCGCAGGAAGGTGTTCGCGGCGGCGGGGCGTTATCGGTCGTTTTCGCTCAGCATGAGAACCTTTATCCGGCATTCGTCGGCGAGATGATGGCGGTCGGCGAAGAGACAGGAGCGACGAACGAAATGCTCAAACGCCTCGCCATTTACTATGAAGAGCAGGTCGATCACAAGACAAAGGACATGTCGACGATCATCGAGCCGTTCCTCATGCTCTTCATCGGCGTCGCAGTCGGATTCTTCGCGGTCTCAATGATCACACCGATCTACCAGATGTCGCAGAATATCAACTAGGCCCGAAGGGACTAGGTGCTAGCTTCTAGTAACTAGAAACGCATGAACGAAAAGAGCCAAGCACATCGTCCTATACGCTCGAAGCTCGAAGCGAGAAGCTCTCGGCGGGGGGTCACGCTCATCGACACGCTGGTCGGCATCGCGCTCATGTCGATAGTCTTCGTCGGCGTCGCGGCAGCGTTCCAATTTTCCGTGAAGATCGTCACCAATAACAAAGCGCGAGCCGGCGCCATCGCGCTCGCCGATCAGCGAATGGAATATATACGATCGCTCGCCTATAGCGCGGTCGGTACCGTCGGCGGCGTACCGTCCGGATCGATCCCACAGAACGAGGCGGTGACATTCAACGGCGTGAACTATACGCGACGCACCTATGTCGAATATGACGATGACCCCAAAGATGGGACGGGAGCATCAGACAGCAATAACATCGTCGAAGATTACAAATCAGTGAAGGTGCAAGTACTATGGACGGAAAAACGGACTCCCTACAACGTGACGTTGGTGACACGCGTGAGTCCGACGACCGGCTTGGAAACGAATGTGCCGGGCGGGACCCTGATGATCTACTCGGTGAATTCGCTGGGCAACGCGCTTCCCGGCGCGTCGGTCACTATCGTGAATCCCGCTGCGTCTCCGGCCGTCAACATCAGCACGTTCACTGATGCGAGCGGGACCGCCTCGGTCTTAGGAGCTCCGGCTGCAACGGGATATCAGATAACCGTCACGGGTCCGGGCGACTCTACGTCACAGACCTATAGCGTGACGGCGCAGAATACGAGCCCGAACCCCGGCAACCTCACGGTGACCAATACACACACGACTTCGGCGACCTTCGCGATCGATGCCTTAGGTACTAAGACGATCAATACATGGACGCAGATACTGAACGGCACGTCGAGCGATCCCTTCAATAATGCGAGTATGATCGCAACGTCGACCGGTATCGTCATCTCCGGCGGCTCGGCAATGCTCGCGACCGGATCGACCACCGGCCAAGTGATGTCCGTTCCGTTCGGTCCGTCATATCTGGCGACATGGGGAACATTCTCGTGGAGCGATACGCAGCCGGCGACGACCTCCATCCGGTATCACGTGTATAACGGTGACGGCACTGCGCTCATTCCGGACTCACTCGTTCCCGGCAATGCGGCGGGATTCACGAGCGGCAGTGTTTCTCTCGCGAACGTATCGACAACGACATATCCGACGATCACACTCGATGCGGTCTTTACGACGCATAACGCGTCGGTCACCCCCTCATTGTCCTTATGGAGCGTCAATGATACCTACGGCCCCTTGCCACTGCCCAACATCGCCTTCAATCTCCTTGGCGCCAAGACTATCGGAAGCGGACCGTCGGGAACCATATTTAAATACAATCAGAATTTTTCCACCGGCGCAGCGGGAGGCGTTACGATACCGAATCTCGAGTGGGACAATTACACGGTGACCATATCGGGAACATCGACCGGCTACGACGTCGCTTCGGCGTGCAATCCGCAGCCCGAGAGCCTCTCGCCGGGCGCCGTCATGACGAGCAACTTCTACCTCACCGCGCACACGACGAACTCGCTCCTCGTCAACGTGCGCTCATCGGCTACCGGTGCCTTGATCCCGGGCGCCACCGTTACCCTCACGCGATCCGGTTACAATTCGACGCTCACTGCTGATGCCTGCGGACAAACATTTTTCTCGGGTCTCTCATTGGCAAGCAATTATTCGATCTCAGTCTCGGCTACCGGATATACCACGTATACATCGAGCACTGTGACTGTCGCGGGCGCATCCAACCTTTCGGTCGTCCTGAATTAAGCATATGAAAAGATCCACTACACAGACAGAGCTGCAATGCGGTATGACCCTGATCGAAACGGTCGTGTGGATCGCGATATTCACCATGATCATGCTCGTATTGACGCAATCACTCCTCTATTTCTATCGCATCAATCGGTATACGCTGCAGGAAGAGGAAGCGATTTCGTCGTCGCAACACGCCATGAACATCGTCGTTCAAGCGCTACGTACGGCATCATACTCGAACAACGGTGCATATCCGGTCATCTCGATCGCTCCCAATCAGGTCTCTTTTTATGCGAACGTCACCAAGAACGATCCGCTCATACAGCAAGTGCGATTCTTCGTGCAAGGGACGTCACTTCTCGAAGGTATTATTGAGCCGTCGGGCGATCCACTCTCCTATGCAACGTCATCGGAAGTGCTCACTACGCTCTCGACTTACGTACAAAATCTTACCTTCGCGACATCAACGTTCATCTACTATGATCAGAACGGGAATTTGATAACGAACATGGCGAACTATAATGCGATGCGTTTCGTTACCATCAACTTGATCGTTGACGTCTCAACGACGAGCTTACCGACATCGCTCGACCTCATGTCTTCGGCGGCTTTGCGCAATCTGGTCGGCGGAGGGTGACACAGCTATGAACAGAACATTACGATATTCAAAAATCACTCGACCGTATTTGAGAGCGGGCGTCACGACCCTGATGGTCATTGTATTCATGGGGATCTTCCTCCTCATTTTAAGTGCCCTGACCGGATTCGCGCTCGAAGAGGCGAAGTACGGAAATGCTACCATTGCCCGCGAACAGGCGCTCGACAGCGCTGAAGCTGGCCTCGAATACTATCGATGGTTCCTCGCGCACTTCCCGAACAATCTCACCAATGGGACCGGACAGCCCGGCCCATATGCCTACACCGTCAACGATCCGGAGACCGGGCTACCTGTTGGAAGTGCGTCAATCTCTGTTGTCGGCAATACGCAGTGCGGCATCTTGCAGTCGATCGATATCACCTCGGTCGGCACCTCGGTTTTAAATCCAGGCTATCCGCGCAAGCTTTTCGCGCGCTACATGGAGCCATCCGCAGCGGGATATTCATATCTATTGAACAGTAATGTGCACGCCGGATCCGACCGCATCATCACGGGCCCGTACTTCAGCAACGGCGGTATCGAGATGGATGGCACGAACAATTCGACGGTCTCGAGCGCGGTCTCGAGTTGGGTATGCAACAGCACCTACGGTTGCTCTCCGACGCAGAACAACGCACCGGGCGTGCTCGGAAGCGGAAATGGTACTGCGTTGTGGCAGTATCCGGTCGCCACGATCGATTTCGCCGGGATCACAGCGGGGCTCTCTAACTTGAAGACATATGCGAAGAACAACGGAGGATTATATTTCCCACCGGCTGGGACCGGCACGACGAATGCCAATCAACGCGGGTATCATCTCATTTTCAACAGCAACGGCACAGTCGATGTGTATAAGGTCACCTCGACCGTCGGCGTCTCGGCATACCCGCTTTCAGGCACCGGCGTCGTGCAAACCGATTACAACATCATTAAGACGCAAACCTATCTTGGCAATTACACGGTGCCCAGCAGCTGCGCCGTGATCTTCGTCGAAGACCGGGCATGGATCGAAGGGACAGTGAGTAGTAAGGTTACGGTCGCGGCGGCAGACTTCATTGATTCCAATTACAGTCCGGATGCCTATCTTGCCAATAACATCCTCTATAGTGCCTACGACGGCACCGCCGGGCTCACCGTGATCGCGGAAGGCAATGTCCTCATCCCCCTGAATTCACCGGACATCATGGAGGTCCACGGTATTTTCGTCGCGGAGAGCGGGAGCTACGGGAGGAATCTCTATCTCAATAACTCCGCGTATGGAGCGACGGTCCCGTCCGCATATTCATCGTATGTGATGCAGACGCAGCTCACGACCGATGGCACGGTCGTCAGCAACGGCAACACGGGAACGCAGTGGGATTGCGGTGGAACCTTCTGCTCCGGCTATGCCACGCGCATCGACTCGTACGATGAGCTCCAAGCACTTTCTCCTCCGCCCTTCACGCCGCCCGCTTCGACTAACTACCAATTCATAGAATGGAAGGAGCTGTAAGTTGACAATGTAGCTACGTTGTATACACTTACGGCATGGCAGCGATAATCAACAAAGGCGCGATAATACAGGTACGCGTGAACGCGCAGATAAAGAAGAATGCACAGAAAGCTCTAAAGGGCATGGGCCTCGATATTTCGACCGCAGTGAACATGCTGTTGCACCAAGTCGTTATTACCCAGCGGATGCCATTTGAAAGCCGGACGATCAACGGTTTTACTCCCGCGCAAGAGCGGATGTACATAGCTGCTGCAAAAGATCTGAAAAACGGCAAGCTCTATTCAAGCGTAGATGAGATGATGGACGATATAAAATAACAAATAACTCGTCACATACATACGGGGCCTATGTATAAGATCCTTGCGAAGAAAGAATTCATGAAATCCGTTTCCCGCCTTCGCGCGGGTAAATCATGGAATGAAGGAAAGATGCGTGCAACCCTGGAGCTATTGGCTTTGGGCGAACCGCTCCCCGTAATCTTCAGAGATCACCAACTTAAAGCCGAAATGGGCGAATATCGGGAATGTCACATCAAACATGACCTATTGATCCTCTATGCTCGCGACGACGAAAGAAAAATAATAACCCTCATCGACATCGGCACGCACGACGATATATTTGGGCGATAAGAAATCACAGTAAACGTGTTCGACGATCTTTTGTTCGGCTGGGGGTCTGGGACGATGTTGGAACCGCCTTGTTCCCCTTTCGAAAATCAAAGGGCGGCTTTGTAGGCCGCCCTCTGTCTCGTTCTGTACTTACTTAGCGCATCTTCGCCAATACTGACGCGATCCTCTCACTCCGAGAGCGGCGCTCCTCCATCTTTTTGGATAGCCATGCCTCACCTTCGGCGATTATTTTTTCGAGCTGAACTCCGAGTTCGGGATCATCCGCACCATAATCTCGCTGTATCTGCCTCGCCGTGGTCAGCTCTTCCGGTTCGTAAACATGGAATCGGTCTAAGACACTGTCGCACGTTTGCTTGAGGAAAGCATGCCGCACGTAGCGGCGACGAAGTTTCGCGTACTGCTCTTCGCGGATTGCCGTCAGCACCCTGTCGATTGTCCATACGGCAAAAGGACCGTGGCCATTCCCTATTGCTTCGCACTCATCGAGCAGGAAGGTCAATTGGGATGCGAATAGCTCGGCGCCGTAAGGGCAGCGACCTTGTTTGTCGAGCTTGTTTTCGATGCAGCTCGCGTAGTTATATACCACCAGCTGGTATTTATCACTCTGACTTCCGAAACGGACGTTTCGGATAACTGTGTGGGTCTTCTCGATCCCCAACTGTCGAAACTTCTCGGGGACATTTCCCTCAAGAAGCTCAAAGATCGGAAACCGAACACCACCCTCTTGCGAGTACATCCACGGATCATCGAATCTGTACCGCTCGAACAGATCATCCGCTCTCTCTTCCTCGGCACCCAAGACTTCCAGCAACTGGACGATGGCCCGATTGTAGATCTGGGGGAAAGATGAAGACCCGAGGTCAACAACCTTGAGAAGGAAGGTTTGGAGTTGCGGCGAAAGATCGGAAATTTTGTAATTCGGGGCGTTCTCATACCCACCATATCCCCAGGCGTCCACGTAGGAATCATTCGCTGTTGTCGCACTAAACTCTTTACTCTTCCAAGCGAACGGCGACCACATATGCCGGGGTGCCAGCAGAATTGCCGCCGCCCGAGCCTTGAAGATATCGCCTGTGGTGTCGGATTTAATCAGGCCGATGAGGCTCCGCCATCCGCGATCATCTCCCAGATCGAGCCACTCCTGCCAGATCCGATTCTGTTCGGCTATCTCCTGACTAGACACATTGAAGGTCTCGGCGAGTATGCGGCGGACACGTGAAATGTACCGAGCGCGCTCGCGCCAAGTTCTGGTTCCTGCGAACATCGACGTAGTTCCTTCTTGCTAGAGTTGATTGTTTCTTTTTGGCAAGGCGGAAGATCTCGCTATGTATTATTATTATGACGAAGATCGCTCCACAAATATAGTGACCTTTTATTTAAAGCATGTCAAGTTTGCTGGTGGTCATGGTTTGGAACGAATCAGAAAATGGTACAATCGGACGTATGAAATCACTGCTCGTCGCGAATTGGAAGATGAATCCGCCGACCTTTAAGGAGGCAAAGAAATTGTTCGAGGCAACGAAAAAAGCCGCCGATACAGTCAAGAGTGTCTCAATTGTCGTGGCGCCGCCCGCCATTTATGTGCGTGAACTACGCGCCAGTTATCGTGGGAAACGAATCGCGTTCGGTGTGCAAAACGCTCATTTTGAAGCGAAAGGCTCCTATACCGGCGAAATATCGATGGCGGAGGCGAAAGACGCCGGTGCAGCCTATGTGATCATCGGCCACGCGGAACGGCGCGCGATGGGGGAGACCAACGATGACACACGCAAGAAAGTCGCTTCTGCGATCGCGCACTCGATCTTCCCCGTTCTGTGCGTCGGCGAAAAGGAACGCGGGCACGAGGGTGAACATTTTGATTTGATCAAAGAACAATTGAAAACGGGTTTTGCGGACGTGCTCATCGCGAAGATCCCGCGCGTGATGATCGCCTATGAGCCGGTCTGGGCGATCGGCGCCGAGACGGCGATGAACCCGCGCGATATGCACGAGATGGCGATCTTCATTCGCAAGACGATCGTCGGACTCTACGGCGAGAAAGGCATGGTGGTAAAAATTTTGTACGGAGGTTCGATCGACGAAAGGAATGCCTCCGATATGCTCACCCACGGCGACATTGCCGGCCTGTTGGTCGGACGCGCGAGCGCCGATCCCGAAAAATTGACCGCGCTCGTTCGAGCGATCAAGAACGTGTAGCACGATGCATGAAGTATATTGCCGATGTACCGGTCTCTGATCTCAAAGGTAAACGTGTCTTGGTGCGTGCCGGTCTCGATGTGCCGCTGGATAAGAATGGAAATGTTTCCGATGTGTTCCGCATCAAACAGGCCGCGAAGACGTTGCGGTTTCTCTCCGAGGCAGGGGCGAAAGTGATCGTGCTCTCACACATCGGGCGCAAGCCTGAAGAGACGAACGAGCCGGTCGCGCGTGCTCTGCTTACGGAGGTCCATATCACGTACATTCCGGATCTCCTGGGAAGCGCAGCACATCAAGCGGTCGCTGTGATGAAAGACGGCGAGATACTGCTTCTGGAAAATCTTCGGCGCGATGAACGCGAAGCGGGCAATGATGACGGTTTCGCACGTGAGCTCGCGACTTTGGGCGACATCTATGTCGATGATGCGTTCTCCGTCGCACATCGCGCGCACGCGTCGATCGTCGGCATTCCTAAGTATCTGCCGGGCTATGCCGGTATCCTCATGCATGACGAGGTGGATATTCTCACGAAGGCACGCAACCCGGACCACCCATCCCTCGCCATCCTCGGTGGCGCGAAATTCGAGACGAAATCGCCCTTGATCAAAATGCTTTTGGAAACGTACGATCATCTGTTCGTCACCGGAGCACTCGCGAATGATGTGTTCAAAGCTAATGGCCTACCGGTCGGCATCTCGCTCATATCAAAAGAATTACCGACGTCGGAGGTTTTGTCGCATCCGCATTTCCTCGCACCCATTGATGTGACCGTTGAACGGCCTGATAAACAGGCGATGGTGAAAAAGCCCGAAGCGGTCGTGGCGGACGACAAGATCGTCGATATTGGGCCGGACTCGGTCGCGCTTATCGCGCCTCATATCGCCGCCGCAAAATTCATTCTCTGGAACGGTCCGACGGGCTTGTACGAAGACGGCTTCGTTTCGTACACGCAGGGAATTGCTGAGCTCATCGCGAAAAGCGGCGCGCGTGTCGTCATCGGCGGGGGAGATACCATAGCGGTCATCGAGGATTCCGAAACGCATTTCGGTCCCAACGTATTTCTCTCCACCGGCGGCGGTGCGATGCTTGAATTTTTGCTCGATGGAACGCTGCCGGGGGTCGATGCACTCAACCAATAAGAACAGACCGAATTTTTTCTTTCACCGCAACAGCTTCGCCTTGCACATATTTTCCGGGCGGCCAGTGTTTGAGGCCGTCACCTTTGAAGCGCGGGACGAGGTGCACGTGCGGATGAAATATTACTTGGCCGGCATGTTCGCGGTTATTCATGATGAGATTCACACCGTCGGCATCGAGCGCTTTCTCAAGTGCGATCGCTACGATGCGAACCGTTTCCATTACCGCAGCCCACTCGGCTGCAGAAATGTCGAAAATATTTGATGAGCTTGATCCTTTCGGGATCACGAGCACGTGGCCCTTCGCCACCGGATTAATGTCGAGGATGGCTAGCGTACCTTCCGTTTCATACACTTTGTAGGACGGAATATCTCCGGAAACTATTTTGCAGAAAATGCAACCGTTCATATGAAAAGGATAGCATATCGGGGTATGAAAATTACCAAGGTCGGACCTTAAGGGATCCCAAGGTCCGACCTTGGTAATTTTCATGTACAATCCACTCTCATGGAGGCAGATTCAATTTCGGAACTGGTACGAACGCTCCTCACCCGACGTGGTGTCACAACGCCGGAAGACGTTTCCGCTTTTCTGGCACCCGACTACGCAGCACACACGCATAATCCATTTCTCCTGTGCGATATGGACAAAGCCGTTGCACGCGTGCTCGCGGCGATTGAGAAAAATGAACGTATCGCGGTCTATGCGGATTTTGATTGCGATGGTATTCCGGGTGCGTCGATCCTTTCGGACTTTTTCAATAAAGTTGGCCACTCGAATTTTGAAGTGTATCTCCCGCACCGCGATCGCGAGGGATACGGATTTCATACGGAGGCGATCAAGGCGCTTGCCCTTCGTGAGGTGAAGCTCATCATCACGGTCGACGTGGGCACTGTCGCATTCGACGGCGTCAGCTTCGCGAACGAAAAGGGGATCGATGTCATCGTCACCGATCATCACGAATTGGTCGAAGAACTGCCCGATGCATTCGCGATACTCAATCCGAAACGTGCACCGTACCCGTTCCCAAATCTTTGTGGTGCGGCGGTCGCGTTCAAACTTGTCTGTGCCCTTCTGACCGAAGGGAAACGACGTGGGTTGGAAAATTTTACATCGATCCCCGATGGATGGGAGAAGTGGCTCTTGGATCTCGTCGCGATCGCGACAGTCGCCGACATGGTCCCGCTCGTCGGCGAGAATCGAACGCTGGCTTTTTGGGGGCTCAACGTTCTGCGTAAGTCGCCGCGACCGGGGATCATCGCGCTGTGCAATCAGCTTCGATTGAAACGCAGCGATCTCACCGAGGACGACATCGGATTCTCGATCGCACCGCGCATTAATGCCGCATCGAGAATGGACGAACCTGATCTCGCACTTCGGCTCCTCACAACGCACGATCCTGCGGAGGCGGAGAAACTCGCCGCACATCTTGAAGAGCTCAACGCGAGTCGAAAGGGAATCGTGGCCGGCATTGTGAAGAATGCGCGCAAGCGCGTGAGCGAACGATACGGTGCTAGTGATCACGTTGTCGTTCTCGGTGACACATCGTGGAAGCCGGCACTCTTGGGGCTCGCGGCGAATTCGATCATGAACGACCGCGGCGGAGTCGTGTGCCTCTGGGGCCGCGACGTGAACGGCGATCTCAAGGGCTCGTGCCGCTCCGATGGAACGATCGCATTGCCGGAACTTTTTGCAGCGGCACGCGAGTCATTCATCGAATGCGGCGGGCATAATGCATCGGGGGGATTTTCGGTTTCGCATGAACGTGCAGCGACACTCGCTGAAGACCTTGCGAAAGCGGCGGCGGGGCTCGCAAGCCCCGCCGCCGCAGTGTCGGACGATGTCGCTGTGCACGACGCGATCGTCACACTTCGTGAATTGTCGTGGCCGTTACTTCGTGATATCTCGCGTCTCGCTCCCTTCGGTATCGGTAATCCGAAACCCGTCTTCAAGATCGCAGGTGCGATGGTATCGTCGATCAAAAGTTTTGGTAAAGAAAAGAATCACATCGAGCTCATGTTGGTGAGCGACGAAAGCGCGACATCGATGCGCGCATTTGATTTCTTCCGCACACCTGAAGATTTTTCATATGCACCGGCCGCCGGTGCGTGCGCGACCGTTCTTGCCACGCTTGAGCGTGACACGTTTCGCCAGCCCGCGCGACTCGCGCTGCGCGTCGTCGATGTGCTTGCACAGTGATCGCTCAATAGGGGTATTTTCCGCGGTTTCACACCGCTCACTATTGCTTTAATGAAGGTCGTGGTAGCCTTCTGGTATATGAATACTTTCTCCGTGGGGTCGTGTGTGAGGTTCGGTTGGGAAACTTTTAAAAAGCGTGCGTGGTTCTTTATCGGCGCAACGATCGTATACGTTTTTATAAGTTGGGCCATTAGTTTTATCGCCGGTCTCATCACAGGCGGTGGACATGGGAATGCCCTCACAACACTCATAAGTTTCCCGTTCAGCGTGCTGTTGACGATGGGGCTGACGGCACTCATGCTCAAAGCGCATGACAACGTCGATTCGGTCAAGATCGCCGATCTCTGGCATCCGCACAACTACTGGAACTTCTTCCTCGCGTATCTCATCGTTTTTGTCTCGACGATCATCGGGCTCATCCTTCTCGTTGTTCCCGGTATTATCGTTGCGATCGCGCTCGGTTTCTATTCCTATATCATCATCGAGCGCTCGATGGGGCCGATAGAAGCGCTGAAAGAAAGTATGCGGATAACCAAGGGTCACCGATGGGATCTGTTCGTACTCATGCTCGCATGCTTCGGTATCGCCATCCTTGGACTCGTCTGTCTTCTGGTCGGGATCTTCGTTGCACTTCCTGTCATCATGCTTGCAATGGTGCATGCATACCGCACGCTCGCTAAAATTGCAGAGACTACTCCGTCGACGATTGTTTAGCATGTCGGAGAAACTCATCATCTATACCGACGGCGGTGCACGCAATAACCCGGGGCCCGCGGGTGCGGGCGCGGTCATCATCGACGGCGGAAAAGTAATATCCGAGATCAAGAAATTTCTCGGCGAGAAACGGACCAACAATTGGGCCGAGTACGAAGCGGTATTTCTTGCGCTCGGCGAAGCGAAGAAAATGGGATTTGCAAATCGTGCCGTCGAGGTGCGACTCGATAGCAAACTTATTGCCGAACAGTTGATGGGCAATTGGAAAATAAAAGAACCAACCCTCAAACCGCAATGGGCCAAAGTACGCGCACTGATCATCGAAAGTTTTCCCGCGATAACTTTCAAACACATTCCGCGCGAACAGAATTCTGAAGCGGACCGGCTCGTGAATGAAGCGGTCGATGAGGCGGGGTACTGATGCGTTACAATAGTTGAATGATGGGGTCACGCCTTTTATGGGCGGTCGTTGTCGGTTTTTTATCCGGCGTATTCGTCCGATCGTTCATCGCGATCGGTTTTTCATATGAACTGTTCGCGATACTGCTTGCACTTGCGGCGCTCACGTGCGGCTCGCTCGATAAACAAAAATTTAAACCGCTGCTCGTTATCGCTGTCACGCTGCTGTTCTTTGCAGGCGGCGTGGCGCGGATGAATGCGGCAGTCGTCACCGGTGACCCGATGCTGACCGCGCAATTGAATAAGCACGTTACGGTCGTTGGAAAGATCTTTGCGGAGCCTGATGTGCGCGAAAACGGCGTGCGACTTTCTCTGCAAGCGAACGGATTGATCGTGGCAAGTAGCACGATCCCCGTTCATGCGGATATCTTAGTACAAGCGCCACCGCATGCGGACGTCCACTACGGCGATGCGGTCCGCATATCGGGAACACTCGAATTGCCGCAGGCATTTGATACGGGTGATGGTCGACAATTTGATTATCCCGATTATCTCGCCGTAAGTGGCATTGCATACACGCTTTCTTTTGCACAAGTACAACGCATTGGCGGCGGAGGTGGAAATTTGTTTCAAGCACTCGCGATCGACGTGAAGCAGGAATATCTCAAAGGTGAAGATGCGGTCTTGCCGGAGCCGGAAGCGGGGCTCGCCGGCGGCATCACGGTCGGCGACAAACGTTCGATCGGCCCGGCACTGTCGGCTGATTTTCAAAAGGTAAGTTTGATACAGATGGTGGTCTTGTCGGGCTACAACATCACTGTCGTTGCGAACTTCGCCGCGCGACTACTCGCGTGGACTTCGCAATATGTGCAATTCGGCGCGGGAATTTTTGTCGTCGTCTTTTTCATCCTCATATCTGGCGGTGCATCGAGCGCGGTACGTGCGGGGATCATGGCGGGGCTCGCGATGTATGCACGCATATCGAATCGTACGTTCGACGCGCTACGAGGGCTCGCGGTCGCCGCGCTCGTCATGACGCTATGGAATCCGTTCACCCTCGCGTTCGATCCGGGTTTCCAGCTCTCCGCGCTCGCCATGCTGGGCCTCACGCTCTTCACACCGGCCTTCTCCTCGCGGTTGAAATTGATTCCAGAACGATTCGCATTGCGCGAGATCGTCGCGTCGACCGCGGCGACACAGCTCGCGGTCTTACCGCTCCTCTTGTATCAAAACGGTCAACTCTCACTTCTTGCTATTCCCGCGAACGTCCTCGCGATGATACCCGTTCCGCTTGCAATGCTCACTTCATGCATCGCTTCGATTTGCGGAATGATCTTCGGATCGGCGGCCACACCGATCGCGTTTCCCGCGTACGTGCTTCTTGCATACATCATCGCCGTCGCGCATTTCCTCGCGTCGCTGCCCTTCGCTTCGATCTCCATTGGCGCATTCACTGCGTGGTGGATGTTCGGCGTGTACGCCGCACTCTTCGGAGGATTCTGGATCATACAAAAAAGAAAGCGGCCCGAGGAACATCCCCAGACCGCTATTGCCGAGTTCTCGAAGAACAAACCGAGACCTTCTTATTGATGACCCGAGTCATACACATGGGCGAGTACGCTGCCCACCGTTCCTCTTCTTGCTGCAACGGCACGTGGGTCGACGAAGCCGCGATCATAGGAGTCCTCGCCGGAATCGACAGGCGACAGACAGCTGATCTCGGAACGCAAGAGAAGCCGACACGTTTCCTTGTGAGCCGCTCCCTTCAAGAAGCAGCGGAGCATATAACTGGAATCTGCGAACAATACTCGAGCGTTATCGGTGAGCCGACGCAACAAGATGATCCTCTGGTATCGGGTGAGCTCCATTGCCGCGTCACGCAGAGCGAACCCGATCTCTTCGAGTCTGTTACGTTTCGCAACAGCGTTGCCGATTTCGCCCGACGTCGCCACGGAAATAAACGCGGCCGCATCATCAAACCTAAGCATGCGTTAATCCTCCCGGATCAGCCATATGCCGAATGAACATGGCTTGCGAGAATGTATCATGGTTCGACAAAGAAATACAAACTACTTTTCGACCAACGAAAACAGCTCACGGGCGGGAGCTGTTTTTTGATGTTGTGAATTGAATTACCCAGTAGGCGAATCAGCAGATTCGTGTCTCGGGCTGATTCTACTGAATCACATCTGCTGTCCACCCATCATCGGAGCCGGCGTGTGAACCATGGCAGGATGCGCCATTTTCTTCCCGATCCACCAGCCAACGAGTACCGCCGGAATGACCCAGAAGCAGAAGAGGACGAGCGTCGACCAGTTCCACAGGAACGGGCCAAAATTCGGGAGTACGCTCACGAGTTGTGAAAGTGATCCGCTCTGTGCCAAGACACCCGCGACGCCGGAGACGAAGGTCGTCAAGATCGAGATCACAAATCCGGAGACGCCGAAAACGAGACCGGTCAGCCATGTCGCCATCGGGGCCTTGCGGTAGTACCACATCGTGATGAGGCCCGCGACGATCGCCGCGAGGATCACGTAGATGATGTATTGCGGAGTGAGAAGGCCGCCACCAGATTTTGCCGGAACCAAGGAGACGATGCCGGCGACGACGTTGTTGATAAGATAATTCCCGAAGAAGGCGACCAGGAGGACGCGTTCCCACTTCATGCTCATATTCTTCATACTGCCAAAGTTATTACATTAATATAAGTAAATACCCGTAACAGGTAAATAATACCTTACCCAGCGATACTGGCAAACCGCTTTTCCACTACTGCCCAGTTGAGATTTTTGAAGAACGCGTCAATATACTTACCCTTACCCTGGGCGCCGTAGTCAAGGATGAATGCGTGTTCCCATACGTCGAGCGCCAGCACGACCGGCAAGGTGACGAAATGGCCCATGTGTTGTTCACCGGAGAAGCCTGATTGGAAGCATTTGCCGATCGGGTCCCAATACAGGATCGCCCAGCCGGGGCCGCGGGTGCCGCCAATATTTTTCAGAAGCTGCTGCGGTTGGCCCTCGCCATTCATTGGGAATTCCTGGGCGATCTGCTTCGCGAACACGCTCGATGGGTCCGTTGCCTTTGCTCCGCCCTCGAATTGTGTGAAGTAGAGCTCATGCAGTCGCATACCGCCGAATTCAAAACTGCGGCGGCGCCAGAGCTCGGCTATTGCGAGCGCGTTCTTCTCTGAATTTTGCATGAACTCCATCGCGAGCGCTGTCACCGCGTTGAAATTTTTTACATAACCATTGTAAAGACCGATGTGTTCCTCAACGGTCTTCGCGGAAATACCGTCGAGCGTCGGAATGTTGAATGTTTGTGCTTTATATTCCATATGATGATTGCTAGTAGTAACAGAAAAAGTATAGCATTCTCGAGCGTGGGAGTAGAATGAAGACATGCGCGCGAGCGCACGAATCGTAGGGGTCGCGACAGTCGTGCTCGCCATTACTGCGGGAGGCATTTGGTGCGCCGCGATCAATGCAGATCATCGTGGGATCCTGACCGTTTCATTTCTCAACGTTGGCCAAGGCGATGCGATCTTTATCCAGGCGCCAAGCGGCCGCTCCGTCTTGATCGACGGCGGCCCCGACACGGGCGTTCTGCGGCAGTTGAATACCGTATTGCCGTGGTACACACGTTCTATTGATGTTGTTATTCCGACACATCCCGATGCCGATCACATCACCGGACTCATTGACGTGCTCGAACGGTACAAAGTCTCTTTCGTCATACAATCGAGCGTACTCGGCGATACGCCGGTGTGGGATACGCTCGAGAACGAGATCGCCGCTGACGCGAAAAAGGGAACGAACGTCATCACGGCCATGCGGGGGCAGATCATTGATCTTGGTAGCGGAGCATTTATTGAGATTCTCTCGCCGGATCGAAACGTGCCGAATGTGGATACGAATGTCGGCTGTGTGGTCACGCGCCTCGTCTATGGAACGACCTCGTTTATGTTCTCCTGCGATGCGCCCCAGAACATAGAAAACTATCTCGTATATCTCGACGGTAAGAATTTACATTCTGACGTGTTGAAGGCGGGACATCACGGCTCGGCAAATTCGTCCTCGCCGCCCTTTGTTGGTTTCGTCGATCCACAATACGCTGTTTATTCGCGCGGTTGTGACAACAAGTATGGTTTCCCGGCATCGTCGACTGTCGCGACATTCAAACAGATGAACATTCCGACTTTGGATACCTGTACCGAGGGCACTATCACGTTCACGAGCGATGGACAGACCATAAGTAAAAAATAAAACCCGGAAATTCCGGGCATTCCACTTGGAAGCCGAACTTCCAAGTTTAGGATTTAGGCGACAAGGCCGGCTTTCTTGAGGGTGAGGTAGGCGCCGCGCTTTTTCATCGTCTTGAGGCCTTTGGTAGAGACGTTGATGGTGATCTTCTTGCCGATCTCAGGTACAAAAAGCGTCTTCTTTTGGATGTTGACTTGGCGGCGGCGCTTGCCGGTCGGGTTGAACTTGGTCGCGCGGACGCGGTTAGAATACCCGCCTCCAACTTGCGATTTGCTGCCTGTTATGTCGCATACGCGTGCCATATCTGCGAGATAATACGGGATTTCTCGGAAAAAGCAAATTTATCACGTCGAGCGAGGAGCGAAATGAAAACTTGTTTTCATTTCGTCCGAGCGACGGCGGGACACAAGGTTTAAAACCCCGCGGCTCGCCGCGGAACGGGCGAAACGAGACATGTCTCGTTTCACCCGGGTCCAGGGCTTGCCCTGGGGCTTAACCTTTTATTTGACAAAACTAATACCAAAAGTAGTATATTGGTATGAAGTCCGCCACAACCATTACCATCAAGACGGATAAAAAGTTGCGCGACGATGCGAAGCGCACGGCCGCGAAGCTCGGTGTGCCACTGACAACCGCCGTGAATGCCATGCTCAAGCAATTCGTTCGCGACGAACGGCTGGTACTTGAGGAATACTATACGCTCCGTCCCGAAGTCGCGCGGGAACTCGAACGCGAGAGCGAAGCGATGGATCGGGAAGAGAATCCTGAAGTATTCACGAATGTGCAGGATTTGATCGCGGCATCGAACCGCTTACGTACCAAAGCAAAACGTAAACCATAAATGCTATGAATATCCGTTGGGGTCGACGGTTTAAGAAAGATATCAGGAAACTTTCTCCGAAAGTATTCAGCGCATATCTTGAGCGGATCGAGATCTTTGCTCGATATCCATTTGACCCCGTTCTCGATAATCATCCGCTCAAAGGTGTATGGCGTGGGTATCGAAGCATCAATATCACCGTCGACTGGCGTCTGATCTACGAGCAGTTGGACGTGGATACCATCCGTCTCACGCGCATCGGGACGCATCATCAGCTTTTCGGGTCGTAGAATGGAAAGAGGCTATCCACCGGTAATCGTTGTCATATATCGTCGGGGGGGGGTACTATTCGGTCATTACTATTGGGTCAACGTACAACCATGAAAAAACTTATCTCTTTCGGCATCGGTATCGTATTACTCGCGTCTCCAATTATCGCTTCAGCTCAAACTACGACGTCGAGCAATGCAAGCATCATCGCTATTCTCGAGCAATTAGTCGCTACGCTTACGCAAGAATTGCAACAGCTCATTGCGGCACGGAGCGGAGCGACTCAGAATAACCCTGCTCTTCTTACTGCAACACCGACCAACGGGTCGGCACCGTTGACGGTGGAGTTCCATATAAATCCGAGTGTGGCGTCGGCTAACTCCATCGATTTCGGCGATGAAAAGACAAGTGTCGAGACATTGGGAAATGGTTCCGGCAATTCATGTGGTGATCCAAACGAAAGCGAATGTGCCCATGTCTATACAACTCCTGGCACTTACACTGCTCACATTTATGACGTTAAATCAGAAATTCTTGCGTCCGTGACCGTCAATGTCACCGCAACGAGCGCACTACCACTCTCCGCCACCCCGACCTCCGGCAGCGCTCCACTGACCGTCACATTTTCCAATCTGCCCATTACTGCCGCAGAAGAGAATCTTAATTTCGGTGACGGAAAGGCAACCTCTAACGGGGCAACAGGAAATTGGCCGAGCGGCGGCATAGTTCATACGTACACAAATCCCGGAACCTATACCGCGACTCTCGTCGGGGAAATGTCACAGGGGCAGATGGGAAGTGCGACGATAACTGTCACCGGAAGCAGTACATCCCAGTCATCTGTCGCACCCACATGCACGTTGACACCAAGCGGCTACACACTTAGTCCGTATACCGTCGTACCAGGTCAGATCTACGTAAAGATGGGGTCAAATGTTACGCTCACGTGGACAAGCCAGAACGCGACCTCGGGAACGTGGAGTTCGGGTGATAAGGCCGGAGTAAGCGGTTCTATCACCTTCAATAACCTGACGCAGGGCACCAACAACTACAGCATCAACTTTACGGGGTCGGGCGGAAGCGTGACCTGTAGTACGACGATCAATGTTGATCTAAAAGGCTAGCTTAAACAAAAAATGTTTTTCAAAATACCGCCTCTTGATGAGGTGGTATTTTTAGTCGTTCAATTTGTTATAGTATCTCGATGGATCTCACGAGCACGATATTTATCGTCGTCATCGTCATATTTTCCGCCATCATCCACGAGGTGATGCACGGAGTCGCGGCGGATAAGCTTGGCGATCCGACCGCACGCTATGCCGGCAGGCTTACCTTGAACCCGCTCGTCCACCTCGATCCGGTTGGCTCTGTCTTGTTGCCACTTTTTCTCGCACTTTCCGGATCGCCGATCATGTTCGGTTGGGCCAAGCCGGTGCCGTACAATCCGTACAACCTTCGTCCAGGCAGATTTTCCGAAGCGATCGTTGCGATCGCGGGACCCGCGTCAAATGCGGCTATCGCGATCACCGTTGGGCTCATCATCCGGTCCGGACTCTTTTCAAGTGCCGTAAACAGCGGCATTTTCCTCATCGTGGTGGTCAACGTCATGCTCTGCATCTTCAATCTCATCCCTATTCCACCCTTGGACGGCTCGAAAGTGCTCTCAAGCATCTTGCCGCATTCGCTCTCGCGCGGATATGACAACGTGCGCAACACACTGGAGCGCAACCCGATCATCGGTATGGTCATTGTTGTATTAATTGTCTACGGCCTCGGCAGTATCTTCAGCAATTTCATTTATAGTATCGCGAGCGCGATCGCGGGGCTCTAGCGCGCGTCGTTACTTGCATATGGGTGACAAGCGTAGTACACTCGCGTGACCCTAGCGCAGGGCTTTTTAATTATCTAGCGAGCGAGAGAAATGAAGGCTGGCCTTCATTTCCGAGCGAGCGACGATAATACGAAGTATTAAAGACATGGCTACGATAAACCAACTCACACGCAAAGGCCGCACGAATCCGGTGCGCAAGACGAAGACCGTCGCTCTTTCGCGTGGTTTCAATAGTCTCAAAAATCGCCCCAGCTACTACCCGGCACCGTTCAAGCGCGGTGTTTGCACGCGTGTCACGACGAAGACTCCCCGCAAGCCGAACTCAGCCATCCGTAAGATCGCGCGCGTTCGCCTCACCAACGGCATGGAAATTACCGCCTATATCCCGGGGGAAGGACACAATTTACAGGAACACTCGGTCGTCTTGGTGCGCGGTGGTCGCGTGAAGGATATCGGTATCCGTTACACGATCGTTCGCGGCAAACTCGATGCGACCGGTGTCGACAAGCGCCGCCGCGGACGCTCGCGCTACGGAGCCAAGCGCCCCAAAGCAGCGAAATAGCTTCTAGTGACTAGCTTCTAGCTAATAGTAAATACATAAATCATTCGTTAACCTAGCACCTAGCCACTAATCACTAATTTTATGCGACGACCGATCAAACGACGACACGAACTTCAGGCTGATGAAATATACGGCTCTGTTAAGGTGTCCAAGCTCATCAACTACGTCATGGAACGCGGCAAGAAAGATACTGCCCGCGCCGTGGTCTATCGCGCGTTCGAGGCCTTGAAGAAGGAAGGCGACCCGGTCGCGATCTTTGAAGACGCGCTCGAGAAAGCGGCCCCCTCCGTCGAGGTTCGCTCGCGCCGTGTCGGCGGAGCCAACTATCAGGTCCCGCGCGAAGTTCGCCCGGAACGCCGCCTCTCGCTCGGACTTCGCTGGATGGTCCAGGCCGCTGAAGGCACCAAGGGCAAGCCGATGCATGAATCCCTCGCCGCTGAGATCCTCGCCGCGCACAAGGGCGAAGGTGCCGCTGTCACCAAGAAAGAAACGACCCACCGCATGGCCGAGGCTAACAAAGCTTTTGCACACTTCGCCTGGTAATTTTTCAAACATAAACATGAAAGCGGCGCGGCCCTAAGGCCGCGCCGCTTCATTTTAACTGTGTATAACACGCTTGTTAAATCGATGGTGAATGCGACACTCAACACATTATCTCTTAGGGTCACGCATATTATTTATGATGAGAAAGATATTGATGGGAGCGCTTGCCGTTGCTTTCATTGCAACTCCTTTATTTGCCTCCGCGGATACGCTCTCCGATCTACAGGCACAGGTGCAACAACTCCTCGCGCAAATCGCGAGCATACAGTCACAATTGAATACATCGACCGCAGGTGCCGCGGCAACGGACACGACCAATTCTCCCGCCGCTGGTCCCGCACTTTCCGGCAATCTTTACGCGGGTGAAGGCGATGCCACAACGAACGGCGGCGTTACCCTACTTCAGCAATTTCTCGGCATTAGTCCGACGACTGGCTACTTCGGCTCTGCGACCCTGCAAGCGGTGGAAAATTGGCAATCGTCTCACGGCATTGTTTCTTCGGGCACTGCGAGCACCACCGGCTTTGGATTCGTCGGGCCGCGCACACGCGCGGCGATGGGGTTCGGTGTTTCAACCTCTGGGAATACGGGCTCCGGTACTGCTGGCGGCTCAGCACAGAACGTTACATTCTTTGCGACGCCGAAATCCGGTGCGGCTCCGCTTTCCGTCTACTTCCGATATAACAATTCGACGTCGGGAGGCAGCTATTCGGTCTCCTTCGGCGATGGTACTTCAGGAACGCTTACCTATGAGGTTCCGCCTTGTGCATCATCAGCGGCTGTCAACTGTCCTTCCTATTACGTCATATCGCATACCTATGCATCCATTGGCACCTACACCGCTACGTTGAGCCCCCTATATTCTTGCCCTATGGGAACCGGTGGCGCCACCGCTATCTGCAATACTCCCAATGAACGAATACTTGGCACGGTAACTACCACCGTCACCAGTTCCGACACGGGCATTTCATGCCCCGGCGGCGCGACACCGAACTCGGGCGGTTGTCCTCCGATCCCGACGCCGACCCCCGCGCCGACATCGGCTACTTTCACGGCAAC
>PLSR01000014.1 GCA_003164215.1 Candidatus Kaiserbacteria bacterium | reverse complement strand
ACTTCAGATCCCGCTTGCACGAAACGGAAGACGTTATCCATGAAGAAAAGTACGTCTTTCCCCTTCCCCGCATCTTTCGAATCGGAGCCGATGTTGTCGCGGAATGCTTCCGCCATGGTCAAGCCGGACAAGGCAACGCGCGCACGAGCACCCGGGACTTCGTTCATCTGGCCGAATACGAGCGCAGTCTTATCCAACACGCCGGAGTCTTTCATTTCGTGATAGAGATCGTTGCCTTCGCGGACGCGTTCGCCGACGCCGGCAAAAACGGAATAACCGCCGTGCTCGGACGCGACGTTGTGAATGAGCTCCTGAATGATGACGGTCTTGCCGACGCCTGCGCCACCGAAGAGCCCGACTTTGCCACCCTTGATAAAGGGGGCGAGCAAGTCGATCGCTTTGATACCGGTCTCGAAGACTTCGGCCTTCGTGGACTGACGTGTGAATACCGGCGGATCGCGATGGATCGGCAAACGTTGCGCATCAGCGGCGACATTCTCTCCACCGTCAATCGCTTCGCCAATGACGTTGAACATTCTGCCGAGCGCGATCTCACCAACGGGGACCGAGATCGGCGCGCCGGTGTCAGTGACTTCCGTGTCGCGCGCGAGTCCGGCGACATCTTGCATCGCGATCGTTCGGACGCGATTGAGTCCGAGGTGTTGAGCGACTTCAAGTACCAAGCGGCTGCCCGGTCGATTTACTTCGAGCGCATTCTTGATAGCCGGCAAATGATCGTCAAAACGCACGTCGACGATCGGACCGATGATCTGGGTAATGGTTCCTTTGGCCATAATAGATTGATATTACTTGATAATTCCGATATCGGCAAATCACCGCATCGCTTCCATGCCGCTCGTGATCTCGGAGACTTCGGCGGTAATGGCAGCTTGGCGGACTTTGTTGAACGTGCGCGTATAACTCTTGGCCATGTCCTTGGCCTTGTCGGTCGCGCTCTTCATCGCGACCATGCGCGCGCTATGCTCGGATGCTTTTGATTCGAGCATCGTATGGAAGACCGCGACATTCAGGAGAACTTGCGGCAAGACTTCGATCACTTCCGACGCCTCGGGCTCGAAGGTATATGCGGATGGCGGGGTGATGCGATCGGATTCGCTTTGCGGCGAATATCGTCCGCGTGCGGGACGAATGCCCGCAACGATCTCGCGCATCGCTTCCTGTTTGATCGGTATGATCTGACGGATCGTCGGCGTTTGTTCGAAAGTTGAAATAAAATTCTGATACACAACGAATGCATCTTTGATCTCATTCGTTCGCTTGAAGTCGATCAACACGCGCGATATTTCATTGGCGTCCTTCTCGGATATATCGTCCGATATATTGATGAACGAACGCGCCACATTAAAGCCTCGAGATTGAAAATAATCCGATGCACGGCGCCCGACCGCGACGATACGAAGATCCGCTTTGGTGAGCCCGCGCGAAGCGATCTCCTGCTCCGCCAGACGAATGACGCCGCTGTTCAATGCCCCGGCGAGACCCTTATCGCTCGTAATGATCACCATGCACGATTTCTTTCCTTGCCCCGCGATAAACAAGTAGTTGTTCTGAATATCAACGACTGACGACAAGCGCTCCAGGACCGAAAGCGCCGCCGCGGCATATGCGCGACCGCTGAGGGCTCGTTCTTGCCCCTTGCGCATTTTCACGGCTGAGACCGCTTCCATGGCATGGGTCACCGTTCCCGTCTTCTTATACGACAGGATCTTAAGCTTTATGTTCTTCAGCGATGCCATAGTGGTGGTGACAAATGTATGATGGATTTACGAAATCCATCATTTATTTCGCGGGTGTGAAGAGATCAGCGTGTGCGAGTTTGAATTCCTCCATTGCGCGATTGAGTTCTTTCTTCGATTCGTCAGAGACTACGGCAGAGGTACGGATCTCGGCGAGCGTTTTGGCGTGCTGGCCATCCATATATTCGACGAACTGCTTTTCGACGGCGGTCACTTGCGAGACCGGCACATCTGCAAAGAATTTATGCGTCGCCGCGTAGAGAATGACGACCTGACTTTCAAGCGGAAGCGGCTGGCCGTTCTTTTGTTTCAAGACCTCGACCATGCGCATACCGGATGCGATACGATCGGCAGTTTCCTTGTCGAGATCCTGCGCGAATTGCATGAACGCTTCGAGATCGCGGAATTGCGCGAGTTCGAGCTTGAGGCCGCCAGCAACTGATTTCATGGACTTGGTCTGCGCGGACGAACCGACGCGCGAGACGGAAATACCGACATCGATGGCCGGCAAGACGCCTTTATTGAAGAGCGATGCATCGAGGAAGATCTGGCCGTCGGTAATGGAGATGACGTTGGTCGGAATGTACGCAGAAACGTCACCTTCTTGCGTCTCGATGATCGGAAGCGCGGTCAAGGATCCCCCGCCGCGTTCATCCGAAAGGCGCGCCGCGCGCTCGAGCAAACGTGAGTGCAAATAAAAGATGTCGCCCGGATACGCTTCGCGACCCGGCGGGCGTCGCAAGAGGAGCGAGAGCTGACGATACGCGACCGCCTGCTTCGAGAGGTCGTCATAGATCACGAGCACATCCTGGCCGCGATCCATGAAAAATTCTCCAATAGCAGCACCCGAGAATGGTGCAAGAAATTGCAGCGCTGCCGGCGCCGAAGCCGGAGCATCAACGACGATCGTATATTCAAGTGCGCCTGCTTCGCGCAATTGTTCAACGATGCGTGCGGTCTTCGATTCCTTTTGACCGACCGCTACGTAAATACAAATAGGGCGCTTCTCTTTCGGTTCATTGCGCTGGTTGATGATGGTATCGATCGCAACGGTGGTCTTACCGGTCGAACGATCGCCGATGATGAGCTCGCGCTGACCGCGGCCGATCGGGATCATCGAGTCGATCGCTTTGATGCCGGTCTGAAGCGGCACCGAGACGCCTTTGCGGTCCATGACGCCGGATGCCTGACGTTCAACCTGCATGAAGGTGACATTTTTGAAAGGCCCTTTGCCGTCGATGGGCTCGCCCAAGGCGTTGACCACGCGGCCGAGCAATTCGTCGCCGGACGGAACCGAGAGAATTCGGCCGGTCGATTTGACCGTCATGCCTTCGGAGACGCGCGCGGAATCACCGAGGATCGACGCACGCACGCCGTCCTCTTCAAGATTCAAAATCAGACCGTAGAGTTCCGCCCTAACCTCCATGGTGTCGGAAAGCGGCTTACCTTTCCCCTCTTCGAAAATGACGATCTCGCTCATGACGGCCTTTGAAAGGCCATCGATCGCAACGACACCATCGCCGACAGCCGTCACACGCCCGACATGTTCGCTCTCATTCTTCGGGGCGTACTGCTCGATCTCACGGATGATCTTTTCTACGATTGATGATTCCATATGCTCGGGTAAAAATGATAAAAATTATGCATTCGTCGTGGCGCGATAGATCGCGAGCAAATGCTTCTTATAACTGGCATCGACGAGCGTCTCGCGTGCTTCGAGCCGCCAACCGCCGATCAATGTCGGGTCGATATTAATGATCGCATCAGCAACATCTATGCCAAGTGCTGCTGCTTCCTTCTGTCCATGGTGCCCATGGCCAGCTTCGGCGACCGCCAATGTGACCGCATTTCGAGCGTGATCGCGTGCAGCGATCCGCTCGAACGCGCGAGCGATCCGCGGCGCCAGCGATACACGACCGCTTTTCTTCAATTGCTCATGCAAGGCATGCACCGCCTCGGTCGGTTCTTTGCCGCCCTTGATGATATTCCACAATGCCTGTGCGTATGCATTTTCCATACTGTTTATGCGCTCTTTTCGCGCAATATCTTCTCCGCGGCAAGCATAGCGGCACGGACGACTTCCCGTTCGCTTTCGATCAAGGCTTGGCGCTTCAATTCCTCGCCTCGGGCCGCAGCGTCTTGCAGAAGCGCATCCGCTCGAACTTCAGCGGCTTTCACGATCTCACCTCCACGAACATCGGCGTTGCTTCGAGCCGATGCCATTAAGGTCTCTGCCTCGCGCGCGGCAGTGCCGACCATCTCTTCGCCTTCTACTTTCGCCTCGGCGAGCCGCTTGGCCGCCTCTTCTGCGATGCGGACGCTCTCGGCGATCTTCGCACGACGATCATCGATCATCTTCAAGACCGGCCGGTAGAGGAAATACGTCAACACCGCCAAAAGCAGTCCGAAGTTCACCAGCTGTATGATGAGCAGGTGCCAGTCGATGCCGAATGCTGAGAATAGTGCTGACATATTTTGTTTAGTGCGCTTTTAAACGACTTCGTGTGTGGATGCAATTCGAGGCGAAGGAGGAAATCAATCCGAGACGTACGGACGTACGCGGCGTACGGCGAGGAATGATTTCCGAACTTCAACGATGAAGTGCGCCGCACACGAGTCGTTTACGTGAATTTCACGATGAAGCCGACAACAAGGGCGAATATCGCAAGGGCTTCCGCGAACACGATGCCCACGAACATTAATGGCTGGATCTTTCCCGCCGCCTCCGGATTGCGGCCGATAGCCTCAAGCGCGGATGCCGCGATAAGACCGATGCCGATGCCCGGACCCATAACGCCGAAGCCGACCGCGATCGCCATGGCGAGAGTTTTTGCTGAATCAATATCCATACGGATGTGAGTACATTAATCTAATATCTGATAATAAGTCTTTCGACTTTGTGAACCTGCGAGAGCTTCTTCACATTACGAAGCCGCATCAACTCCCCTCACCCACGAGGAATTAATGCGGCTCCATGATCGCTATCTTGATGAAGAACAGAGTCAACAGCGCGAAGATGGCGGCTTGGACGAAGCCCACGAATAATTCAAAGACCATGATAGGCACCGGCGCCACCAAGGGCAGGAAGTAGATAACGACCAATATCAGTACTTCTCCGGCAAAGACGTTCCCGAAGAGACGGAATGAGAACGAAATGATACGGGCGATCTCGCTGAAAAGCTCGATCAATCCGACAATGAACCCTATCACTGAGTGAAAATTAACAAATTTTCCGGCATATTTCAAGGCGCCGATGGTAACAACGCCGGTGATCTCGATGACAAGGAATGAGAGAATGGCCAGCATCAGCGTCACATTGAGATCAGTGTTGACGCTGCGGAAGAGCGGCGTGAACGCGCCGCCCGCGCCGAAGAAGCCTACCGATCCGATGCCGGGCGTGAATTCAATGAGATTCGAGGTGAAAACGAAAAGAAAAATGGTGATGAGATATGGGAAGAAGCGGCGAGCCATGTCGCGGCTCTCGAGCGTCTCCGCGATGTAATCGTAGACGAAACCGAAGAGCTCCTCGAGCAAGACTTGGAAACGGCTCGGCACCATTTTCACCTTCCGACCGATGAAAATTGCCATAATGGTGAGCAAGATCATGACCATCCAGCTCGTGACGAGCGTGTTGGTGATGGGGAGGCCGAAAAAAGTCCCGAGTCGTTCGGGCGCCAATATCACGTTGATGCCGTTCTGCATGGGCGCTATTTTAGCACATTAGTAGCCAAAAAACACGCCGGGAACGTTCGTGGCACTATAACTGCTGTGTTGACGAGGGCGGAATGAGGACGTTGTCGATGAGGTACACGATGCCGTTATTGGCTTTGTATGCGGAAATGAGTATCGCGCTGTTCACGAGCGGGATGTCGTCGGTTCCAAGACTGAAATTGAGCATGTCGCCCGAAAGCGCCTGAATACTGCCCGATGCTTCCGCCGAAGGGTCAACGGCACGTCCGGAGACGATATGATATTCGACGAGACGCTTCACGCCGCTTGCCGAGAGTTGGGAGATCGTGCCACGTGGCAATTGAGAGAACGCGGCATTGGTCGGGACGAATATCGTATACGGCCCCGGCCCCTTCAATAATGCGGCGACGCCCGACGTCGCCATGAGAGACGCGAATTCCGTTGCACCCGTTATGTGCTCGGCGACCGTGACAACGCTTTGCGATGTGCGATTCACCGCCTGCGGAGTTTGTGAGACGGGGGTCGAGGAGGCGACCGTGGTCGTCGCAACGGACGCGCTCACCGATACGACAGGCGTCGCGACGATCATCGAACTTATGCGATAACTTTCTACGAGCCACAACGCGCCTACGCCTGAGATGATCGCAAGTGCAATGATGCCGATCCAGATATCTTTATTGGTGTCCATGATGATCAATGATGTATTGAACGATGCGCAGAAAAGTCCGGTCCGTTTATGAACCCCAGCATAGCACGTGGAGAACTATTGCCCGGACATAGACGTGTAAAACTCGATACCACTCGAAATGCGAAATGAAAAATCTTTCATTTCGTTGAAAATGGCACCGTATGCGACCACCTGTCTTATGTCCCGTGTTGCCACGACTCCAGGTAATTCTTTTGTTCGGGTGTCAGCACGTCTATACCAATGTCCATCGAAGCAAGTTTCAACGTGGCGATCATCTTCTCCATAGATTCCGGGACGTCATAAACCGCAGGAGCAAGCGGTGTCTTTTGTGTCGCCATCCACTCGCAGGCCAATGCCTGCGTCGAAAAGCTCATGTCCATAACGCTCGCCGGATGCCCTTCCGCTGCCGCAAGATTGACGAGACGGCCCTGCGCCAAAACGTAGATACGCTTTCCGCCGACCTTGTATTCCTCGACAAACGCCCGGACCTCTTTGGGCTTTCCGGTCGCCATTTTCTTAAGATCGACGAGATTGATCTCCACGTCGAAGTGTCCCGAATTACAGACCATCGCACCGTCTTTCATGAGTGCGAAATGTTTTTTGGTGATGATATCCCTATTGCCGGTGACCGTGCAGAAGAGATCACCCTCTTTCGCCGCATCCACCATTTTCATGACGCGGAATCCGTCCATCGCCGCCTCGAGCGCCTTGATCGTATCAATTTCGGTGACGATCACCTCGGCGCCCATGCCGCGGGCGCGCATCGCGAGTCCTTTGCCGCACCAGCCGTATCCCGCGACGACGACACATTTTCCCGCGATCAATATGTCTGTCGCACGAATGATGCCGTCGAGCGTCGACTGGCCCGTGCCGTAGCGGTTATCGAACATGTTCTTCGTTTTCGCATCATTGACCGCGACGATCGGCATTTTGAGCGCTCCGTCGCGCGCCATCGCACGCAATCGAATGACGCCCGTCGTCGTCTCTTCGGTGCCACCGATCAGGGTCTTCAGGAGATCCGTGTGATCTTTATGTATTGTCGAGACAAGATCCGCACCGTCATCCATCGTGAGATGCGGACGAAGCGCGATCGTCGCTTTTAGATGTTTGAAAAACGTGTCGCGATCTTCGCCCTTGATCGCGTAGACTGGTATCTCATAATCAGCGACGAGGCTCGCCGCGACGTCGTCTTGCGTCGAAAGCGGGTTCGATGCGCACAAAACGACATTTGCCCCGCCCGCTTTCAAGACGCGCATGAGGTTCGCCGTCTCGGCGGTCACGTGCAGACATGCGGAAAGATTTTTACCGAGAAATGGTTTCTCCTTCACGAATTTCGCTCGTACATGCTGCAAGACCGGCATGTCGCGCTCGGCCCATTCGATGCGACGCTTTCCCTTTGCTGCTAATGAAATATCTTTTATATCGTAGTCCATGGTTTCGGATTATACACTAGAGCTCGAGCGCTTGCTCATATGCATCTGCGAATCGTGTCTTCAATTCTTCTGTGGTGAAGGAATGGTTCTGTGTCCCCTTCTGCTCGACGGCATATGCGGCGACTGTGCTCGCAAGCTTGATGCACGATTCAACGGGCAAACTCATTCGCATCCCCTTGATGAATCCGGCGCGATACGCATCGCCCGCCCCGGTCGGGTCAACGACATGCTCCACACGCACGGCGCCGATACCGATCTCTTTTCCCTTTTGCACGAGCAGCGTTCCTTTTTCTGCGAGCGTGATGATCATCGTCGGGACGTGTTCGGTGATCTCCTCACGGCTCCATCCGGTGCGCTCGATCATGATGCCCAACTCATATTCGTTGCAGAAAAGCACTCCTGCGCCATCGATGCCCGCTCGCAGATCTTCTTTTGAAAGCATGATCGCTTGTTGTCCCGGATCATAGAGATATTTCACGCCGAGCGCGCGATATGAACGAGCCAAGCTTGCCATGTCAGAATTATTGCCGGGCGAAATGATCGCGATCGAATCTTTGGACGCCTTGACCGGTGCTTCATATGGTCGCACCATCGCACCGAGATAGAACGCAGCGATCTGATTATCGCCGGTATCGGCGATCATGTACGCCGATGCAGTCGGCACATCCTTCGCGATCGCGATTGATGTCGTATCTATGCCGCACTTCGAAAGCCAGGCAGAATATTTTTCAAAATCATTTCCCGCCGTTGCAATAATCGTCGGATGCTCTCCCAAAAGTGTGAGGTTGTAGGCGATATTTCCCGCCGTCCCGCCGAATCCTTCGGCGAACGTATCGACGGTGAAGCTCACGCTGATATGATCGAGCTTATCGGGCAACAAATGTTCCTTAAAACGACCGCCAAATTCCATGATGCGGTCGTACGCGATCGAACCGGAGACGAGTATCGAGTGCATAGAACAGCATTGTATCAGCTCGGATTGAATTGCATACAAAGCTCCGTGCTTGGTAACTTTTCTACCGAGTTCCGCCAAGGTCAGAGCTTGGTACAGATTTTTTGGCTCTGTATAGCAGTTTCATTTTTTACTTTTTTTACAAAGCTCTGAGCTTGGTAAAAAACGACTTTTTATTTTGAAACACGCTTGTTCCTTGCTACTATGCCACTGAAGGCCTCATCGTCTAACGGTTAGGACAGCGCCCTCTCACGGCGTAAATCGGGGTTCGATTCCCCGTGAGGTCACAAAATATATTTAAAGTAAACGAGCGTTCCCGTGATGGAAACGCCCGCTTATCATTGCTTCTCTTTTTTCTTTTTTCGCAAATACGGCAGAACGGTGGCCAACGCTTCTCGCAACACCTTCCCCTTGTCGGGACGCAACGCATCTAACTCGGTCAGTGTCTTTTCGATCTGCACATCGGTCTGCCACGCCTGGCGGGATATCTCGTTCGGGTTCACGATGAGTTTCCACGGACCGATGTAATCCGCGTAGAGGATGATGTAGAGCTTCTTTGGGAATCCTCCTTTTTGCTTGAGAGACCGTACGCTTCGTGTTCCGCCATAGCCGCGAAATATAATATGCTCGCGGCGCATTCCGACTTCTTCTGCCGGCTCACGGTACGCTGCCACAAAGAGCTTTTCCCCCACCTCGACGCCACCCTTGACGATGCCGGGGTTCTCGCCTGTGCCATCATTCACCGACCAGATCATCAAGTGATGAGGCTTCTTCAATCGCTTCCATCCAGGTCCACGATACCGGAAGTCGATGGCAACAGTCGGGCGGTGGGTCCCCTTCTGCGTGCATACGCGCAGGGCGTCTACGGCGATCTTCTTCACCTTGTTGGTGAGCTGTTGAAACTTGAGTTTTCGCTTCTTGGTCTTTTGTTTTGTTCTCTTCTGAAGTTTCCTTCGAGGCTTTTTCGCGGACATCGCCAACTCCTTTCATTCCCAGTTACTCTCTCGCCAACATACGTGACGATATTTTTTTGTCAAAGAAATTGACTCGAAGAGATCTGCCTCTATTATCAAATCACTGCCGAGCGAATTGACGGGCGGCAGATCAAGTTGGAGTTCTTTGTAGATGATGTATGAAGTAAAAACGCCGAAACCGAGGAGCGTATATGACGTGATGCGTCGAAACGTTCCCGAGATCGAGATCGCATACCCGACATCTGGCGCGTGAAAGCCTAGGTCGAGTTGTTGACCGCACCGATCCCATCGGAAGAATTGGCGAGTCTTGAGGGTACGTTCCAGTCGAGACTCATCCGGGCTTGTCGCCAACGCGACGACCATGTGCGATACGCGCGAGCTCTCATCTCCGCGCTCGAACGTGGGCTCGAGTCGATCCAGGATCAAATGGTTTCGGTAAACTCTGTGGCCGTGTGAAGCGACCGCTACAAAGTGCCTCGCGCGACATGCGCGGGGTGCTTTTCATTTATTTTTCCAAGAGCTGTTGAACGCCGCGCGACCAGAGAATGGCGCCCGTCGAGAGCGGGATCGAGAAGAACGCCAGCGCCGCGAGATCAAGCCACGACGAGTGCCAGATGAGCACGAGACATGAAAGAAGTATCAAAAATATGATCGACGAGCTCACGTGTATCCAGAATAGCACTTTATGCGGCAGTCGGTCGCCGAATTGCACGCGCCCTTTCATGCATAAAAGAACTACGACAGTGGCGATCCACGCGAGCACGAGCTGCGAAGTGGCGAGTCCGTAGAGAATGAACAGCACGCCCGGCGGTGCGATCACGCTCAAGCCCAAATACACCTTCGTTTTGAACGGCATCGCTGTATGATACACTCAAATTTCGTCCCGATTAAAAGGAGGCCGAGGTGATCTTTTTCAAATGGCTGGGCCTTTTTGTGGTCATTGCTCTTCTCTTCCAAGCATTCAAGGCCGGAAAGGCCGGACGGGCTCTCTCTCGTACGATAGGCGGTGACGAATACGAGAAGTTGCTGTCGCACCATCAGTCGGCCCTCAGGCGCGCTGGCTTACTCACCCTCTTTGCGGTGGTGGTCATCGAGTTGCTCGTAAGAACGAGTCCGTTCCCGTATGCGCTGCCATGGTGGTTCTTTGAGTTCCATCTCGCCTGCGTTGTCGCGTTCGTCCTTATCCTCGCGGTGATCGTCTTCAAGTACACGGGTTTGGCAAATCCTGCAATCCATCGACAGCTGGTCTATCCCGCGTTCGCGTTTCTTGGACTCATCGTGCTGACCGGCGGTATACAACTTGTATTGCTTCCGGTCGGATGACTCACAATGCCCGAATGTGCGCATATAACGAGGCTCCGCACTGCGCACGGGGCCTCGTCTTTTTATACGTCGGATTTCTTGATGAGTACGAACCGTGGCTCCCCATTCCCCTGCGGTGAACTGAAGATCGATTCGGGACGATACCAGAAGCCGTGATCGTGCGGCCAGAGATGTTCGTAGACGATTCCGACCTCCCCATTCTCGGTATGCTTCACACCACGCAGAACGATGCGGTAGATCCCGCCTTTGTAATGCCGATAGATCTCACCTGGCGCGGCGAGCGCATCGGCTTCGGTCGCATAGATCGGATGTTCATCGGCCATGACCTATGTATTTTATCACTCCGATTCCTTCATTCCCACCACACAAATTTGCTTGCAAAATCTATTAATTCGTTTCATATTTGCGTCAGTTTGGCACGAAGAGGAGCCCGACCATGCAATCGAAAAGTCCACACTTAAGAGAAGTCGAACGCGCATTTCTTGCCGCAATGGCCCAGGGATACGCGCAAGACGCTGCGAAATCGACTATCGCAGGCATGCCCGGCTCGAAGGTGATCGCGTTCGATATCGACGATTTCACCATCAAGGATACCTACTTCGTGACGCCGTTCTCTGACATAAGCTTCGGTTGGACGGTGGTCTGGTTTCAGGGCAAGCCCGTCTGGTACATGCAATACAGCGGCGAGTATCCGAAACGGGTCATTCCCTTCCTCAAGCGCTGCCTCAACGAGGCCTACGCGGCCGGCAAATTCTTCTGCGGGCGAGGGCCGTGGATCGTCGAAGGCGGTGACCTCGTCTACGAGAATTCTCCCGGAGCGTACCGGTCCTTCGACGACTTCTCCGGATTGGAGATCATCCGCGACGTGAACGATCACAGGCTTGGATCGCATCGGTATAATGGAGGGTCACTCCTCAAGTCGTAAGCTGGCCAATCGTGCACTGTCGATCCGACCGCGCTTTCAGACATTGCCGCACCGAAAATCTTCGGTGCGGCAGTTTTCTTTTCAGCACGATTTTCACTTATTCTTCCATTCCTCTTCTTGTCGAACGAGGAACTCTGCGGCTTTTTCCGGCTCGGCGAGCAAAACTTCAACTGCATGCTCCATCCGGATCGATTGCGAACCTTTAATAAGAACAACATCGCCGGGCTGCAATTCTTTTTCGAGCTCAAGACCTGCGCGTTCTGACTCGCTTTGCTCATATGAACGAACATCCGTATCGCTCATTCCGGCATCGAGCGCGGCTTCAGCCATCGTTCGTGCGCGAAAACCGACGGTGACGAGCATATTCGCACTTGTCGCGGCACGTTCCCCCACCTCTTTGTGAGCGTCGATCGAGTATTTGCCGAGCTCAAGCATGTCGCCCATGAGCGCGATCTTGCGACCGTTCGTCGAGATCGATCGCAAGGTGTCCAACGCCGCGAGCGCGGCGGCGGGAGAGGAATTATAGGTATCATCGATAATGATCGAATTGCGCACACCGTTCAGAATTCGCATGCGACCAGGTGGCGGAGACCACTGCGCGAGCGCGCTGCTTCCGGTGATCGTATCAACGCCGACAACGTTGCCAACTGTGATCGCGGCAAGGGCGGAATAGATACGCGGCAGTCCCAGTGCCCCATAGAGCGCGACGGGCACCGATGAACCCGAATGATTGATGCGGAAGCGCATGCCGACGGGCACGCCCGCGTCGTACGCAATATCGTCATGTGAAGCGAAGAAATCGTTGTTCTCCTCCATACCATAGGTAACGGTGAGGCCCCGAAAATCGCTCCGCAGATCGCTTAGATGTGAGTCGTCACCGTTGATCACGAGCGTGCCGCCTGGCTTCAAGTGCTCCGCAAGCGACCGTTTCTCGCGCAAGACCGCTTTTGGTGAATCAAAGAATTCGACGTGCACCGGGATCTCCGGTACCGCGGTTATGACCGCAATGTCCGGACGCAACCAACGTGCGATCTTGCGAATATCACCCGGCCGATCGGCGCCGACTTCAATAACGAGCCATCGCGGATAATCTTTTGGGAACAGCGCAAGCGCGAGACCGCGGAAAATATTTACGATCCAAATGAGCGGGTCATGCCAGCCGTTCTCGAGGCCGAGGATCGCGAGCGGTACGCCGATATCACTATTGAAACTCTTATCGCTCTTGCGCACATGCAGGTGCGGCGAAAGCACCGCGAAGATCGCGTCTTTGGTCGTCGTCTTGCCGACACTGCCGGTCACCGCGATGATCTTAGGTGTAGCTCGCATCAAGACGATGCGCGCTTCCCAGGTGAGCAGAGTGACGATGATTTTCTTTATTGATTGCATGGATCATCTATCCGGCGGGATATTGTAGTAGTTTATCAGGAACTGCTCGAGTGCGTAATACGGCTCGTCCCAGGTATACGCGGAATACTCCTGACCGATCGGATGATACGCATATAGAAAGACGATGAATCGAGGGTCGCTTGCGGGTAGGTAGCCGAAAAATGAGTGGATATAGTATTCACCCGGATAATAACCGCCTGTTTGAGGATCAGGGATCTGCGCCGTACCAGTCTTTGCCGCCGCCGTATAGTGTTGCATCTTGATCTTTCCATTCAACTCATAATTGTCGTAGACGGTTTCTAGCATCGAAGTGAGCGTCTGCGCAGACGAGGCTTTCAGCACCTGCGGGCCTTGCGGATACGAGATCGTGCGCGTAATGCCGGATTCGTATTCGATCGCGGTGACAACATGCGGCGTCGGCAGCACCCCATTATTTGCGAGCGCCGAGAGCGCGCGGATCATTTCGATCGGCGTCACGGTGATCCCCTGTCCAAAAGCAGCAGTATCGAAGTTGACTGCCGGCCCCGAGCCATCGTCAAGATTGGAAAGATTGCCGACCTGCTCATTGGGTAAGTCAATACCGGTTGAGCTCGCAAGTCCGTACGATTTCATGTATGCGGTGAACGTTGGATAGCTCGTCTTCGTGGCGACCCACGAGGCACCGACGTTGAGCGATTGGTCGAGGATCTGCCCCATGGGGATCACACCGCGCGGTTTCAAATCGAAATTGCATACTTGTGCGCCGGAAACGGTGATGCAACCCATGTCGTCGTAGGTCGTCGAGGCCGTGACCGCGCCGCTGTCGATGCCTGCCGCCATGGTCAAAGGCTTCATGATCGATCCGAGTTCATAGCGCCCGGAAACGAGGATATTCTGATAGACGTCGGGATCGGTCACGGCGCTGTAATCATTGGGATCGAATGTAGGGTTCATCGCCATCGCGTAGATCGCCCCCGTATGCGGATCCATGATGATGCCGCCATCGAACACCGGGTTGTACTGTTTTTTTATCTGCGCGAGCAGCGTCTCAAGCTCTTGTTGTACGTCCGGTTCGATAGAAGTGATGATCGAACCTTGATGCGCGGATGGGTCGGTCGTAACGACGTCCTGCATATTGGCGAATATTTCGGCGAACGGATTCACGTAAAGGCCGGATGATGAATCTGAAAGCGTACTATCGTATTGCTTCTCGAGGCCGTATTCGCCAACGCGCACCGTCGACGTACCATCATAACCGACGAACCCTAAGACCTGCGCCGCAAGTGCCCCGCCGGGATATTCACGCCATTCATCCGGCGAAATGATGACACCGCTAATGCCGAGCTTTTGTATGTCTGCCGCTTGTGCATCCGAGAGATGACCGGCAACGTTCTGGAACGAGCTCGTTGTATTGGCGACGCTCGTGAAGAACGACTCTTTGTCGATCGGTGTTATGGCGTCGAGCTTCACATACGCGACCGGTGGGTCAGCAAGCGTCTTCGGATCGATCGCTATGGAATAACCAGAGAGCGACACAGCCGCGGATACGAGCGTGCCATCCTTCGTCGTGAAATAGATCGAGCCGCGGCCCGACGTGTCGGGGTCCGATTGAATGTATTGAGCCGTGCCCTCCTCTCTATATTCGGCGCCATGCACGACCTGCACGAAATACAAACGAACGATGAGCAGTATCGCCAGTACGATAAAGAGTCCGCCCAGGAATCGGGCGCGTACGACGACATTCGACTTCATGCATTGATTATATCCGGTTTTCGGTCACGGTGCCGGCCATACCCACATTGCCGGGGCGCTCGACATAGGCGGTGTTCGCCGTGGAGATCGGTGAAAGTCCGATCGCGACCGCTGAATCCGGCGTGATCGATTGTGTCAATGAAAAGTACTGCCCTTCGAGCGATCCGATCGACGCGATGATGGCTCCCGACTGGGTCATGGCCTCCTTTCGCGCCATAATATTTATGATCGATGCGGAGACGAAATAAAGATATCCCATCGCAAGCACGACGAGGACAGCAACGAGCGCACGCAAAATGACGCGCTCGGCGGGATATTCGACTGCGAGCGAGACACGCGGCTTCTCTACGGCAAGATTTAAATGCCCCTGAAAAATAGAGGGACGATATTTACTTATTTTTTGAATACGGGTATGCATATGTTTTAGTTTCTCTCGATGACTCTCAGTTTGGCGCTTCGGGCGCGCGGATTCGAAACGATCTCTTCTCGAGACGGTTTCTTCGGCGATCGCGTGATACGTGTGCCGCTTCCGGATCGCTCGAATTCAAGGAACATTTCTTTGACGATCCGATCTTCGATGCTGTGAAAGGTTATGACCGCGATGCGTCCGCCGGGAGCGAGCAATTTCCATGCGCCGCTCAGACTTTCTTTCAACGCACCGAGCTCATCGTTCGTCGCTATGCGCAGTGCCTGGAAGGTACGCGTCGCCGGATGCAATCGGCCGTGCCGATACGCCGTCGGAACCGCACTTTTAATCGCATCGGCAAGATCCTCGGCTCGGGTGAAGGGCTTATCCTTTCGTCGCTCCACGATGACGTGCGCGATGCGGCGCGAATACCGCTCTTCTCCCCAGCCGAAGATGATGTCTGCGATAGATCCTTCTCCCCATTCATTCACGATCGTCGCCGCCGTGAGACCGCCTTTGTCGGAGCCCTTGCCGTAGGTCATGAGAAGTGGTTCGTCTTTAAGAAAAGAGAACCCCCTGCCCGCTTCCAGCTGAAACGCGCTCCAACCGAGGTCATACAATGCCTTGTCGATGGCCGTAACGCCTCGCGCCGTAAGTTCCGCTTCGATATTTCTGAAATTCGATTCGATCAGAAATGTCTGCGGCTTAACTTCCGCGAGCGCGACTTGTGCGCGTACGATCGCATCTTCGTCGAGGTCGAAACCGATCAAGGTTCCTTTATCCTCGAGAAGATCCGCAATGACGCGTGCATGCCCCGCACCGCCTAGGGTCGCATCGACGACGGTATCCGTCGGCTTGATGGAAAGCTCTTCTATCGCTTCGTGTAAGAGAACAGTTTGGTGTCGACCTGAATCTTTTGATGCAGGTTTTGACGGCACCAAGTCGCTGGAGGATCCGATATGTCGCGTGCGCATGACGTATGTAAACCCTCCAACGACTTAG
>PLSR01000009.1 GCA_003164215.1 Candidatus Kaiserbacteria bacterium | reverse complement strand
AGGGTTCGAGTCCCTCCTCCGGCACAAAGAAAGACTTATGCAAAAGGTTCTCATCCTCGTCGGGCCGACCGCTTCGGGCAAAAGTGCCTTAGCGGTGAAGCTCGCGAAGAAATTCAATGGTGAGGTGATATCGGCCGATTCGCGTCAGGTGTATCGCGGCCTCAATATCGGCACTGGGAAGATCACCAAACTCGAGATGGCGGGCGTTCCGCATCATCTATTAGATGTCGCCCGGCCAAAAAAGGTCTTCAGTGCACAGGATTTCATTGATCATGCCGCGCGCGCGATCAACGACATTATAAGCCGTGGCAAACTGCCCATTATTGCCGGCGGGACGGGATTCTATATCGACGCGCTCGTCGGACGAATCAATTTGCCGAATGTTGCACCAGATCCGACACTTCGCGCCAGGCTCGAGAAAAAGAATGCCGCTCAGTTGTATGAGCTTTTGCAGAAAAAAGACCCCGCGCGAGCGAAAATGATGGCAACGCCGAGCGAACGCAACAACAAAGTTCGCCTAATCCGCGCCCTTGAGATCGCCACGAACTACAAAGCTCAGAGCTTTGTAAAAAAAGAAAAACCGGAACGCCTCAACAAAGCCATAAAATCTCTACCAAGCTCTGAGCTTGGTAAAAAATATGATTGTTTGTGGATTGGCATCGCGCCGGATATGAAAGCGCTGGATCGGAAGATCAAGAAACGACTTATCGAACGTTTTGAGCATGGGATGATCGCCGAAGCGAAGCGGCTCCATGCCGACGGTCTCTCATATAAACGAATGAGTGAGCTCGGGCTTGAATACCGTTCGCTTGCGTCATATCTACAAAAAAAGATCTCGCGGAAGGAGTTGGAAACCGAATTATATGCGGCGATCCGACGCTACGCACACAAGCAAATGGGCTACTGGAAGCGAAATAAAGACATCCGATGGTTCCCTTCTCCCACCGCCCGGGAGCTCATGAAGACCGTCAGTATGCATTTATAGGCGGAATTTTGACAGGTTTTTTTTATGTGTCGCGGGCTTTTTCACTCGCCTTTCGTATGCAGATTTTATCTTTATTTATAGCCGTATTTTTGCCATGTACTTATCCCCACAATTTGGTGATTAGTCGACAGGATAACGCGAGTATGATGTACGGACGCTTATCCAAACCATTAATAAATAGACATTCATCTGTATGACTGCACGTAAATCCGCGGGCCTTAAGACCATCATCAAGCGAGACGGCTCGACTGTCCCCTTCAATGCGCAAAAGATCGCACGTGCAGTTGAAAAAGCGATGAAAGCGACCGGCGAATACCGCGAAGGCGCCCCCGAGATCGTTACAGAAGGTGTCGTAAAGGCACTCGAGCGGGAGATCGCGATCGATAAGTCATTCGTCCCGAACGTCGAAGGCATACAAGACGTCGTCGAACAGCAGCTCATCTTCAAAAAATTCCCCGCGACCGCCAAAGCATACATTCTCTACCGCGAGAAGCACGCCGAAATGCGCGCGTTCGCGACGGCTGCATCGCTGGGCCTTGTAGATAGCTACCTCGGTGAGCTCGACTGGCAGGTCAAGGAGAACAGCAACATGGGCTATTCTCTCCAGGGCATGAACAACTACATTTTCTCTGAAGTGAGCAAGACCTACTGGCTCAACAAGGTCTATCCGCAGAATATCAAAGATGCGTACGAGCGCGGCGACCTCCACATTCACGATCTGGGCACGCTTTCGGTCTATTGCGTAGGTTGGGATCTCCAAGATCTCCTCACGGTAGGATTTCGTGGCGTCGCCGACAAGATCGAGTCGGGCCCGGCCAAACACTTGCGCACCGCATTGGGCCAAATGGTCAATTTCATGTATACGCTTCAGGGCGAAGCGGCAGGGGCGATCGCGTTCTCGAATTTCGATACGCTTCTCGCACCGTTCATCCGCTATGACAAGCTTACGGCGGAAGAAGTTAAGCAGTGCGTACAGGAATTCGTATTCAATATGAATGTGCCGACCCGCGTCGGCTTCCAGACGCCGTTCTCCAACATCACACTTGATCTCACCCCATCCTCCAACTTTAAGGATCAGAATGTCTTGATCGGCGGCAAGCCGCAAAAAGAGACCTACGGCGAGTTCCAGAAAGAAATGGACATGCTCAACGCCGCATTCTTCCAGGTCATGAGCGAAGGCGACGCGGCCGGCCGCGTATTCACCTTCCCGATCCCAACGGTGAACGTGACGAAAGACTTCGATTGGGACAATCCGAATCTTGCGGGCCTCTGGGAGATCACGGCGAAGTACGGTATACCGTATTTCAGCAACTTCGTTAATTCCGACATGAAGCCGGAAGATACACGCTCGATGTGTTGCCGTCTGCGTCTCGACCTCAGCGCGCTCGATCGCCGTGGTGGCGGACTTTTCGGAGCGAATGCCTTGACCGGCTCCGTTGGCGTCGTGACGATAAACATGCCGCGCCTCGGCTACGTTGCCAAGCAGAACGGCAAGAGCAACGCAAAGAAGTCGAAGGAGCTTTTCTTCAAGATGCTCGCGGAGAAGATGGACATCGCGCGCGATAGTCTTGAGATCAAACGCAAGATGCTTGAGAAATTCACCGATGCGAATCTCTATCCGTACACCAAATTCTACTTGCGCAAGATCAAGGAATCCTACGGTGCGTATTGGGAAAATCATTTCTCGACCATCGGCCTCTTGGGCTTGAACGAAGCGATCGTGAACCTGCTCGACATCAATATTGGTAGTATCGCGGGGCAGAAATTCGCAGCTGAAACGCTCGACTTTATGCGCAACCGTCTGGTGGCATACCAAAAGGATACCGGCAACCTCTACAATCTCGAGGCAACGCCGGGAGAAGGTGTGACGTATCGCTTCGCCAACAAGGATCGCAAACAGTTCCCGGACATCGTCGTCGCGAACGAAGCAGAATCACGTCATGGCGCTCAGCCCTTCTATACCAATTCCTCGCATCTTCCGGTCCAATACACCAACGACATCATTGAGGCCTTGGACATCCAGGACAATCTGCAGACCAAGTACACCGGGGGCACCGTGATCCATCTCTTCCTCGGCGAGCGCATTGCCGATCCGCGTGCGATTCCCGCGCTCGTACGAAAGATCTGCGAGAATTACAAGCTTCCCTACTTCACCATCACACCGACCTTCAGCGTATGCGGTTCGCACGGATATATCGCGGGAGAACACTCGCATTGCCCGGAGTGCAATCGCGAATGCGAGGTCTATTCGCGCATCGTCGGATATTTGCGCCCGTTGAGCCAGTGGAATGCCGCAAAGCAAGCAGAATTCAAAGTCCGCGAGACCTACGATCCGCAGAGCGTCGGCGCCGGTACTCCCGCAGCGAGAAAGACCCTCGTCACCTAGCCTATGGTGTTCGGCGGGATAGAAAAATTCACCCTCATCGACTATCCCGGGAAGATCGCCTGCATGGTCTACACCATCGGATGTAATTTCCGTTGCCCGTATTGTCACAATCCCGAGCTCATTGACGAGACGACCGACGTGCACATTTCAGAGCGCGAGCTGTATGATTTTCTAAAGTACCGTAAAGGAATGCTCGATGGCGTCGTCATCACCGGCGGCGAGCCGACCATGCACGATGATCTGCCGCGTGTCATGCGCGAGATCAAAGATCGCGGATTCCTCGTGAAGCTTGATTCGAACGGAACGAATCCTGTGATGTTACGTGATGCGATCCGCGATAAGATCGTCGACTACATCGCCATGGACATCAAATCGCCGCTTTCGAAATACGGCGCGACCGTCGCCCGGCCGGTCGATGCCGATGCGATACGCGAAAGTATCGATCTTCTTATGCACTCGCCCGTCGATTACGAATTCCGAACGACGGTCGTCAAGAGTATGCTCACACCGGAGCATATCGAGCAGATCGGACGCGAGATCCAGGGCGCGAAGACCTACGTCTTGCAAAAGTTCATTCCGACGAAGATACTGAACCCGCAGTTCAAGAACAAAGTCAGTTACAGCGACCAAGAATTCAAACAGCTCCAGAAGATGCTTTCTGCCTATGTCGAAAAATGTCTCATCAGATAAAATAATAGTCTATCTCGACTACGCCGCGACAACACCCACGGATCCTGCAGTGTTAGCCGAGATGTTGCCCTACTTCGATGCTCGATACGGCAATCCGTCGTCAATGTACGAGAGTGGCCGGCGCGCCGCACACGCAATAGGCAACGCAAAGGCGGCGGTCGCAGAAATTCTTGGCTGTAAGCCTGATGAAATTATTTTCACCGGCTCCGGTACCGAATCCGACAACCTCGCACTTATGGGCGTCGCCCGTGCCAATCGCGAGAGCGGTCGTCACATCATCATCTCCGCTATCGAACACAAAGCAGTCCTCGAAGCCGCAAGACGGCTCGTGAGCGAAGGATTCGAGGTGAGCTATGCTCCCGTACTGCCAAGCGGCATTATCGACCTTACAGCATTTGAGCGACTTTTGCGTGATGACACGATCCTTGTGTCGATCATGTATGCGAACAACGAGATCGGCACGATCCAACCTATTTCGGGCATCACAGCTATCATCAAAAAACATCGAGGCCAAAAACAATTTCCGCTTTTCCATACCGATGCTTGCCAGGCCGCAGGATTTCTGTCGCTTGATGTGAACGCGCTCGGTATCGATCTGATGGCACTTAACGGTTCCAAAATCTACGGACCGAAGGGGGCCGGTATTCTCTATAAAAAAAACGGTGTGGGGATCGAACCCGTCATCGTCGGTGGCGATCAGGAGCGCGGCCTGCGCGCGGGCACCGAGAGCATCCCTCTGATCGTCGGGTGCGCAGAGGCACTGAAGCGTGCCGATAGTATGCGAAAGGAAGAATCTGCTCGACTCACGGAACTGCGCGGCTATTTTATCGGAGAGATGCATCGCCTGATCCCAGAAGCAAGGCTCAACGGCGATCTATACATTCGCCTTCCCAACAATGCCCATTTTTCATTTCCCCGCATCGAAGGTGAATCGATCCTTTTGATGCTCGATCAAGCGGGCATCGAGGTATCGACCGGCTCCGCATGCTCGGCGAATGATCTGCGGCCTTCGCACGTACTTTTGGCACTTGGCGAGGACGAGACATTAGCGCACGGCAGCGTGCGCTTCTCGCTCGGTCGCCACACAACCCGTGAGGACCTTGACTATGTACTATCTGTTCTACCAGGCATCGTCTCACGGCTCAATTCCCTGTCATCATTGACGGCAACGTTGCCCGCTCCGATCACGCTATGAAAAAAACTCCGGCCACCTGCGATGTCGAGAATTGGATCTACAGCGATACGGTCAAAGATCACTTCTTCAATCCGCGCAACATTTTGCTTGATGAGAAGGATTACGTTGCCGACGGTATCGGTGTCGTCGGCAGCCCTGCATGCGGCGACATGATGGCGCTGTGGATCCGCGTCGATAAGAAAAATAACTGCATAACGGAGTGCAAGTGGCGCACCTTCGGCTGTGCATCAGCCATCGCCTCAACTTCGATGCTTTCGGTAATGGCCACGGAGGGCGGCGGGATGACGCTCGCGCGGGCGAAGAAAATCACCCCTGAAGCGATCATTGATCGGCTCGGCGGACTTCCGGATCGCAAGTATCATTGCTCGGTCTTGGGACACCTGGCACTTCGCGAGGCAGTTCAGGACTACGAATCTCATGCCGAATGATGGGGCGAGCACATATACGGTGATGGGAACAATGCTCGAAGCGCCGGGCGTTACGACACTGGAACTTTCCTGCAAAGAAGGCTCGCCGTCGTACATTCCGGGTCAATTCATTACCGTGTATTTACCCGAGCTCGCTACGCCCGAAGGAAAGGCGTACAGCATCGCGAGTGCCCCGAATGAGCCTTTACGGATAACGATCGCGAAACGCGGCGAATTCTCTCAGCGACTATGTTCCCTGCAACCGGGAGATTCATTCCGTGCATTGCCAGCAGGCGGCTATTTTTATAGCGAATCAAAGACATCAACACTTGTCATGCTGGCCGCCGGCATCGGCATCGCGCCATATCGTGCAATTATCATCAATACCGTACGTAACGACCCCGAGCGCCGCCTCATGTTGTTTTATAGCAATCGGACGATCGCCGACATCACCTTTCATCGTGATCTCGATGACCTCGCGAAAGCGCACCCAAACCTAACCGTACATAATTTCGTCACCCGTGAAGATCCTCTGCCTGCAGGCATGACGCACGGCCGAATGTCTGCAGAAACGATCATCCACGAGGTCGGCGATGCGCCCGACCCCGAATATTTCATCTGCGGATCGATAGAATTCGTCCGCGACCTCTGGCGCGGTCTCAAAACCGCTGGCGTTCCTGAAGACCGTCTCTATACGGAAGCTTTTTTCGGGCACTAAAGGTCGTTCGTTAGATAATTATCAGGACCTGATCCTCGCGGATATGACATTCGCTTGCACCAATACGAAAAGTCTCGATGTGATCATCCGCATGCTTCAAAATGAGATCGCCCTCGCCGATCACGACAAATCCTTCTGCATGACCCGGTAAAATCTGCATGAGACCCGATGCAGCTGGCAGGCTCACGCTTCGCAAACCGTCATAGGGGGTCGTCTTTTCCGCAGTTGAAATGACGCATTGCAGACGTCCATTTTCGCTCATACGTGAATATCATCAAGCGTACCGATCATATAGAACGCAGAAAGATCAGTGCCGTCGAATTCACCGGCCATAATTTTTTCGCACCCGTCGAGCGTCCGTTCAAGCGGCACGTAGGCGCCTTTTTTATTCTGGTGATTGAAACTTGCCGTCACGTGCAAGGGCTGTGTCAGGAAATACTGAAGCCGCTCGGCTCGCTTGGCGACGAGACGATCCGCCTGCGACAATTCATCAACGCCGAGGATCGCGATGATGTGCGAAAGTTCCTGATATTTCTGGAATATCGCTTTGACGCGCGCAGCAACATCGAAGTGCCGCTTGCCGACGACTTCGGTATTCAACACGACCGAGCTCGAGCGGAGCGTGTCGACCGCGGGATAAATGCCCTTTTCAGCGACTTTGCGCGAAAGCACGAGCGACGCGTCGAGGTGCGAAAAGATCGATACGACCGCCGGATCCGTGAGATCGTCAGCAGGAACATACACCGCTTGGATGGACGTAATAGAATGCTGCGCGCTCGATCGAATGCGCTCCTGAAGCAGGGCCATTTCGTTGTCGAGCGTCGCTTGATAGCCGAGCTCCGACGGTACTTTGCCGAGCATGACACCGATCTCCATTCCCGCCATCGCATAGCGAAAGATGTTGTCCACGAAAAGGAACACGTCTTTGCCCTTTTCCCGCGAAAGAAACTCCGCGGCCGTCACTGCCGATAGCCCAACGCGCGACCGCACGCCGGGCGGTTTGTCCATTTCGCCGAAATAGAGAACGGAATTTTTCAAGATATTCAGCCCATCCAGCGTGCTATAGAGATCGTTGCCCTCGCGAATACGCTCGCCGATGCCCGCGATAACAGAGAGTCCGGTCTCTTTCAAGGCGATGTTGTGAATGAGCTCAGTGATCAAAACGGTCTTGCCCACGCCGGCTCCTCCGAAGAAACCGATCTTAGATCCTGCTCTAAACGGCGTAAGAAGATCTAGAACTTTGATACCCGTCTCAAGGATCTTGCCACCGGCATTGCCGTCGACCATTTGTTGTTTCCCCTTTTCTCCGAAGATCGAGAATTGTCGCGCGCCCTCGAAGGGTTTGTTATCGATCGAATTCCCGAACATATCGAACATCCTGCCCAACATGCCGGTGCTCAACCACACGGAAAGCTCGCTCCCCGCCACGACGACTTCTTCGCCGCGCTCAACCCCCTCGAGCGAGGAGAGCGCGACCGCGCGCATCGTTTTCCAACCTTTTTTTTCGACAGGCTCGAAGAACACTTTTTTATTTTTACAGACGAGCAGGCAGTGCAATGGCGGCAGGTCGCCGAGAAATGCGATCTCGACGACCCCTCCCTGCAACATGGTGATGGTCCCGTTTATTTTGTTCATACGACCTTGTGCGCGATAAAACTTTCTAACTGCTTTTGGGTCAGAGAGCGGCGGTGTTCCGTTCGGTACCCAAGCGCGAGGGCTTTTATGAGCTCGTCGGTCTTCGCGCTCGCATGCTCCATTGAAACAGTGCGCGCGGAGAATTCCGAGAGCTTTCCTTCTGCGGCGATCTTTTGAAAGAATGCGTCGATGAATTTACGCATCAGGCGATCGAAGATCTCCGGAAGCGCGCGCATCGGTTCAACGATCGGAGAGCCGAACTCAATACCTCCCGCGTTCGGCTGGGCGGCAACTCGTTGCGTCTCATCGAATGAGAACGGAAGGAACGGTACGATGGTCGGAAGATGGTCGGCGAGCGAAATGAATTTCGGATATAAGATGTCGACGCGAGCGAAGCGCCTTGATCGAAATCCATCCGTCACATAGTGCAGCGCATCGGTGTCGCTCCCGAATGTCTGTGTAGGATCGATCGCTTCTTCTTTCAGATACTTTTCACCTCTCGAACCGACGGTAATGACGACTTCATAGTTCTCCCGCGCGGTCTTAAGGAATTCATCGATCGTGCGGCGCCACAACCCGCCGGTCAATCCTTTGTCGCTCGTAAGCACGATGAGCGCGGGGACGCCGGTCATCTTCGATGGCCGCTCGACTTCGTGGAACAGCGACAACCTGGCAAGTATGTGCCCAATGTTCGTCTGGTACGCATCAATGTTCGCCATATCAAGGCGCAGGCGGCCGATGGACGAAGCAGCGATCTTCTCGACCGTTTTGACAGTCTCGCCGACCTCCCTGAATCCCTCAATTTGATCTTTGTATACTAAATAATTTTCCATATAATCATTACACGTATTGCTGTTTGAAATCTCGTATAATGACCGCTATGTCTGCTTTCACCGCATCGTCAAATGAACCACTTTTTATGCGGTCCAAGACATCCTCGTGTTGGCTTCCCAAGACGTCGACGAGCACGGCACTGGTCTCCGCTAGTGTGGTTTGATCAAGATCATCAAGGAGACCTTCGTTGATCGCATAAAAGAGGACGGCCTGCTCGGGCCAGCGGACGTTGACGTGCTCTCCTTGCTTCAAGAATTCCAAGAGGAGCGTGCCGCGAATGATCCCCTTTTGGGCTTTCACGCTCAAATTGTTCTCAAGCTGGGAAAGCCGCTCTAGCTCTTGATGCTCGGAAAGCGTCAGTCGGATGCCACCGACTACGCTCGAAAGTGCCTTAGGCTGTGCTTGTGAACCGATGCGCGAGACAGAAAGACCGATATTGACCGCCGGCAAGAATCCTTTTTGGAAAAGACCGCGTTCGAGATAAATTTGCCCATCGGTGATGGATATCAAATTTGTCGGGACGAACGAGGTGATGTCATCCTCCTGTGTTTCGACGATCGGTAATGCCGTCTGCGACCCGCCGCCTTTTGCATCGGATAATTTCGCGGCGCGCTCCAATAATCCCGCATGGAGTGAAAAAATATCTCCGGGATATGCTTCCCTGCCCGGTGCTCGTTCAAGAAGCAACGAGATGCTCCGATACGCTTTGGCATGTTTCGAAAGGTCGTCGTATATGATAAGTGCATCCATGCCGTTGTCGCGGAAGAATTCCGCGATCGCACAGCCGACGAAGGGTGCGACATATTGCTGCGCCAGCGAGGTGCCAGCGGTCGCGGCGACGATGGTCGAATAGAGAAATGCATTATGCTTCTCGAACGTTGAGACGAGATCGCGCACATCTTCTTCTTTCTGACCGCATATGACATAGACGCAATAGATCGGCGGGTTGGCACCGTTCTGATTCAATACGGTATCTATAGCGATGGAACTCTTGCCAAGCTTTCGATCGCCGATAATGAGCTCGCGCTGACCACGGCCTAAGGGGAGACACGCGTCGATGATCTTAATCCCCGTGATGAGCGGCACCGTGACCGGTTGTCGATCAATGATCGGCACGGCGTCACGAAATACCGGCGAATCTTCTCCCCCGATCTCGCCAAGTTCATCGAGCGGATGCCCGAAACCGTCGACCGTTCTCCCGATATATGCGCGCGAAAGCGGTACATTGAAACTTTTGAAACTGCGGTAGAGGGGCTTCTCGGTATCGAAATTCTCATCAAAGAACACCGCCTCGACGAATTTCTCGTCGAAGCCGATAACGAGTGCGACATCGGCACCGTCTTCCGCCACCAAAACTTCATGCAAAAATACGTGCGGTAGGCCTTGAATTTTCGCCACACCCGAAAAGAACGAGGCAATGTGGCCGATCTCCGGCGGATTGTTAGGCGAATTAGACATGATCGGTGAGAATGTTTGAAATATTACTTTCGATCAATCGACCTTCGATCTCGAGACGGAATCCGTTGATGAGACCTTCATTTCGTCGCACATCGACCCGGGCGTCGAGACCTATCTTTTCTGAAACGATCCGCTCCACCTCCTCGAGCTCCTGCGGCGACACGCCGGCGGTATATTCGAGAAGGACCGTTCCGATCTTTTGTCGCAGTCGCTTCTCGTACTCCTCAATATCCGTCTCGCGTAGCGTTTTCAGCTCTTCAACGTCCGCGACCTTTATTCTTTCAAGGTCAGTGGCGTTGAGCCGGTCGATGAATATCTTGAATAATACACCCTGAAATTCTGCCTGGTACTGATCCGGAACGAGCCGGTCGAACGACTCGCGGAAATTGTCCGTGAATTTCGTCTTCAACTCTTGTGCGATCTCGTTCATGAGCATAGGCTTCTGAGACTCAAGGACACTTTTGGTCTGTTCGATGAGCGCGGCAGACTCTTCTTTCGCCGCATCCTGCGTCCGGCTTTTGATCGTATCGGTCATCGCCGCAAGCTCTTTCACCGATCGCCTATTTCGCTCCCGGGCTTCGCCCTCGGTCTTTTTTTGCAGATCGGCGAACGACCGCTTTTCTTTTTCAAGTGCTTGTTTCAGTTCTCCCCCTTCTTTAAGCGCCTGTTCGTTCTCTTCGATCACTTTGATCGTCGGCTTGTAAACGAAATACGAGAGCACGATCATCAAGAGACCGAAATTGACGATCTGCGCGACGAGCATGTTCACATCTATCCCGAGATTTCCCAAAAATTGCATGGTGTATCATTCGACTGCCCTGGTTACGGAACGAACTTGAGGATCAAGGCGAAGACCAGCGCGTAGATCGCGATGGCTTCCGCGAACGCTATGGCAATTATCATGGCGATCTGGATCTTGTTGGAATTATCCGGATTGCGCGCCATGCCGATCAACGCCGCCGCGCCGATCATGCCGACCGCGAGCGCGGGCCCGATCGTGCCGATCGCCATTACGAATGCTGAAGAATCTTGTGGCATATATTGCAAAGGTTTACCTAATAATAACGCCCATTTACGACCTACCGACACGCAGTGTGCTGGACTGAATGAAGGTCAACGTGAGAGCGGCAAAGATAAATGCCTGAATGATGCCGACGAATACTTCGAGGATCATAAATGGCAGCGGAAGCGCGTACGGCACGAGGAATGCGATGACGAGCAGAAGCACTTCACCGGCGAAGATGTTGCCGAAGAGACGGAACGAGAACGAAATGATCTTGGCGCTTTCGGAAATGATATCAAAAAATCCCAGAATGAACGCGATGGGCCCGCTGAAATTCACGAATCGTTCGATATATCCTTTCGCACCGAGCGATTGTATGGAGAAATACTGGATGGCGATGACGGAGATGAGCGCGAGCGCTATCGTGGTGGAGAGATCACTGTTGGGCGATTTGAAGATCGGGATCGCCCCCTTCGCCGTCTGAACGAAAAAGGCGCCCAAAAATCCCGGCAGTAGACCGAGCAGGTTAGCCGTCACGATAAATACAAAGAATGTCGCGATGAGCGGAAACACCCGCTTCGACACTGCCCGATCCTCCGTCACCATGTCGATGAATTTCAACAGCTGAAATGTCGCCGCACGTATCGCCTTGATGATGAACATCCGATGATTATCGCGCTCCAGGTAGTAGATAAGCCCGAGGAACATGAGCAGTAAGGTGACGATGAACGACGTCAGAAATGTGTTGGTCACCAAAAGACCGTGAAGTGAAGCTATATATTCAGGCTGTAATCCTATATGGATCATGTGTCTATTTTTCTTTATCTTTCAAGAACGGTTGTAACAAAAAATACGTTGACGCCATACCCGCGACGACACCGACGACCGCCCCGAAGACCAGCAGTAGGTGATGCGTCCCGAGATAGCGATCGCCTGCAGCACCCGCAAAAAGAAAAAACGCGATCGGAATGACGATCAGAAATCCCAGTTGTCGCGCGAACGAGAGCGCATGGGATGTCTTCGAATTATTTTCCTTCGACATAGCCGCATCTCATCTGGACCCACAGGGATATTGTATCACGGTGAAAACGAGCCGTGGTCGTTATATGGATGTGTTTTTCGGCTTTGAGAAACCGGTAGTGATCAAACTTTTTGCTGGGCTTCGATCAGCAATGCAATATCCCTTAGTTGAATAAATTTACCTTCATAATCCTCGACATTCGCCTCCGCCTCCAGAACATTCACCGCATCATCAAGACTTACCCAAGCTGTTTCGAACCCGTCGGCAAGCTCATCTGGTTCAAGATGAGGCACGCCCTTCTCACCCGCTAAGTCTGCGAGAAAACAATATGAAAGTTGATGTAGGTTGAATTTACCCCGATATTCCTCGGCGATACCAAGCTCTCTGACATTCTCGATCTTGCATCCAATCTCTTCTATAACCTCTCGCTGCAGCGCTTCTTGAACGCTTTCTGTTCCCTCGATCCCGCCACCGGGCAACTTATGAAAGTATTTTTTCGTCGCGTGAAGGAGTGCCACTCTGTTATCAGCATCAAATACTACCGCCCGCGCGGCTCGACGTTCTTTCATAACACCAGAGGCCGGAAAATCGAGACCGAAATCAGAGTCTTTTATCGTTTTGAGGATTTCCATATGATCGCGATTGTAACATGAAGGACGGTGAGGGATCGGTCACGGATACTTTTCTGCTGAAAAGTTCCGCTACCCCGCCTCGCAGCCAAGCTGCTCCGGCCTTCGATTCCCTCATTTTTGCTGCGCAAAACGCCGCTCGCGGCGCACCCGCAAAATAAGATGCGAGCACTCCTTATTTTGCGGGCGATGAGGGAATCGAACCCCCGACATCGGTTTTGGAGACCGAAGTTATACCATTTAACTAATCGCCCAACACCCGCAGTATACGGCCTGAACTATCAATAAGAAAGCCCGGGGTGCCCGGGCTCGTCCTATTATTTCTTCACTTCCTTGTGCTTGGTGTGAGCCTTGCACCACTTACAATACTTCTTGATATCGATCTTGCGCTCGACGAGCTTGCGGTTCTTGCGGGACCAATAATTGATGCGCCCACACTTCGTGCAGGCGAGTTTGAAAAGCTGATCTTGCGACATAGTGAGAGCCACTATAACCAAAGATAGACCCCGAGTCAATCATCCGTTAGGCGGTACAGATCTGGTTCCACGGCATGGTCGGCGATGGACCGCCGCCGGCAATAACGCTCATGAGCGTGCTCACCACAAGCCACGCGGAGAGAATGATGATAAGACCGATAAAAACGGCAGAAAAGACCTTGTTGGCCTCGTGGATCTGCCCTACGTCTCCCCCGGCGGTCATATGCTTAAAGCCCGCCCACGCGAAGAGGACGGCCGAAAGAAAGACCGCGAGATAAATGCCATCATTGAGGATATTTTGGGCCAGCAGTGCGAGGTCACAGATCGATTGGCAACCGCCGGCACCATTGCAATCGCTGCCTTGACCGGATTGCGGAACGATCGGAACCATACCACCCGCAGCCATTACAAACGTCGGGGTAATAATGAAAAGCGCCATCAGTACCGTAAGTACATGCCGACGAGACATGGGGATATTGTAGCATAGGACAAAATGAGTCATACTAGGCCCGTTGCGTCGGTGGCGGAGTGGTCAATCGCACTTGGCTGTAAACCAAGCGACTTCGGTCTACGGGGGTTCGAATCCCTCCCGGCGCACAAAAAGCCAAAGCCAGAGCATGTCTCTGGCTTTGTGCGTTTTGTAGCAGCTGGGAGTATATGCAATTCGTTATGTCCCGTCAGCAATATACCCCGTATCAACCGGTCACATCTATCTCAACATCCGGCATGCAAGCTTTAAGAAAGGTCTCCCCGAACGAGCTTTGACTAAAACAAGACTTCGATGTACTAAATAGTCGCTTAGACTCCTCTATCAGTCGCTTCATTTCGAGAACTTTGAGATGCTCTATTAGCGGTTTATATTCATTATCGTCAGCAAGAAAGATACCTTGCTCATCATCCAAAATCCCGAGTCTAACTAAATTCTCTAAATACATCTGCACATTATTTGGATTATAAAATTCGATTTCATCCGGAAGTAATGTGAAATATTTTGACGCAACGATGTACTTACCGGAACCGTCGCCTTCAGAAGATCGCACTTCGATGTAGGGAAAATTGACCGATGTGGCAGAATGATTCAGATAGTCTAGAATTTTTGCCTCGTCTACAGAAAGATTTGTGATAATCTCAAAGTAACTCGGGTGAGCCTTATCTTGATCTTCTTTCGTTGCCCCCTTTGCAAATAGCTCAATATACAAATCTGCAAGTTCTTCCCCCCTGGTGTAACGTAACTTCTCATATATTGGAATGCCAAGTTCAGGTGGCACGGGAGTAACACTTGCTTCGGGAATTTTATCCAACCTTTCAACCAGTCGCAGTAAGTTATTTTGACCGATTTCTGCTGCTTTCCCGACTGGAACAACTATCAACCCAACAATTGATGACAACGCTTGACCAACCTTTTGGGCAGACGGCTTAGCAGTGTCTCTATATACGTCAGGTAGTAACTGTGCCAAATCTTCCCATCCCGCCATACATCTAAGTCATTTTTCGGAATAAATTTGTCTAATCTGCCCATTACCAACTTACGCCCGTGCCGCCACCCGCGCTCGCGTGCCATGAGAGCGCTCCGGACCTTTGCGCACGTCGAATTTATATTCGTAGCTACCTGCCCCGAGCGAGGTCGATGGGGCGAGGTCGACTTTGATCGAACCGCCATCGAGAACTCCACGCGCGACCATCATGTTGGCGATCGGGGTCAAGATCTTGGTCTGGATGAGGCGCTTCAAGGGGCGCGCACCGTATTGCGGGTTGTATCCCTCCTTGCCGAGATGATCGAGCGCTGCATCGCTAAATGTAAGCGTGATGTGCTTGTCGGCAAGCCGCTTGGCAACGATCTCGACTTGCATGCGAACGATGTCCTTCATGACCTCCGGTGAGAGGATATTGAAGAGGATGATCTCATCGAGACGATTCAGAAATTCCGGACGGAAGAAATCCTTGAGAGAATTCATGACCTTATCCTTGGTCTGCTCATAGCGATCGTGCTCGGAGACCGAGGCGCCCGAGCCGAATCCAAGGCCAGACATCTTGTCGATGTATTCCGATCCGATGTTCGAGGTCATGATGATGACGCAATTCTTGAAGTTGACGGTGCGGCCTTTGGCATCGGTCAAGCGACCGTTATCGAGCACTTGCAAGAGGATGTTGAACACTTCCGGATGTGCCTTTTCGATCTCGTCGAAAAGGATCACCGAATACGGGCGGTGGCGCACGAGCTCGGTCAATCCCCCGCCTTCATCGTGCCCTACGTAGCCCGGCGGCGAACCGATCATCTTCGAGACGGAATGTTTCTCCATGTATTCGGACATATCGACGCGGATCAGTGACTTATCACTGTCGAAGAGGAAATCAGCCAGCGTGCGCGTGAGTTCGGTCTTGCCAACACCGGTCGGACCGAGGAAAAGGAAACTACCGACAGGGCGATTAGGATCGCTGATACCTGCACGACTTCGTTTGATGGCATCGGACACTTTCTGTACCGCCTCATCCTGGCCGACGATGCGCTGTTTGAGGTCGGCTTCCATTCTTGAAAGTTTGCCGGCTTCTTCTTCGAGCATGCGCGCGACCGGCACGCCCGTCCAGCGCGAGACGACTGCGGCAATGTCTTCTGCAGTTATCTCTTCCTTGAGCACGCGACGAGTCAGCTGTAATTTCTTGAGGCGTTTGGTGGATGTTTCGATCTCATGTTCGAGCGCAGGAATGCGGCCGTAACGGATCTCGGCGGTCTTCGTGAGATCGGCGATATTCTCGGCGGCATCAGCTTCCATGCGTGCCTGTTCAAGCTCGGTCTTTGCGCGTTTGATATCGGTAAGCGTTTCCTTCTCGTTCTTCCATTTGGTCTCAAGCTCGCGAGTTCCGTCGCGCAGATCGGCGACCTCAGCCTCGATCGCCTTAACGCGTGCTGACGCTTTTTCATCGCCCGCATCCGCTTCCTTCCGCAACGCTTCGCGCTCGATCTCGAGGCGCGTGATCTTGCGATGCGCTTCCTCCAAGGCCGGCGGTTTGTTCTCAAGCGAAAGCCGTAGCGCCGATGCTGCTTCATCGATAAGATCGATCGCCTTGTCGGGCAAGAATCGTTCGGTGATGTAGCGACTTGAGAGTTCGACGGCGGCGATCATCGAATCATCGGTGATGTGGACGCCGTGGTAGACTTCGTACCGTTCCTTAAGCCCGCGCAAAATGGCGACCGCGTCTTCAACTGTCGGTTCGTTGACGTAAACAGGTTGGAAGCGGCGCGTGAGCGCGGCGTCGTGTTCGATATGTTTTTGATATTCCTTCAGAGTCGTCGCACCAATGACACGCAGCTCGCCGCGAGAGAGCGCCGGTTTGAGCATGTTGGACGCGTCCATCGAACCTTCAGCTGCGCCGGCACCGACGAGCGTGTGCATCTCATCGATGAAGAGGATGATCTTGCCGTCGGCGCGCTCGACTTCTTTCATGACCGCCTTGAGGCGCTCCTCGAACTCGCCGCGATACTTCGTACCCGCGATGAGAAGACCGAGATCAAGCTGGACGATCTCCTTGCCGCGCAAAGATTCCGGGACGTCGCCCGCAGCGATTCGCTGTGCAAGCCCTTCGGCAACTGCCGTCTTACCCACGCCTGCTTCGCCGATGAGGATCGGGTTATTCTTCGTGCGGCGCGAGAGTATCTGGATGACGCGGATGATCTCACTGTCGCGACCGACGACGGGATCGAGCTTATTCTCGCGAGCCCTGTCGGTGAGAGATCGCGCATAGCGAGAGAGCGCACGCGGCTTCTGCGTCGTTTCGATGTCGCGGATCTTACCTTCTTTGATGTCGGTCAGTACGCGCGCGAGCGCAACGCGGTCAACGCGGAAACGCGCGAAAAGTTCCGCCGCCGGTCCCGGATGTTCCGCGATGCCGAGCAACAGATGCTCCGGCGAAACGAATTGATCATTGAAAGAGGCGGCAATGCGCGGTGCGGCTTCAAAGACTCGCACGATCTCGGGTGTGAGATAGAGTTGAAAGCTCGGTGACACGGCGGTCGATCCGGTGTTGCCTTCGATGAGTTCCAGAACGGAGTCGGTGAGATTCGCGACATCGATCTCGACTTGCTCAAGCATCGGGAGGACCATTGATTCCTCCTGCATGAGAAGCGCCGCCAGAAGATGCAGGGTCGAGACCTGGTTGTGGCCGCGCTCCACCGCGAGCTGATGCGCACGATGAATGGCTTCCTTTGCCTTGGTCGTGTAGTTGTTGAAAGGTGTCATATATTTTTATGAGGTATCTCTGCCTGCTAATACGCCCGTTCGCGCCCCTTTATTTCGCCGCCATACCCTGATCCAGATCCATGCTGATGGCAGAAACAGGTATGAACGCTGATCCGGAAGAAGACCGTGATACTTCGGTACTTATACCCACCAGGTTACCGTCGGTATCGATGAGCGGACTTCCGAAGAGGACATTATCACCTGAAATATCAGTTTTGACAAGTGCCCCGGTCGCGTCCGTCGCGGGGACCAAACTACTGATGAGACCGCTCCCGACCCAGGGGTTCGATTCACCGGCGATCATCACGACGGATTCGCCCAAAACCGGTGTGGCGGACGAAACGCTTATTGGCACCCACGCCGGAGTTGTGGTCGACTCGCTCGACGTCGCGACCGAAAGTATGGCGAGCCCGATCCCCGCGTCGCGCGTCGTGACCGACGCTTGGACACTGGCGCCGTTCGCGAAGGTGACTGATGCCTGGGCAGCAGAACCGATTGCCGCCGTGTCGGTGATCATTTCCCCCGATGCGTCAACAACGACACCAAGCCCGAGGAATGTCGAACCGTCGCTCGAATAGAGACGTACGACCGACGGTGTTGATTTCTGAACGGCACCTGCGATGGCATTTGCCTCATTCACCACGACGGTCTTTGTCGGCATCACCACGGTCGCCGCTTGCCCGGGAGAAGCGACCTCTTTGATCGTCTGTTGGATCACGCGATTGACCGTCTGCGCGACCGATGCCGGCGCCTGGTCCATCAGGGAAACTGTGACGATCCCGGTCGCCATCGACGTTACGAAGGACACGAGAAGGACGAGAAGGACGATCTGAGATTTTGTGAGTTCTTCGATGTCCATATAGGGACAGCATATCACCCGATTTGTGTCGCGCAAAATAAATGTGTGTTCCTTCAATTCTTCGCCCGTTGCCGTGTGATCATACGCACGAGGGTTTCGATAATGTGCGAACAATCGCCCGTCGTCGTATCGCGACCGAGCGAGAATCGCAACGTATTTTGGGCGCGCCACGTGTCACCGCCCAACATTTTCACCACGTGCGAATCCCGTGCCTCACCTTCTCGACATGCACTTTTGGTCGAGATCGAGATGCCCGCATGATCGAGCGCGAGCACGACATATTCACTTTTAATATTAGGGACAGAAATATTGAGCATGTGCGGCAAAGAACGCACAAGGTCGCCGTTCACGATGATATCGGGAATATGCGTGACGATCTCGCGCGCGAGATCGTCACGCAACTTCTGCAATCGCTTAGATTCAGCGTTCCGTTGACTCGCGATCGATCGAAGCGCTTCCGCAAAACCTGCCGCAAGCGCGACATTCTCGCTTCCCGCCCGCAGTCCGCGTTCCTGACTTCCGCCGAGCATGATCGGCGCAAGTGTCACACGATTGTTCAAATACAATGCACCAATACCGCGCGGTCCATACAATTTTCCCGAATCGAGCGTCAGGAGATCGATGTCGAGCGAGTGAACGGTCGCACCAAGATAGAGCGGGGCTTGTCCGGAATCACTGTGAAAGATGACCGACGTGCCATGTGCTTTCTCGTGCACGCGCAGCACGCGCGCGATTTGTGCCAGTGGTTGAATAACCCCGATCTCACTATTGCTCCAGCCGACCGATATAAAAACTGTCTCCGGTCGCAGCAGATGCGCGACTGCTTCAGGTTGTATGATGCCGCTGCCATCCGGATCGACAAAATCAACTTTTCCACCGAGTCGCTCCACTTCTCCGAAACATTCGAGCACGGAGGGGTGTTCGATCGAGCTGACGATCCAGTGGGTGTACGAAATTCCAAAGCTCGGACCTTGGGATCCCTTAAGGTCTGAGCTTAAAGAATTTCGCATGATCTTTCTGAGACCGATCATACGAGCGTACCCTAAGATCGCAAGATTATTTCCCTCCGTTCCGCCCGAGACGAAAATGATCTCACGCGCCTTGCAACCAAGTTCATGGGCGATCTTTTCGCGGGAAACTTTCAAAAATTTGGCCGCAGCCACACCATCGGCATGGATCGATCCGGGATTGCCGAACAACTGCTGTGCATTCGTAACAGCCCGCGTCGCTGCTGGCAAAATCAGCGTTGCGCTCGCATAGTCGAGATAGATATGTCTCTTTTTTGCCGCCAGCCGCCCAAATAATTTCAACATGCCACCATTGTGTACGCCACGCAGTCTTTTTGCAAAACCGTCAATTTTCGGCTATAATGCGTGAACTTCAGAGTCATCTATGTTTTTCACGACCCTGCGTAACATTTCGTATGCCAAAATCGACCCACAACTCAATAGAGCGCCCTCCCGTCGTGGTTGTGATGGGTCATGTCGACCACGGTAAGTCGACCCTTCTCGATTTCATTCGTAAATCGAATATCGTCGCCGGCGAAGCAGGCGGTATCACGCAGCACGTCGCCGCGTACGAAGTTATTCGGGAGGTCGTCAACCCTTCGACTTCGCTCATGGCAAGTAAGCGTATTACCTTCATTGATACGCCCGGCCATGCCGCATTTTCCGCTATCCGCGCTCGCGGNNCGCGAAGCCAAGATCCCCTTCATCGTTGCGATCAACAAGATCGACAAGCCGAATGCCAACGTCGAGCGAACGCAAGCATCTTTGCTCGAGCAAAATGTTTTTCTCGAAAAATTCGGCGGCGATGTGCCGTGGGTCGCAATATCCGCGAAAGCAGGTACCGGCATCGAGGAACTATTGGATGTCATTCTGCTCGTCGCTGAAATGAACGAGTTGAAAGCGGATCCCTCTATCCCGGCGACCGGCTACGTGATCGAGGCGCATCGCGACCAGAAGCGCGGTATCGCGGCAACACTCATTATCACCAATGGAACACTAGGGAGCGGCATGGCAGTTCTCGCCGGTCGCGCTATCGCGCCGGTCCGAATTATGGAAGATCATGCCGGCAAATCCCTCAAGAGTGCTACCTTTTCGACCCCGATCTCACTCGTCGGCTTCGACGAACTTCCGGCCGTGGGCGAGACCTTCCACGCATACAAGAATAAGCGCGAGGCTGAACAGGCGCGCGAAGGCCTTGCTGCGGCCCCGTATTCGACCGGAGCGACCTTCGCAGTCGCTCCGCATGGTTCGGATACATTTTATTTACCGGTCATTATCCGCGCGGATGCAAGCGGTTCGCTCGAAGCTATAGAGCATGAGGCGTCGAAGATCGGCGATGAGCACGCGCGTGTTTCCATTGTGCAATCCGGCATCGGCAATATTTCCGAGAATGACGTTAAGGCCGCGATGGCAGGCGCAACGCATGCAGTCCTGATCGGATTCGACGTCACTATTGATCCGATCGCAGAAGCGCTCGCGCTTCAACATGGCGTCGCGATCGTGACCTTCAATATCATCTACAAACTCACCGAGCATCTCGAGGAACGGTTAGCTACGCTCAAACCGAAGCGCGTCATTGAAGAGATCGCTGGTCGTGCGCGCGTCATCAAACAATTCAGTTCGCAAAAAGAGATCCACGTCGTTGGGGGCGGCGTCACGGAAGGATTCTTCGCCAAAGGCGGAACGGTCCGCGTCATCCGCCGCAAATTACCGATCGGCACCGGAAAGGTCTTGAACATGCAATCCAACAAGCAGAATGTCACCCGCGTCGAAGCAACGAGCGAGTTCGGCGCGCAGATCGAATCCAAGTTCGAGATCGCCGAAGGCGACATCCTCGAGTACGTCGTCATGACGACCGTCTAATGCTATGGGAAGCCGCCGACAAACGCAGGTCGCAGAAATGATGATGCACCTTGCCGGCGAGTTCTTCGCGCGTGAGAGCAACGGTGTCTCTCTCATCACCGTCACCCGCGCTGATGTCTCACCTGATCTGCGGGGCGTGAAGATATATTTTTCCGTCCTTCCCGAATCATATGAAAAGCCGGCGCTGAATTTCGCCAAGCGAAGTCGCACCGAGTTTCGCGAATATATCAAAGGCCATGCACGCATGCAGTACTTGCCGGACGTCGATTTCGAGATCGACTACGGCGAAAAGAATCGCCAGCTCATCGACGACCTGACGCGACCAAAAGCCTGACCACATGGTATATTGGCAAGCGTCACACCAGGGCCTGGTGGCGAAGTGGTAACGCGTGAGTCTGCAAAACTCTTATGCGCGGGTTCGATTCCCGCCCAGGCCTCAGCATGGGATTACGATGCCTTCGCATCGTAAGTCGGGAATCGAACGCCGGAGCGATGTCGCGCGTATTCGCGCGACCGCGAGGCGGGGCCGGCGGTACTTAGCCGCAAGACTTAGTAACCGTGACCGATTCCCGCCCAGGCCTCAAAAGGTAGTCCGTGTGTTAGATTTATATCGTCGCCGGGGTGGCGAAAGTGGTGAGACGCGCACGACTTAAAATCGTGTTCCGAAAGGAATGAGGGTTCGATTCCCTCCCCCGGCACAAA
>PLSR01000010.1 GCA_003164215.1 Candidatus Kaiserbacteria bacterium | reverse complement strand
CTCCTAGATTCTGTTTTGGGCCTCGAAGTTACCTGTTTGGGAAAAGAGACGGGCACAGCGTATCAGCCGTGCCCGTACAAATCGTCTGCACATGCGGTGGCTCCATTCTTCAGAACCGCCCCACATGGACTGGCTGATCATTCGGCGGGCGCCCATGCTTGATCGCGTATTGGAGCGACTCCCCCATGATCCATCCGCTTCCGAACTTCTTGTCGCAGAGAACGACGGCGCCCGCACCGGCCAAGTAGGTCGGCCCACGGCAGAAGTCGTCGTTCGGACCCGTTATCTTCGAGTCGGCGAAGATGAGATTGCCGGGCTCAGCGATTTGAGCATCCAGATCTTGGATCCGGTCAGGGTCAAAGTGCCGCAGCACGAACATCGCGATCTCGCCCGATCCCTTCTTCTCAAAAGGAATGCTGATGCACCACGTCGGCGTACGGCCCCGCTCGCGTCCTGCACTGAGGACATGACACGCGTGACTCGTCGTGCAATCACCCCCTTCGTATGCAAATGAGGGAGTTGCGGACGCCAACGCAATGCCGGAACTTGCGGCTATTGTAGCTAAAAAGAACTTGAACGACATGAATTCCTCCATTGTTCGTTCGACCTTGTACAGGTCTGTCAGTCCGCGATAGCTCACGAGATGACAGAGATGTGCAATGTGTTTAAGAAGTTGTGGCGGGGAATCTCTCGATCCCCCGCCAGTTGTCGAACCTGCGAATTACGCTTCGCAACGGTTCGGATAGAACTTGATCGGCTTGCCACTCTTGTCGAGGCTGCCGTCGGTCTTCGGCTTTGCGGTCAGGTCGGGAACGAGCCGCCCTTTGCAGGACTGCATCTTCGCCTGGTTCGCATCGTCGCCGACCGAGGTCACATGAAAGTGCTTCGGCAGGACGATGTCGGTATCCGCAGATGCTTCTGCCGACGCCTGCGGTCCGGTCTTCGGAGCAGGAGCCGGAACAGTCGTCGGAGCGGGAGCCGGGGCTGCCATCGGAGCGGGAGCCGGAGCAACGGGCTGCGTCTCGAGCTTCGTGACGCGGTCGCCGAGGGCGGACACGTTGCCCGCGATGCCGTCAATCTTGCCGCCCAGATCTTTGACCTGACCGGTAAGAACCTTCACGGAGTCGTTTGTCTCCGCAGAGGACTTCTTCATCGCCGCGGTGGCGTTGTCGACATTCTGAGTCGTCGCCGTGATGGCGGCAGTCAGCTTGTCGAGAGGGTCGTAGCGGACGGTTTGGGTCTCGGTTCGCTGGAGCTTTCCATCGGGACCGAACCTATCGGTGGTCTGTTGACTCTCGCCATTCTGGGCCTGCTCGTTCTGAGCGAGACCCGTGAACGTCGGGAGATTCGGCACCTTACCGCCGCCCGCGTAGAACGCGCCGATGACGGCCGCCCCGACCAGGATGACGATAGCCATAACCCCCCACCGGAAGTGGTGGCGCTTGATGGTCAGGGTGACATGAGCCGGAGCCGCCGCTTGATTCGAGTCGGTCATGATATAGCCTCTCTATGTTGACTGTGAAGATCACGTGGCCGGAACCCGGGCCACACAGGGTCTGTGGGTTGATCCATCAGATCTGGGTGTATTGTAACAAATAATAATTATTTGTCAAGTATATAAAAGGGAAGGGGCGGGGTGTGTATTCCCCGCCCTCAAAGAGCCTTTTGGAGCACCGTCTTCTTTGTTTAAGAGTGCGGTGCCCGACTTTCGTCGCGGCGATACGGAGTTGAAAGTATCCGCATCGACATCCAAAGGCCAAAAATGAAATCTGTCCACGCTACCGCATGCCAGAAATTCAAGGTTCGGAGGCCGTCGGGAGTGAAGATCCCATTCGTCGACCACAGATGAAGAGCCGTCAGAACGAGCGCCAGAATGGCGGGTATCGCGGAGAAGATGTGGTCCTCCATAACTTCGCTCATGTCGAGCGGGTCACGGACGGCGATCTCCGACAGCTGAAAGATCAGGTAGACGAGCCCGATCCAGTACCTATACGGTGCAAAGACACCCGGGATCAGGATATTGAGAAACAGAAGGATCGTGAATATTACGGAGGTCGTATACCCCCAGTCCACGACCCGCTGTTGCCATGACGGGTGGGCTCGGCGGTGCAGAAGCAAATGCCAGAGACCGCCTGGCCGCCTTGTCGATACGTCGTCCATGACGATCTCCTCGAATCTTGTGGTTGTTTATTGTTCCGGATGGAACCTAGCTAGTATTTTATATCAATATATATGTTTTGTCAAGTCACTATAAAAAGACATCGGCGGGGCCATGAGGGGCTCCGCCGATGGAAGATCTTGTCGCCATTGGTCACTCGTGAGTGACGTGGAATCCGGGCGGGACGTTGTCCGCGTTCGGATCGTCGATGCGATATGCCGGCGATTGACGGATGGGCCGCACCTGTCCGACATACCGTCCGGCAGAATAGGTGTATTCCGGCCGTTGCCAGGACAGGTCGTCGGCATGGTTGTACACGTATCGGGCGGCGCTCGCTACGCAATAGAGGAACAGTAAGCCTGCGGCGACGCCGAGGACAGTGCCGAAACCACTTCCAAAAGCACTCGGTGAATCGTTCGACATTTTCCGCCTCACTTTCGCTATCGAATTTCGCTGCGAATGGTTTCGCTACCCGGAGTTATATACTATTTCAACACATTTGTCAATATCTGTATACCCCGTCGCCCATAGGCAGGTTACTGCTCAGAAACACCGGCCGATCTCTCAATTTCATCGATTTTTGCAATAGCATCCAAGCCTTCCTTTTGAATATCAGCGATCACTGCCTCCCCTGCCTGCTTTTCAACTGTTTCCGTATAAAAATTCAAGAGGAGCTTTCCCTGCACGTCTTCGGGGAATTCGGTGAAATGATCCAGCACAAAACGTTCGAATGCTTTTTCATCCCCCGCTTCAACGAGGCGTTCCATTTCCGAAAGTAATTCTTCTTGATTCATACTTATTTGAGCGAATTCTTAATGTCGTCCTTCGTCCTACCCCTGAAGAGAAAAGCAAGTAGAGCGCCGAGGGCACCGATCGCCGTATAGCGCTTTTGTTTTTTAAATTCCTGGTCGGCGAACTTCTCCTTTATCTCATCCAAGATCGCCGGCTGCTGCGCTATGTTGTTGATGCGCCTGCGTTTCATTTCACTCTGGAGATATTGGTCATAACGAGATTGCGTCGAATTGAGATCGTCCTTGATGCTCTTGTAGTCGGCGATCGTCTCCACGGTATTTTTCGGCTTCTTTTCTTCCAAATTCCCTCCTTCCATCATGTACTTCTGGATCGCAAGATTCACGTCACTGGTGAGCGTGCCCTGTAAGACCTTCCCGATAGATTTGCGATGTTTGTCGCATTCGGCAACAAGTTTCTGCTGTTCCTCAAGTTGCATGTAGAGCTCCCGTCCGCCACGGTGCCGCAGGCCACCGCCCGTCGCCCAATCCACAGATTTCCTGAACCAGCCGAATTGTTCTGCAACGAGTTTGTCGAGGTTCGCTTTGGTCTCTACGGTCAATCCGCTTGTCGCAGCCTTGAAATAATCCGCCTCGGAGATCCGGTGACTGCTGAGCGTTTCTGTGATCTCCTTATCGAGTGCAACGGCGTCTTTGCCCGTGCTTACCTCGTGCACGGTGCGCATGGATTTCACCATGCGGTTGAATGCTCGTTTATCTGAGACCGCAAGTCCTTGGAATTGCGTCGCGAGAAATTCTGCAGCTTTTTCCGGACCTATTTTTCCGAGGATCTCTTTGATACGCGGATCAATCTCTGCGACGCGTGTCACCTCTTCGGGAGTGAACCGCTCCGTCACCTTTTCGACTTCCGCCATGCGAATATTAAATTTCTCGCGCACCGTTTCAAGCAACGTAGTTTGCTTTTGGGACAACATGGTACCGTCAGCGAGCGCGTCCGCTATCTCACGGGCATCGTCCGGTTTTTCACTATAGAGATATCGGTTGATGAAGAATTCCTGTTTCTCCTTATCTTGCATGATCTCAGCGAGCGTGAGGTCATGCTCTCCGAGTTCCATTTCATCTCCCGAAATCGGGTGGCGAATATTTTCGCGCTTTTCCGCCTCAGCATGCGCAACTCTCATTCGGTAGGCACGTTCTAAACTCATGCCCGCATTATGGCAGGGTTCATGAGGCGCGCAAGGATGCGAAGTGAATTACGTTTTTTTGGGCCCCAGTCGAACCTATTCGAGCGATTATTGCCCGTTCGAGCTATTGGATACGCCGATGAACGTCGCCGTGAGAACGAAGCGCGCCGAGACGCCCGTGAGGGTATCGCAGGTGACGAGGGTGAGGTTGGTGCCATGCGTCGGCGAGGTGTCGATGGTCGTGCCGTTGTTGACGTCGGCCTTCACGACCGAGACGACGCTGTAGAGATAATTTTTGCCATCGGAACCGACGATCGTGATCGAATCTCCGGCGTTGAGATCGGGGATCTTGTTGAATGCTTGGTACATTTTGTTGACGACGATCGGCAGGTGCGAGCTATGCGCGAAGATGATGAGATTGCCCGCCTGGCCGAGGTCGGCGGAATTGATGTAATGCGCCGGGCCGTTCTTCAAAAGATTATCGAGCGTGTTCACGTCGGTCGTGGAGGGATTCTGCACCGGCAGATCAATGCTGACGGACGAAATGATGAGACGCGTCGGCTCGATGCCGGTCGGCGTGACTGTTTGCGCCGGAGATGGGTTCGTCTCGCCGAGTTGCGGCAAGGATGAGAGCGCGACCGCGTCATTTCCGGTCGTCGGAGTACCACTTGCGGTGACCGGAGTGGAACCGTCAATGTAATCCGGAACGAAACCGATCGAATCCGCCGTTGAAAGCGTGCAGAAGAAAAGCAGCACGATGGCCGACAAAAAGACCGGTACAGGCGGTTTTCGATTCGTTTTATGGCTTGTTATGGTCGTCATAGGAGTGCTAGGATAATAACGCATTAACATGCATTTGTCAATAGACGACACTTGACAATGTATTTATATATGCGACAATCCCGCCATGACAGATCACGCGGCACCGTCCGGGGAAAAAGCGAGCTTGCTCTCGAATATCCTCGCCATTATCGGACTTATCATTCTCGTTATCATAATCGTGTGGGGTTTGGTCCATGTAGCGGAGTTGAGCAGTGGATGGTTCTCGTCGATCCTCCCTTCGAGCGGTCCTTCTATCAAGGTCAATGCTCCGAGCGATGCCGCGTCCGGCGCACCAGTCACGGTCTCATGGGATTACACGACGACGGCGAGTGGTAGTTACGCGTTCCTCTATCAATGCCAGTCCGGTTTTCAATTCGCAGTGATCAATACGGCGAACAATACCGCGAGCGGCATTCCGTGCGGCGCGGCATTCCAGATCACGCCGACTGATCAAAGCATTCAAGTGTTGCCGCTTCTCTCCGGCACGACTTCGGCAAGTGTTCCCTTCTCGGTCCTCTTCGTCCCGACATCTGGCACACAGGTAGAAGGCAGTGCGACGATGACGATCCATCCCGGCTCTGGCATCGCCAACACACAGCCGGCATCCGGCACACAGACAACGACAACAACGAAGCCCGTTTCAACGGTTACCTCAAGTCCTCGTTCATACGCGTATAACGGCCCCGCAGATCTCTCCGTGCACGTCATCTCCGCGAACATCGATCAATATGGCAACGGCGTTGTCACCTTCAGTGTCAATAACGTAGGCGGCTCGCGAAGCGGTTCATATTCCTTCACGGCGCAGTACCCGACCACATCCTACTCATACGGCTACGGCGGATCGGCGGCTCCGTATACGTCGAGCGCACAGGCTCCGCTTGCCCCCGGCGGTTACATCGTCAATACGCTTCGATTCTCGCGAGCGACCGGTGGTGTCTTCAGTGTCGCGCTCTCGGCCAACGACGAAAATCAAAGCAACAACTACGCGTCACAGCTCATGAGCGGATTGCAGACGCCGAACTACGGCTACGGATATAATTACAACTACAATTACAATTACAATTCTTACAATCCGTATTCCCAGTACCAGACGTACCCGTACACGTACTAATCTCTCGCAGCATTCCAACAAAAGACCGGCCGCAAAGCCGGTCTTTTGTTTTACCACCGCGGATAAAGAAGCGCGCCCGGCACTGCAGTGCCGGGCGCTTCGTTTCAGCGGTAATGAACAGCGAGAAAGTCCGCAATATCCTTCGCGAGCTTTTCTCCTTTTTCTTGTGCATCTTTCGAACGAAATGTGGGCGATATTTCGATCTGCATCGCATTGATCCGGAAGGTGCGGGCGTACAATCGCGTTATATGGCCCGCGCTGTAGGGGTCTCCCTGTAGTGTGATGGGCTTATCGCTCGGCAAGAACACGCGATATTTCCGTTCCTCCATGAATGAGGCGAACTCGCGATCCACTTCCCCGTAATGAATGGTCGCGCGATTCGCTGTCCCGAGGATCAGGTCATAGCCTTGCGGCGGAGCGAATGTCGGCTGCTTCCCGAACCCGTGCATATCAAGCAGCAACACCTTATCTTTCCCGTGCATTTGGACCGCGGCTTTGACGAGTCGTTCTATCTCTCCATGATAGTGTCGATAGACGCCCGTGAGTCTTAGGTCATCGAAGGCGGTCTGCCCGCGCGTATCCGGATCAATATTCACGGCAGACGGCTCTTCCCGGTTCGCGTCGACGAACGCACGCGGTATGAGAAAACGTACAGCGCTCATTCGCAGACCACAATCGTATGCGCCACAGAGCACATCTTTTGCGACAGGCCATACATGCTTGTCGCGTCCTCGAAAGCCACTACTGCGCGATTTGCAGAATCCTTCGAGGTCGTTTGTAATGAGCCCATCGTGCGGGATCGACATGACGATCCGTGCGGGACGCGATGGATCATGAATGATAATTGATGTGTCTTTCCATTCGAGTACAAGACCGTGGCGGTCTCCTTCGAGCATGAGCATCGCTCTTCCCTTTCTGTGGTGTCACTGCAGCGCGAACAATACGTTGCTGCGGAAAGGGATTAGATCTAACCCTCGATAAAACTCGACCAGGTTTCGATGCGGTGATTTTGAAGCATATGGATTAAATATCGAGCGTCGCTTCCTTGGCGTGCGATTGGATGAATGATTTACGAGCCGGGACATCAGTGCCCATGAGCATGTCGAAGACGAAATCGGCATCTTGCGCATCGACCACGGTGACCTGCTTCAAGATGCGGCGATTCGGATCCATCGTCGTCTCCCACAATTCTTCTGAATTCATTTCTCCGAGGCCTTTGTAGCGTTGAACAGAGACTTTGGCGGACTTCTTTTTCGTATCCGTTTCTTCGGCTTCCGTCTCTTCTTCGCTCGCGTTATCCGAACCCACCTCGATCGGTAATTCCTCGCCGACGAATGCGATACGTTCCACGTCGGAATATGCATACATGACCTCCTTTCCTTTCTTGATCTTAAAAAGCGGCGGCTGAGCGATATAGAGGTACCCGCCTTCGATGACTGGACGGAAATGTCGGTAGAAAAGTGTGAGCAAGAGCGTGCGAATGTGCGCCCCGTCAACGTCAGCATCGGTCGCGATGATTATTTTGTGATAGCGAAGTTTTTCGATATCGAAGATATCGCCGATCGCCGTGCCCATCGCGACGACGAGATTCTTGATCTGCTCCGAGGCGAGCATTTTGTCGAGACGTGCACGTTCGATGTTGAGGATCTTTCCGCGCAACGGCAACACGGCCTGTGTGCGACGATCGCGGCCTGTCTTCGCGGTACCGCCTGCCGAATCCCCCTCCACGATGAATATTTCAGATTCAGATGCATCTTTGGTCTGACAATCGGCGAGCTTGCCCGGCAAGGTCATGCCGTCCAAGGCACCCTTACGCATGATGCTGTCTTTGGCGGCCTTCGCTGCTTTGCGGGCCTTCATCGCGAGCGTTGCCTTGCCGAGAATACTGCGCGCCTCCTCTGGATGTTCCTCGAGGAACGTGCTGAATGCTTCGCTGAAAACGGCGTCGGTCGCACCACGCGCTTCCACCGAGCCAAGCTTCGCCTTCGTTTGACCCTCGAACTGGATCTCGCGAAGCTTCACGGAAACGACCGCGGTCAGTCCTTCGAGCACGTCATCGCCGGTGAAGTTATCGACATCTTTGCTCGCCTTGGCGCTCGCATTCAAGGTTCGCGTGAGCGCGGTTTTGAAACCCGTCACATGCATGCCGCCCTCAGCGGTGTAGATGTTGTTGGCAAAAGCAGAGAGACGCGCGGTGATGTCGTCGACATATTGCAGCGCGACTTCTACCGTCACACCATCCTGCTCTTTTTCGACATAGAAAATTGTCTTGTGCACCGGCTCCTGGTGGCGATTTTGAAATGCGACGAGGCTACGCAATCCGCCCTCGAAATAGAACGTGACCGACGGCGCATCGATCTTCAGCTCGCGGAGATAGTAGACGCTTTCGTCGTCAAATTTTTCGGCATTACGTAAGTCGAGGATCGATACACGCATCCCCTTCACGAGATAGGCTTGCTGACGCATATGTGCCACGATCGTATCCCAATCGAAGGTGCGGTCGGGAAAGATTGATGCGTCCGGTTCGAATGTGATGATCGTGCCATGCAATTTCGATGGCCCGATCTTCTTCGTTTTGCCGAGCGGCTTGCCGCCATTCTTGTATTCCTGCACGTGATACGCGCCATCGCGATGGACTTCCGCACGCATGGAGACTGATAAGGCGTTCACCACCGCGGCACCGACGCCGTGGAGCCCCCCGGAGACTTTGTATCCCTCGCCGCCGAATTTGCCGCCGGCGTGGAGGATCGTAAGCACCGTCTCGAGCGCGGAGACTTTCGTCTTCTGATGGATGTCGACGGGGATACCGCGCCCGTTATCGGCGACGCGCACACGATTATCAGGCAAAAGTGCCACCTCGATATCGTCGCAGAAGCCTCCCATCGCTTCATCGCGCGAGTTATCGAAGATCTCCCATACCAGGTGGTGAAGTCCATCGCTTCCGGTCGTGCCGATGTACATTCCCGGTCGGCGGCGTACCGCTTCCAGCCCCTCAAGAACCGTGATATCGGCCGCGCCATAGCTACTTTTCTTTTCAATCTTTTTTGCCAGTTTTTCAGCCATATTTTTGAGTATACAAAATAAAAAACCTCACCGGTTTTATACCCATATTGTAGCAGATTTCGAGCCGGAATGAAAGCCGGCGCCCGCATCAAAAACATTGCCATAATATAAGTATCGTGTTACTTTCAACGGCAGGAATTGAGCAGCTGACGTTTCGTCCGGATGACGGGAGGTAGACATGTGGGATAGAGCAACAAATCGGCGAATCAACAGACTATTTATCGTGTTCCTACTTGTTCTCGGCGCGATGTGGACGTCGAGTACGGCGCATGCACAGATCGAGGTCGGTTCGACGGTGGCCGGAGAACACGCATTTCGAGATTTCATCGAGTCCTGCGCGGACCCGTGCGTTATCAAGCATAACGACGGCGGTGCGGTCGTTGATTTCGTCGGAGCCGCGAAATGGGTGCGGAGCCACCACATGTACATCCAGTTCGATGGACCGTGCGCATCGGCCTGTGCGAGCTTCGCCGACCTCGTGCGACCCAATGCCTGCGTTACCGAGAACGCGATATTTCTTTTCCATCGCATGCGATATCCGATTATTGACCCTCGCACGAACGTGGTCACCGCAGTGGTCATTCCCGATGCGACTGATCCACGGGGAGTGCCACCGCAAGCCCAGGACGTTAAGGACTGGGTTTACGATAACGGTGGATTTCCCATCGATGGCGTTACCTATATGACAGCGAGCGAGGCAGCAGGGTTTTGGCCTGTGTGCAGGCATGCCTAATGAACTTGCGGTTTGTATTCGTACTCCGCCGCGTCAGAGACGCGGCGGTTTTGTTTTATCACGCCGAGCGAGGAGCGAAATAAAAACTTGTTTTTATTTCCTCCGAGCGACGGCGAGAGAAAAGGTTTCAAACCTTTTATCTGATCTCGAATCCTTTTTCCTTCAATATGACAGTCATCTTTTCCATGATCGCATTCACTTCTATGTCGGTGAGCGTTCTTTCAAATGATTGGAAAATGAGGCGGAAGGCATACGAGGTTTTATCCCCTTTGGTGAACTCATCGAATTTTTCGCAACGTGCCAAAAGTGCTCCCGCGTTCTGTTTGATCAAAGTGAGAACATCGTCTGCTTTTGTCCCAGAAGGAGTCCACATCGCGATATCACGAACAATATACGGGTACTTAGAGAATGATTGGTAACGCGTTGCGCTTGAAAGAGGGAGGTTGTCGTAAGAGTCAACAGGAACATTTACTTTAAGAGGCTCTTCTGATGTTTTCAAGGTTTCAGAACCCTTCATATTTGATATTCGTTCACCTTCAGCTGTGCCCACCACGATTACCTCCTGACCATCTTTCCAGATAGGCCCTATTTCAAAGATCTTTACTGTTTTAATACCGAGCAAATCCTTCCAGAGAGAATTACTCATCCAGGCTTCTGCGAGCGCGGGCTGTAAATTATTTCGCAAATAGGGTTTGTCACTGTCAATTTTATTTTGAACAGATCGTTCACCCGTGTCCCTAAATACTGAAGTAAAAATCTCCGAATATCCTTGCGACATCAATTCCTCGCGGATCTTTTCAGCGGCGTAGAAATTCGGGTTGACGGCGGGAGGCCGCGATGGCGCGGGAAGCTCGATATCGGGGATCTTGTCGTAGCCGATGATCCGGCCGACCTCTTCAATGAGATCTTCGGGAATAATGAGATCGAGGCGTTCGAAAGGAGGCGTGACGGTGAACACTTCCCCTTCTTGTGAGAATGGAAGTCCGAGGTGTTGGAAAACGTCCGTTACATTGGTCGCACCGAATTTCGTTCCCAACACGGCATTGATTCGAGAAAGAGACACCGCAACTGTTCTCCCCTCTTGTGGCACCGGATATTCATCGACAAAGCCAACGAGCTCGCCTCCGGCCAGTTTTTGGATAAGCTCAACGACCGCGCGCATGCCATACCCCGCGAGTTCCGGTGAGATGACTTGTTCGAATCGCGTTGATGCATCGGTGCGAAGTTTCAGGGCCTGCGCAGTCTTGCGAACGGACGCGCCGTTGAAATTCGCAGACTCGATAATGATGTCGGTCGTCGCCTCCGTGATCCCCGCCGGCATGCCGCCCTTCACGCCGGCAATACCGATCGCTTCACCGCCCTGTGAATGGGCACCATTCACATCGACGATGGCGAGCATAGAATTAGAGAGCACGTATTCTTTTTCATCGAGTGCGATGATCTTTTCTCCTTCCCGCGCCCTACGTATATTGATCGCATAATTCCCGGCCTGTGCAGTAAGTTTCCCGGCATCGAACGCATGAAGCGGCTGCCCGATATTGAACATCACATAATTCGTCGCGTCGACAACATTGTTGATCGATCGCTGTCCGATCGCTTCGAGGCTTTTCTTGAGCCAGTCAGGAGATGGCCCGACTTTCACGTCCTTTATATATCCTGCGATATAGCGCGGACAAAGTACTGGATCTTCGATCAAAACAGAGACGGCAGTTGTTTTTCTTTTTTGCAATTCATCGATCGGCATTGTGTGTGGATATTTTTTGAGCGGTATGTTCAATATTGCCGAAAGTTCTTTTGCAATCCCAAAATGACAAAGACAATCATGCCCGCGATTGGCCGTTATTTTCACATCCAAAACGTCATCACCGCCGATATTCTCTATTCCGTCTATTTCAAAAACATGGAACGTGAGCGCATCGCCTAAGATCGCCGCATCCGGCAATGGCGCATCGAAAAAAGTTTGGAGCCAGTTGCGAGAGATCTTCATACTACGCAGCCAATTCGGTTGGTTGTTTCTCGATAGCATCTACCTCGCGGGCTAATGCATAGAGTTGCTGCTGAAATGCGTCTTTGCTATTTGCTTTTGTGTCCAATGCTTTTCGGAGCACATCGGGATTGGTGCGCAAGAAATTCTGATACGCTGTTTTTGCGATGCTCACTTGCTCTGAGTCGTTCGCTAAGTGCAAATCTCCCGACTTGGTTGATGCTTCGAAATTTGCCGCGAGCGCCGCTTCCAACTCGCGCAGCTGTGGGTCCGATTCGTTATCATTCGCCGCTTCCATTTTGCCCGGCTGCCTGTTGAGATTGAGTTTTTCCATAATTAAAATTGATTAATAAATCGCAGATCAGCCGAGTGCATGAGACGAACATCATCGATGCCCCAGCGCAAAAGCGCCAAGCGATCGAGCCCCATGCCGAAGGCGAACCCCTGGTATTTCGTCGGGTCGACACCCGCATTTTTCAATACATTCGGATGGATCATTCCCGCGCCCATCATCTCGATCCACTTGTCACGCAACTTCTCAGGCACGTTCTCGCCGACCAACCGCATGTCAACTTCGACAGATGGCTCGGTAAACGGGAAGAAGCTCGGGCGGAAACGGATTTCGACGGACGCACCTTTGAAAAGTTCTTTGAAAAATCGCGCGAGCGTGCCTTTGAGATGCGCGAGAGTCACATCGGTGCCGACGACTAAACCTTCCATTTGGAAAAATTCCGCCTCGTGCGTCATGTCGGTCGCCTCGTTGCGAAAGACTTTGCCGGGCACAATGATGCGATACGGCGGCTCAATGCCCTTTTTCATCTGCGATTCCATATAACGGATCTGCACGTTCGAGGTGTGCGTGCGCAAGACCATCCCCGGTTCATCCTTAATGAAGAACGTATCCTGCATATCGCGCGCCGGATGATCCTTCGGGACATTCAAGGCGTCGAAGTTATGCCATTCGTCTTCCAGGAGAGGGCCATCGGCGAACGCGAATCCCACTTCATGGAAAATACGGTTGGCTTCGCGTATTAATGAGGAGATCGGATGTATATGGCCACGCGGCATATCACCAGTATACTCCGTCGTTGTAGCTTTTAAAACAAGCGTTTTCTTGGTATAATGCATTCATTATGAGCGACGGAATCGTCATGTATGTGCTTCTTTTCATCTCGCTGTACTTCGAGGTATTTATGCTGGTCTCATTCCTCCGACGTCATTCTTCGGGCGGTTCGATCGTAAGCGCTACGCAAGGGAATGTATATGAGCCAAAGGTCGCTATTGTCGTCCCTTGTTTCAATGAGGGAAAAACGCTGGCAGCGACGGTAACCTCGCTTCTGTCACTCGATTACCCACACGATAAACTTGAGGTGTACGTAGTCGACGATGGCTCGCGGGACAATACACTTGCGGTCGCCAATGCGTTCGGCACCGATCCGCGCATACACGTGCTCCATAAAGAGAACGGTGGCAAGCACAGCGCGATGAATCTTGCGCTCTCTATGACCGACGCTGAACTCATCGGCTGTCTCGATGCCGATTCGGTGGTCACCCCTGGAGCGCTTCGCAAAATTGCACCTATTTTCGAAAATCAGTCTATCGCAGCCGTAACACCGGGGATCCAGACGAAAAAACCCGAGAACCTCCTTCAGCACATGCAGGAAGCTGAGTATCGCCTCGGTATCTTCGTTCGCTTTACCCTTGCGTCGCTTGGCTCCGCATATATAACTCCAGGACCATTTTCGATCTTCCGCGCTTCTGTCGTGCGCTCGACCGGTGGTTGGAAACACGGCCATTCGACGGAGGATCTTGAGATGGCACTGCGCATTCAGGATGCGGGGTACATGATCGCGAATGCTCCGAGTGCCATCGTGCTCACGGGAACACCCCGTACGCTTCCGGCCTTGTTTCGCCAACGCGTTCGCTGGTCATACGGGTTCCTCCGTAATGGCGTCGATTATCGTCATATGTTCGCCAGCAAGAAGTACGGCAACTTGGGAGTCATTATTCTTCCAACGGCGCTCCTTTCTATCGGCATCGCCGTATATTTCTTCGTGCACTTGGTTCTTTCACTCCTGCAAACATTGATGCATCAGGTCGTGAAGATCGAAATACTCGGCTTCAGCTTCCACCCTTCCTTCAATGCCTTCTACATCGACACAAGCGCCCTTTGGATGATCGTTCTGGTATCGGTATCGATCGTCGTTGCACTTATAACGGTGGGAACATACATTGGTACGGGCAAACATCGTCCGCCGATGGGCACGGCGCTCTTCGTCCTCTTTTACAGCCTTTTAGCCCCTGTCTGGCTCGGTACCGCCGCAGTACGCGCAGCCTTTAAAACAGGCGTTCGCTGGCGATAGCTCCAAGCCGTATCTCTATGAATCCAGTATCGGGAAGCAGGAAAGCACGTTGGGGCACCTATATTATTGCCTTCCTCATCACAGCGTTGATCTTCGCGACCGCATTCTACGCGAGCAATTATTTCAATAACCAACGCATCGCCGATATCCGCGCAACGCAAGACGATATCTCGACCGATATCCTTTCTCTGGAAACGCAATTCGATCTCTTGCAGGAACATTCGTGCTCGGACGTAGCGGAGAACACGATCCTTCCGAGCGAGATGACTTCCCTCGGTGATCAGCTTTCATACATGGAAGCACAGGGTTCATCCAATCAAGACGAAGTCACACGCCTGAAGCGCCTCTATTCCATTCTTGAGATCAAGGATTATCTCCTCATGCAGCAGCTCGCGGCAAAGTGCAATCTCAATCCTGTTTTCATTTTGTATTTCTATTCGAACAAAGGCGATTGTACGGATTGCGAGAAACAGGGCTATGCGCTCACATCGCTCTCCGAAACATATCCAGAACTGCGCGTGTATTCCTTCGATTACAACCTCGATGTCGGTGCGCTGCAGACCCTGATCTCAATAGATAACGTGAGCGATCAGCTTCCGGCGGTCGTCATCAACGGAAAGGTCTATCATGGGTATCAGAGCGTCAGCGATATCGAAAATATTTTGCCGCAGCTTTCGACTTTGAAGATCGCGACATCGACGGCGGCGACGAGCACGAAGAAGTAGCAACATTGCCCCGCGCAAATAAAAAATTAAACACAGGAATACCTGCTTTTGTTGGTACGTATAGCGGCGCCTCCGCAGACATCTTGGAAACCACTCGGTTTCCAACGGCCGCAAAGCGGCCTGCCTTCCTCCACGGGGAACTTCCGTTCCCCGACCCCCTCCCAGTCTGGGAGGCGGCTCCTCGTTACGCCTTGCTTACTCGGAGCCGCCTCCCAGACTTGAACTGGGGACCTTCGCTTTACAAAAGCGTTGCTCTACCAACTGAGCTAAGGCGGCTGTTATTCGTATGTTCGCGTATTGTGCCTTTTTTCCGGCCCTACTTCAAGAGCGCTAAATACGTGTCATTGTGGAGCCTCGCGCAGCAAACAACAAAACGTGAACGACATACAGTAGTGGTGATGCGGAACATCTCCACCACGAACGTAAAGCTCCACGATGACACATATTTAGCGCTCAATCCCCCCATTCTTATGCTCGCTCACCTGCCGCAAGAATTCCGATCGAGTCTCGCGCGGTACGAAGCCGTGCTTGTGCGATACGAGGTCTGCGAGACGGTGCGCCTGACGTTCCGACATCTGCGCGAACGCTGCGACCCCCAAGGCACCTTCATGCACGAGATACCGCGCGTACAACACCAGAAACGGCGGAACGCGCGCGAGATCATAGCGAAGGTGAAGCAATCTATTTTTAAGTTCGAGCGCCTGATGATCGGCATTGTGGCGCACCGCCGGTGCGAGCGTGCGTCCCGTCCCGACCTCCCAATGTTTCAACACAAAGAGTCCGCCGATCGCAACGAGAGAAATGCCGAAGATGACTATTGAAAAGGTCATCATACGGCGTTAGCGAACCGAGAGTCGTTCATAGCGCACGAGCTCAACCTTCTCGCCGAATTTCTGCACCGCCGTACTGATGAGCTCGCCGATGGTGATCGACGGGTCCTTCACGAACGGCTGTTCAAGTAAGACACGCTCACGCAGATATGAATCGATCTTTCCCTCGATCGCCTTCGTGCGATTCGCCTCCGGGACATTCACCGCCTCTTCCTCGAAGACCGCGCGCGCGGCTGCTATGTCGGATTCCTTCACATCGTCACGCGTCTTAAAGAGCGGATTCATCGCCGCGACTTGCATCGCGATATTGTAAGCGAGTCTCGGGAATTCTTCATTCTTGGCAACGAAATCGGTCTCGCACGCGAGAACGACTGCCCCGAGAACCGTTCCGCCCGCATGCACATAGGCCGATACGACGCCCGCACCGAGTTCGCGATCAGCTTTCTTCAAAGCTGTCATTGCGCTCGCTTTGCGAAGAATGACTTTTGCTTTTTCCATGTCTCCCCCCGCTTCTTCCAGTGCCTTCTTGCACTGCATGATCGAAACGCCGGTAACATCGCGCAACGCTTTAATTTCCTCTGTGGTTATCATACAAAATTAACAAATACAAATAACTGTTCCCCTCACTATACCGCACTCATGGTGCGTTGATAAGGGGTTATGCGTGCGCGGGTCGAGCCGCAGCAGGAGCGGCGGCCGGAGCCCGCTTCCCCGCCTCATAGGCACGCGCGATGATGTCGGCGATGAACCCGACGCTCTTGATCGACGTGTCGTTGGCAGGAATCGGATACTTGATGAGCGAGAAGTCGCAATCCGAACTCGCAAGCCCGATAATCGGAATGTTGAGCTGATTCGCTTCTTTGACCGCCGTATCTTCATGACGCGTGTCGATGACAAAAAGTGCCGCCGGGAGATCCGTCATCTTTACCAAGCCGCCAAAGCGTGCGAGCAGTTCGTCGATCTGACGATCGATCAAGAGCCGTTCCTTCTTGGTGTACTTCTCGAGCTCGCCCGACTCACGCTCGGCCATAAGCTTCTCGAGAAGGTCGATTCGCTTGCGAATATTCTTGAAATTGGTCAACGATCCGCCGATCCAGCGACCTGCGACGTACGGCTGGCCAGCATGTTCAGCATTCGAACGGACGATCGCGGAGACCTCATGTTTACCACCCACAAAGAGCAGCTGACGCCCGGAAGCGGCAAGCGAAGCTGCGAAGGCAGCTGCAGCGTCGATGCGGGGAATGGTCTCATCAAGATTGAAAATGTCGGTGCGATCTTTGGTACCAAAAAGGAACGGGGTCGCCGTCGGATGGCGGCGTGCGCGGCCATAACCGAAATGCGCACCTACACCAAAAAGGGATTCTATTGTCGTTTCTGTAGCCATGCTAACCAAAAGACTAAAAATAAGGCCCGCAATGCGAGCCCGTGAATACTAGCAAAATCAATCGTCTTCTGCAACCACTCCGCCTTCCACGGCCAAATCCCCTTCCGTCTCGGCTTTATCAAGGGCCTCAAGGATCGGACCGATGCGGCCGGCCATGACACCCTCGATATTCGACCATGACTGCCGGATGCGGTGGTCGGTGATGCGGTCTTGCGGGAAATTATAGGTGCGGATCTTCTCTGAGCGGTCGCCGGTGCCGACCTGCGACTTGCGGTCGGCCGAACGTGCGCGATCCTCCTCTTCGTTCTTCATTTGCTGGAGCCTTGAGACGAGCAACTGCATCGCCTTCTCGCGATTCTGCTGTTGGCTGCGTTCCGACGTGCACCGCACATCAATACCGGTCGGCTTGTGAATGAGGCGGACGGCCGTCTCTACCTTGTTCACATTTTGACCGCCGGCGCCGCCGGAGCGCGAGAATTCGATCTCAATATCGCCGGGATTGATGACGATCTTCGATCGCTTGTAGATCGGAAGGATCGCGACGGATGCCGTTGAGGTGTGAATGCGGCCGGCTTTCTCAGTCTCCGGTACGCGTTGCACGCGATGTACGCCCGTCTCGAACCGTAAGGCACGATAGCAATCCTCGCCTTTGATCTCGAATTGCGCTTCTTTGTAACCACCTTGTGCGGAGCGCGATTCATCGAGCGATTTCGTCTTCCAGCCGCGGCTCTCGGCATAGCGCAGATACATGCCCGCGAGCTCTTCAGAAAAGAGCGATGCTTCGTCGCCGCCGACGCCCGCGCGCACTTCGAGCACGATCTCATTCGGCCACTCGCGCTCCTGCTCACCAGAACCGACAATACGCTCCATATCCTTCATCAACGTTTCTTTTTGCACATTGATATCGGCGATCTCCTTCTCCGCGAGCTCTTTCATCGCCGGATCGACCTCAAGCAATTCCTGCGCGTCGATCTCGGCCTGCGTGAGACGTTTCCATTCGACGACCAAATACGAAACCCGCCGGTCATCGGCGTAATCGTCAGGATTTATTTTTGCAGGTTCGGACATACCGTAATTTTACCTCAAACAAGAGGACCGCGGCGGCATGCGTATTTTGCCGTCTTCGCAGGCCTGTCGAGGCCGAGACAGAGCGCTGGCGCAGTAGCGCCAGATAGCGACGGCACAATACGCATGCCGCCGCGGGACTCGCAAAACTACTTCTTCGCCGTCTTCTTTGCCGCGGCGCGCGTCTTGAATTTCTCAACGCGGCCGGCGGTGTCGATCGTCTTCGACTGGCCGGTATAGAACGGGTGCGAGGCGCTGGAAATTTCGACCTGGAAAACCGGGTATTCTTTGCCGTCCTCCCATTTGTCGGTCTTGGTGGTCTCGACGGTCGAGCCGATCAAAAAACGCTTACCCGACGTGGAGTCGTCGAAGATGACTTGGCGATAGCTTTCCGGATGTAGGTCTTTTTTCATGTGGGCACACTATACGAAAAAAGGGCTCCATTTGCAAGCCCTGGAGCGATTTATGATCCATTGACCTCATCGATCTGAGCTTGGTACTTCGCGGCGAGTGCCATCACGTCGTTGCCGTAAAAGGCATATGAAGGATTATTAGCATGAGCCCAGCCTGCAAGGTAACGCAAGGCCGCAAGGCGCTCAGCCGCCGGTGTCTGCGCATCGGCACCGTTGTCCATCATAAGGAGCGCGGTCGCGAACGTGGCAGTGCGCGGATCCCATGGATTGGGCGGTGTTTGGCCGGTGATATTCGAAATACGGTCCGCATATTGATCCCACGTCGACGGAATGAATTGCGCCGGGCCCATCGCACCGCCCCAGCCATACCACGGGCGCGCGGAGACTTTTTGTGTGTTGGGATCAAGCCCCAGCCCCTGACAAATTGCTTGGAAAAGCGGTTGATTAGCGGGACTCATATCGGTCATCCAATTTCCCGTGCCGACGTTCTGACCGAGGCCGGACTCTTCCGACAGAATTCCGAGGATCAAAGCCGGTCGCACATTAGTCGCCGCTCCCGCTTCCTTCGCATAGCTGTAGATGTCACCGAATGAGACAGATTTATTGGTATCGGCAAGACTAAAAAGCGTCGCTTCGATCTGCGCGACGCTCTTTTGCTGATCGGAGATGACCTGTTTGTACGCGGATTCCTGGCCTTTGGTCTGTGCGAGGAGACTTTGTTTCTGCTGTTCGATACTTTGGAGCGATTTCTGCTGGACGACCTGCAGTTGTAAGAGATCGCTCTGTTCTTGCTGCTGGTCTTGCAACGCTGATTCGTGCGTCGAGAGATCCGAACGCTGTGCGGCTATCTGTGTGAAAGAACTTGCCATCGCTTTTTTGATCGCGGCAAAATCATCCGCATCTTGGAAAAGATCCGTGAGCGAGCCGCCGAGCGCGAGTTCGACGAACGACGTGTCATCCATATGCTGTGTGTCGCGCATGATCTGCGCGAGCGATGCCTGGCTCGCCGCGACGTTGGAATCGAGTGCGGTGATACCGAGGTTATCTTGAGAAACACCGTCTTTCAATTCCTGGATCGTCAGATTGCGTTGCTTGATCTCGAGCTGGGCCTCGGTGATCTGCGAATCAAGGACGGAAAGCGTCGTCTGGAGAGAGGCCTCTTGTGACTGTTCATCGGCAAGCTTTGCCTGATTCTGCGTGATCTGCGCCTGCACCTGTGCAAGCTGTGCTTGAAGCGCCGCGCGCTGGTCGGCGGTCACGTCCGCATATGCATTATGAAATACGAACAGCGATAGTGTGCACAAAAAAAATATGAGATATATGCCGGCGCGGGTGTGGCGCATACAGAGTATCGAAACAGTATACCAGGAGATGACTACGGCACCTCCGTGATCATCCACACGCGGGTGAATTATTCTTTCTTTTCTTCTGCAGCAGGCGCGGCCGCGTCGGTCGCAGGGGCGGCATCAGCGGCAACAGCCACCGGCTCCTCGATCTTCTCTTCGTGGAATTCAGTGACGGAGGCGACGATCTCTTCAGGATCAGTGACAAGTGTGGCACTCGGCGGGAGTTTGATGTCGGCTGCAGTGATGCGACTCTCCAGATCGACGAGCACGGAAAGATCGACATCGAGACTGCGCGGCAATTCCGCCGGCGCGACTTCGATCTCGATCTCATGCAATGACTTCACGACGATATGACCGAGCTTTTCAGCCGGCGCTTCGCCAATGAATTCAAGCGGAACGGCGATCTCGATCTTCTTGCCTTTCTCGAGCACATAGAAATCGACATGCACGAGCTTGCCCGTGACAGGATGGATCTGTGCGTCGTGGATCAAGGTGTCTTTATCGGCGCCGGCGCCCTTCAAGGTAATGACAGTGGTCTCACCCGCTTCGTGCCAGGTGCTTTCCAACTTTCGTGCGTCAACGCTGATAGAAACTGCCGCTTCCTTCGGGCCGTACAATACAGCAGGAATGAGGCCGCCACTGCGGAGCAATTCCGGCGATTCCTTATCGCCGCGCGGTTTAACTTCAAGGACTAACATGGCGGCCAGTATACGGAATAATTGCTCATTTGCAAGCGGGCCGGGGCTCATTCCCCGTCCCAATACCCGAGCGATTGGTCGAGCTTTCCGAGGAAGCGTACATCGGAAGATAAGACGCCGAACTTCCCCGAATCCGGATACTCCGCGATCTCGGGCGAGAGCTTCGTGCTGACCGAAAGATAAACGAGCTCATCTGATGAATTATTCACGATCTGGTGCGCGAGCTCTTTGCCTCCCGGCGGGCACGCGATCACATCGCCGCGCTTGATCGGAAACACCTCATTGCCGATGCGGACTTGCCCCTCGCCTTCGAGGATGAAGAACATCTCTTCGTTCACATGGTGATTGTGGATCGGGAAGGCGCGTTTGCCGGGCGGCACTTTCGTAATGTTGTAGCCGAGCTTCTGCGCGCCGATGAGCGCAGAGATCTGCCCCATCGTTGCGCCCTCATATTTTACCTTCACTTCTTCCGGCATCGGGAAGGGAAACGGCTTGCATTCGATGTCACTGATATTTTTGATGTACTTTGATGAAGCCATACCGAAAGTATATCAAATTCTACTCGTTCAAAGTTGTCGACCGTTCCACAACAAGAATATATTGAGGACTAGGAGACATATCATGCCAATAGCCGATACCATCTGCACAATACTGGCCGCCTGGAATCCTTCATCAATGCCGTTGTAGATCATCCACAAGATGTAGAGCGCATTCACTCCTATCGCGATATTTCGCAGTGGCCTCATGACTCTATAGTAACAAATCATTTATCTATCCGGACAAAGACGGACAACCTATCCCGGGAACATGGTCTTGATCTTCGCTATCACCTCGCGCGGAGTCGTGTTCGCCTTGATGAAATACTCGGTCACGCCGAATTTCTTCACTCGCGCGATGGTCTCAGATTCTCCGAGGTTACTGAAGACAACGATGGGAAGCTTGAGGGTCTGCGAATCGGCCCGAACATCCGAGAGCACGCCGAAACCGTCCTTGTTGGGCATCAACAAGTCGAGCAGCACAATGTCGGGGTACCACGTCTTGATCTCGATCTCCGTCTGTATCCCATCGTATGCGGCGTGTGCATCAAAATGCTCATTGACGAGGGCTCTGACCAAGAGCGATGCAAGGACTTCATCATCTTCGGCTACCAGTACCTTTATCATTACCACAAGCGTAGACAATGTCCGAGATAATCGCAAGAGGTGCGAGTGCTTTACACCCCCGCGAACAATCGAATGTATTTCTCCGTCATCTGCTCGACTCCAGCAACGCCTTCCGCAAGGAATTTATAGGGCGCGATCTCTTTGGCGTCGGCCGCAAGCGATGCTTCGATGCCTTTGCGATAGGCGACACGAATGTCGGTATTGATGTGAACGATCGAGCAGCCCAACTTCCCTACTGTTGCAAGATCCGTATCGGACGAGCCGGAGCCGCCATGTAAGACGAGCGGGATGCCGACGGCGCTCCGAATTGCTTCAATGCGTGCGAGGTCGATCTTCGGCTCGCCTCCGCCGACGAGGCGCCCATGCATCGTGCCGACAGCGGGTGCCAACATATCAACCCCGGATTCGCGCACGAATCGTGCGGCCTCTTCCGGATCGGTCAAATTTTTGTCCATGTCTTCGGGCGGCGCGTCGAGGAGCTTGCTTGATGTACCAATGCGGCCGATCTCGCCTTCGACGAGGATCTCGTGACCGCCGTTGCTTTTGGAACGCGCATATTCGACGACCGCACGAGTCGTCGCAATATTTTCTTCCATCGGCAGGTGACTGCCGTCGAAAATGACCGAATCGAACCCAGCGTCTATGACTTCCTTGCAGGCATCAAGTGAATACGTGTGATCGGCATTCAGGTAAACTTGTATCCCCGCTTCGCGCGCGGCGCGCACGAGCGCGGCCACGTTGCGTACGCCGAAGAATTTCCGTTCACCTTCCGAAACGCCGACCAAGACCGGCATACTTGCGGCCGCCGCAGCGGCCAATACCGCATTGAATTGATTCGAATCTGAGAGATTAAAATGCCCCAGCGCGATCTTCTTTTCCCACGCGGCTTCCACCGCCTCTTTGAGTGTTTGCATGGAAAAAATAATACCATAGATTATGCTTGGTACCTTCTGGAGGATCAGATCCTCCAAAGACTAAACTTCTGGCCTTTGTATGGTTCACACATGCTATAATTTTTCGATATGCAATACGATTTCGTGGCGATCGGCGATATCACGACCGATGCGTTTATAAAGCTAAAGGATGCGGAAGAATTAATGGATCATGGCGTGCGCGAGCTCTGCGTCCGCTTCGGCGATAAAGTCCCCTATGAAAGCGTCACGGAGATCCGCGCCGTCGGCAACGCGGCGAATGCGGCCGTCTCCGCGCATCGCATCGGGCTTTCCTCTGCTTTCGTGACCTGGATCGGCGACGACGAGAACGGCGCACATTGTCTCGAGACCTTACGTACACAAGGAGTCGCGGATGAATACGTGACGAAAGAGAACGGTAAGAAGACCAACTATCACTATGTATTGATGTACGGCCCAGAGCGCACGATCCTGATCAAGCACGAAAGCTACGATTACCATCTCCCTGTATTCGCCGAACCGCCGAAATATTTGTACTTCTCCTCGATCTCGGAGACCGCGAAAGATTTCCACCACGAAGTGGCCGCATATTGCGCCGCACACCCGGAGACCAAGCTCGTTTTCCAGCCCGGGACTTTCCAGATCAAACTCGGCGCCGAAGAGCTCAAAGACATTTATGCGGTGACCGCGATATTTTTCTGCAATAAGGAAGAAGCACAGACGATCCTTAAATCGACCGAGGAAGATGTAAAAAAACTTATGGAAAGTCTTCGCGCCTTGGGTCCGAAGATCGTCGTCGTCACCGATGGTCCGAAAGGTTCCAACATTCTCGACGATGACGGCGCGTGGCACGTGCCAATGTATCCGGATCCCGCCCCGCCGGTTTCTCGTACGGGTGCAGGGGACGCGACTGCCTCGACGACCGTCGCTTTCATCGAGCTCGGTTTGCCTTCGCGCGAAGCACTGCTGCGCGGCGTCATCAATGCGGCATCGGTGGTGCAAGGTGTTGGCGCGCAAACGAAGCTCATGAGCCGCGATGAGATCGAGCAATGGTATGCGAATCGTCCGGCGGATTTCAATGCGACGCCACTAGATTGAACAAAGACTGCTGAACAAAGCTCAGACCTTAAGGGATCCCAAGGTCTGAGCTTTGTTCCTTATCCATCCTAATTCTCCGTCATGGCTGCCGCATCAGCAGAGATCGGGTTCAGGAGCTGTATCGCCTGCTCGATCTTTATCGTAAGGAAAAATCCAAATACCGCAATGAACGCGATCGAGACGAAGAAATTCACTTTTTGCATGAGCGGGTTCTTATTCATGAGTTGAGTCAGTATAGCAAGTCTCTACGTTCGCCCTAAGACGACATCCATTCTTTGAGGCCGGCTACGTTACTTTTGGTCTTCACACAGTATTCGCCGATGTGTGGTTTGTCTGCGCAGAAATCGGAGAACGGACGAATGGGGTGTTTATGCCCATGCGATCTTGGAGCCTCGTTACTCGCGATAAAATGATCCACAAAAGCTTCAAATGCCTGTCGTGCTTCGACGGGCTCATGGTGCGCGCACGCGATATACTCCACGACGAGGCCACCGGGCCACTGCGATGAGAGCTCGAGAAATTTCTTTGACTTTCGTTCGCCGAGATCTCGAATAGCCAACGCAAGATTATCGATCGCAAAAAGATACGCAGCCTTATGTTGCTGCGCTCCCCGCAATTCAACGACAGACTTTGGGATCTCATGCATATTCGGAGCAAGAACTGCCTGTTGAATGCGCGACGCGCCGGCCTTTTCATTTCCCAATTCATTCACGGCGCCTCCGGTCAGTTGGTACGCGCCCGAGGAGATCCAACTATCATACGAAGGTACGAGGTCGAAGAATTCACTTCCGGCATTACGGAGGAGGAAATCGAGAAAGAGCACGCCCTCGCGCGCGGATCCTTCCCCCGTCGGCATCAATTCAGTCAGCGAGTACGCAATCAATTCATCTGCGCCGATCTGTTTCTCAAGTGCTTTCAGAAGCGCCATCTGCGATTCACCGAAATGTGCGAATGCGCCGATAGTGCGTATTTTGTCGAGATCCGCATGTTCGCGCACTTCTGCGATAGCTCGGTCGACATCGCCGCGATAATCGTTCAACGTCGTGCGATGGATACGAGATGGATCATAGTTACAGAACATTTCTCTCGCTTCCTCAATGATCGCGGGATACATTCCAACGTCTTTCTTGTCGACGAGGTCAAGCTTCTTTCTCCAGAGTGCCGCGATCTGATAGCGAAAATCGATATCTTCCTGCGGACGCACACGTCGCGTCTCTCCGATAGAATATTCGGCAAAGAGACCGCCGCATTTCGTCCCCGCGAGCTCTCCCATATCATAAGTGCGTGGATCCTTCTCGAATTTGAGGAACGCCTCTTGGTCGTATGGTTCGGCCGGTTCAATTTTCTTCGCTTTGGGGGTTTCTTGAGTTGCTATCTTTTTGCTCTCGGCATCAGGTATGAAATTTGCTCCCACCCCTGTGGCGACAACGATCCCCGCGGCAACAAGTGCCTGTCGTAAAAAATCCCGTCTGGATGATTCTTTGGATGGTTTTTCCAAACTCATACGTGCACGCGACGGCCAGCCGCACGCTTCACTGCTTCGACAATATGCGAGACGCCCATGCCGTAGTGTTCGATCAATTCTTTGGGCTCGCCGGACTGGCCGAAGCGATCGTGAACGCCGATAAATTCAATCGGAAGAGGGAAGTCAGACGCCAATAATTCCGCGATCGCACCGCCCAAGCCGCCGGCGATCTGATGTTCTTCGACAGTGACGACTGCCCCGGCAGATTTCGCTTCGCGGATGATCGTCTCGCGATCCAGCGGCTTTATCGTATGTATGTTGATGACAGTGACGGCAATTCCCTTTTTTTCCAATTCGCGTGCGGCAAGGAGCGCGTTGTGCAGTAAGGCCCCGGTCGCAAATATCGCGACCTGCGAATTCTCGGCTTTCCACATCACGTTCGCCTTCCCTATTTCGAATGGCGTTTTGGCGGTCGTCATGACCGGCGTCTTCTCGCGTCCAAATCGCAGATAGACCGGTCCGCCAGTCTTCGCCGCGGCGATCGTTGCCTTGCGCGCCTCTTCGGCATCGCACGCCACGATTACGGTCATGTTGGGTTGAACGCGCATCAAGGCGATATCTTCGAGTGCCTGGTGTGTGGCACCATCGGGGCCGACGGATACGCCTGCATGCATGCCGCAGACCTTCACCGGCACATTATTTAAAGAGATCGTCGTGCGGATCTGTTCGTTGTTGCGGCCGGGATTGAACGCGGCGTAGCTCGTGATGAAGGGAATCTTGCCCGCTTCCGCAAAGCCAGCGCCCAAGGCCGCCATGTTCTGTTCTGCGACACCGACTTCGATGAATCGCTCCGGATATTTCTTCTTGAACTCCTCCGTGCGCGTGGATTCGGTGAGATCGGCAGAAAGTGCGACGATACGCGGATCAGCATCGGCCGCTTCGACAAGCCCATGGCCAAAGCCGTCGCGCGTTGCAGATTGCGTCGTCGCTTCAAAAAGGTCTTCACGCAGATGTAGTTCTGGATTCAACATACTATTGGTGTTCGCTCTCGACTTTGCCTTCCATCGTGCGAAGTTCATGCAGGAATAATTTCGCTTCTTCCGGAGAAGGCGGTTTGCCGTGCCAGCGATAATCGCGTTCGATCTCGCGAATTCCTTTGCCCGGGATCGTGTGTGCGATGATCACGGTCGGTTTCTCGTAGATCGCTTTTGCTTCTTCGCAGGCGGCGATGAACTGGGGGATGTTGTGACCGTCGACCTCGAGCACGTGCCAACCGAAGGCACGATATTTATCGGCAAGCGGTTCGAGCGGCATGATCGTCTCGGTGTACCCGTCGATCTGAATGTTGTTGCGATCGATGATCGCGGTGAGATTGGCAAGCTTATATTTGCCGGCGAACATGAACGCTTCCCATACATTTCCTTCGTCTTGCTCACCGTCGCCCATGATGCAGTAAATGCGAGCTTGCCCTGAGCTTGTCGAAGGGTTGGAGTCATGATCCATACGCAATGCATAGGCGATGCCGGATGCTTGCGAGAGACCTTCACCCAAAGGACCGGAAGTCGTCTCGAGACCGGGCAATCGTTCGCGTTCAGGATGACCCTGGAGCCGTGAGCCGAATTTACGCAGGGTCAGGCATTCTTCAACAGGGAAATAGCCGGCTTGTGCCATCGTGGCATAGCGAACGGGGACGATGTGGCCGTTGCTGAGAATGAGGCGATCGCGCTCGGGCCAATCAGGATTCTTCGGATCATGCTTTAAGACACGGAAATAGAGCGCAGTAAAGATATCGGCCATGCCCAAAGGGCCCGCGGTGTGGCCCGAGCCCGCAGCGACGAGCATTTCGATGATCGTCTGTCGTATCGCGTTCGCTTTCGAGGAAAGCTCGCGCACTTCGGCTTCGGTCAAAGGCTCCATTCAACTATTGTAGCGCATTTTCTGCGGTCGACTTGATATCTGTATAAGCGAGCGCGGGATCAGGGGCACGCATGATCGCCGACCCTACCGAAAAGCGGGTCGCTCCGGCCTGTACCAAGCTCGCGATGTTAGTGGCAGAGACGCCACCATCGACGGCGATGGGGAAGTCGGGGAGTCGAGTGTGGAGATCGCGGATACGATCTATCGAACGCGGTTCGAAGGCGGCACCTTGGGCACCGATCGTCGCTATCGTCATCTGGTGTACAAAATCAAAGAAGGGAAGTAGGGAATTCAGATCTTCCGTTGGTGTGTCCAAAAGTATTGCGAGACCTATCTCACGCACACCGAGTACGCGCCACGCATCGCACATTGCATGTGCAGCGTCGACGTCACTACCTACGGATTCAACATGAACGATGACAGAACGCGCTCCAGCCTTTATGAAGAATTCCCCTACTTCTCGTGCATCCGAGACCATCAGGTGTGTGCCGAATATTGCATCATTAAGAAATGAAATGTCAAACTCCCCTACCATCCCCTTCTCCACATACGGCCACGTAAATGGACGAGCAAATAAGCCATCGTTTACGTCTATATGAAGTGACGCGCTGAGGCTTTTTGACGTCGCGATCGCGGCGCACAGATCATCGATACCGCGCGGCACACAGGTCGGATCGATCTCGATGTGTCGCTCGTCATTCATGCGCGACTTCCTCTATTTGTGCGATGCGACGTGCATGTCGTTCTTCGTTGGAGAATGGCGTCGAGAGCCACGCGTGCACGATGTGCTTGGCATCATCGCTTGAAACAAATTTTGCGCCGATCGAAAGTACGTTCGCATTATTATGTTCGCGCGTAGATGCGATCATATCGAGTTCTTTCCCGGATGCATCAATTTGACGACCTGTCGGACCGTAATACACGACTGCGCGCACACCACGAAATTTGTTCGCAACGATCGCTTCACCCTGGCCGGAAGCACCGAAGATGATGGCGCGACTTTCCATGCCGCTCCCAACATCACGAGAGAGTGACCGCGCGGCCGACGCAATGATCGCCGGATAGTTGTCCGTGGGATCGTTCTTGTATGCACCACAATCGTGCACCTCAAAACGCAGATCGTCGCGCACGAATGCGAGCAGTTCGTTCTTAAGGTCGTATCCGGCGTGATCAGACGCGAAGTAGATGGTCATTGTTTTGTTACAGATGCTTTGCCACTTCAGTGACATGCTCGACGAGCGTGTGCGAATAGCCGGCTTCGTTATCGTACCAGGCGAGCACTTTTACGAGCATCCCGTCAACGACACGAGTCATACCAAGGTCAGCGATCGCACCGAACGGAAGCCCCACGATATCGCGTGATACCAGTGGCTCATCGGTCACCGCGAAAACGCGCTTCCATCGGTCGCTCTGTGCTGCAGCTTTCAGAGCACCATTCACTTCATCTACAGACGTCGGGCGCTTCGGCACGAAGGTCACATCAACGATCGATCCGGCTGGCACGGGCACGCGCAAGCTGATGCCGTCGAACTTCCCCGCGAGTTGCGGATAGGCGATGGTCGTTGCCTTCGCGGCGCCGGTCGAGGTCGGCACGATATTTAAAGCTGCCGCTCTCCCCTCTTTCATATCTTTTGCGCTCGGCGCATCGACTAATGCCTGGCTTGCGGTATATGCATGCGTTGTATTCAACACCGCACGCTCGATGCCGATCGCTTCATCAAGAATGCCGATCAAAGGTGATGCGGCGTTGGTCGTGCACGAGGCGTTGGAACTTATCGTGCAGGTCGCGAACTTGTTTTCGTTGGCACCAATGAGGATCGTCTCGACGTCGCCCTTGCCCGGCGCCGAGATGACCACGCGCTTCGCGCCGGCTTCAATGTGCGCATGTGCTTTCGCGCCTTCAGTGAAGAATCCCGTCGATTCGACGACGATATCGACGTTCATGTCTTTCCACGGAAGTTTTGCCGGATCGCGCTCTGCCAATACGGGGATCACTTTGCCGCCAACGACGAGCGCATGATCTCCCGCAGTGACTTCGAACGGCGCGCGACCATAAACGGAATCATACTTCAAAAGGTATGCGAGATTCTCCGCTGACGTGAGGTCGTTGATCGCGACGATCTCGACTCCCTCGCGCCCGAATGCGCTTCTCATAAATCCCCTACCGATGCGTCCGAAACCGTTGATCGCTACTCGTGCCATAAAATAATTCGTTACTATCAAAAACTAGCCGATATGCCAGGCATTATATCATGGCGAATTTTCCTACGGTCGTGAGTCGAGGCTTAGCCTCGACGAATGATGGATTTACGAAATCCATCATTCAGTTGAATTTCCAGGTCTGCATGATCGATAAAAGCCAGGGATCGAGCGGCTGGGGAGTCGTCACTTCGTAGAGATAGCCGCCATGGAGGAACCAGATCTCGCGTGAGGCGCCCATCGCGGGATTCGTGCTCAAAAATTCGGTCGCTGGAGCACCGTCGATCGTAATATTTTGCGGGCTGTTCATGACCCCTGATGGCTCGTCCATTTTGAATCGCGCCTCGGTGATCTTCGAATCCCCGTATGGTGTGACGAAGATCTGAAAACCTTCACTAAGGGCTTTGTCTTTAAAAAGAATGACGGCAGCATTGCTGCCAACACTTTGCTGATCCACTGAAAGATGGTCGGGATAATAGACGGAGAAATGATAGTCGTTACTTTGATACAACTTCGAATTCGGCGGCGCTTGTACCACTGGTGTCGTGATCGAGACCGCTGAAGACGTTGCAGACGTCGTTGATCCGACGGTATCCGCGAATGCTCCTAGAGTCGTGGTATCTGAATCGGGAGCTGAAGCAGGAGATTGTTTGTTCACCAAATACAAACCAACACCGACGACCAATACGACGACGATCAATATTCCGATACTAATAGATAGTGGAAAGCGTTTGTTCATGTAGTGACTTCAGTAATGCGTATACGTAATGACGATAATACCTTGCATGCCAGCGCCGCCGGTCGTGGAACTAGCACCACCCCCCCCAGCGCCATACTGACCGCCGGACCCACCGGCAGAACCACTATGTCCGCCGCCGCCGCTTCCATGCGAACTATCCCATTCGGTACCAGGATTCCCGGCGGCCCCAGAAGTGGATCCGCCCGTTCCGCCGAACCCATTATCGCCCTGCCCACCGGCACCACCGGAACCGGATGCAGCACCTGCCGCGCCGGCGCCATGTGGTCCTCCTGCACCACCGCCACCGCCATTTGCCGGGCCACCCCCACCGGCACCACCGAGAGCGGTAACGCTCCCGACATCGGTGCCTGGAGCATTTCCGCCTGTAGCTCCAACACTTGACCCAGCGAGTGTCGAGCCGTTAAACCAGGTACTTCCGCCATTAGCGTTCCCGGAGGCTCCGCCAGCTCCAACTTGGTATGTCGCGACCGTAGTGCCTGGATTTGCAAACTTTAAATTAGTGACCGCCGCATAGTCTCCGCCTGCACCACCGGGCTCGGCTCCACCCCCTGCGTCTGAGCCCGCCTGACCGCCGCCAATTACCTGAATTGTGTTACTCGCGTTGTTCCAATTAGAAGGAACGGTCCAGCTGCCTGTGCCGGTGGTCGTCAAAAAGATCTGCGATTTGATTGAAGGCGGACCAATGACAAGTTGTCCGCCTCGGAGGCGAAAGAATCCGGACCAGAATTCATTCATGCTGGGGCGTTCTACTGGCGCTCCTACGATCACCGTGGCGGTACATGTCCCGGTTCCAGTGCCGGTCGCTGTCATGGTGTAGGTCGTCGAGACCGTAGGTGACACCGACGTGGTGCCGCCCGCAGTCGGTGTGACGGTCCCGATCCCGTGATCGATGCTGACCGTAGTCGCGTTCGCGCTCGTCCACGTGAGGACGGAGGATTGTCCATTCAGGATAGAAGGAGGCGAGGCGGAAAGGGTGCAAGAGGATATGAGCGTAGTCACTGAATTGGAGCCCGAGGCCGGCCCGGTACCTGAGGAATTCGCGCCGACTATGTAGTAGGTATACGACGTCCCCGGTGTGAGGCCGGTTTCGTTGTAGTACGTGTTGGTGACGCCGCTCTGATAGAGGGACGGCGTACAGCTCGCGCCACTACAGCGATATATATTCGAGCTTGTTGCGTTGGTAGCTGCCGTCCAATTCACCGTGAGCGAGGTGCCGGTGACGCTGCTGAACGTTGGAGTTCCTGGAGCAGTGGCGGGCGGGAAGATGATCTTGGAGATGGTGCCACTACCGTTGTTCGCCACGTAGAGGTTGCCGGAAGAGTCCCAGGCGAGGGCGAGGGGATGGCTACCCACGGTCGCAAAGTTTAAGGTGACACTGCCGCCTGGTGTGACCATGGAGATGGTGCCGGAACCCTCATTCGCTACATACAGATTGCCGGAGGAGTCGACGGTGAGAGCATCGGAGTCGTTGTAGCCGACAGTCGCCCAGGTCTGGGTGACAGTGCCGCTCGGGATGATTTTTGATATGTTGTTGCAGCCCTCGTTATTGTCGCTGTTCGCTACATACAGATTGTCGGACGAGTCGAAGGCGAGAGCATATGGCGAACAGAAACCGCTGAAAGTGCTCACACTGCCGCCTGGTGTGACCTTGGAGATGGTGTCGGAACCCTCATTCGCTACATACAGATTGCCGGAGGAGTCGAACGCGATGGAATTTGGTTCGCTGCCAACTGTCGCGAAGGTGACGACGGTGTTTGCGTAGGACATAAGTGGGAAGGAGCACGCAACAGCGATGAATATGAGGAGCGACAAAAGCGGGGCGAGAAATTTTTTCATGTTCGTTACGTTCTTCATGTGACATTATGATGTGACATTCGGGTCATCAGATCACTAGATTATAGCTCAAAGAAATCCGCATGGGCACCATGCGCCGGCGTTGTCGAGGCTAAACGTCGCGGTGGCCATGGGCACCATGGCACCCCGGGCAGCGTGGATATACATATCACTCATCCTCATCATCAGAAGCTTGATCGCGCTTCAATATTTCAAGACGTTCAAAGACGAACTCTTGATATTTTCTGATGGTGGCCATGGGCACCATGGCCACCTTATTGACAATGGTTATAAAGATATGGCCAGGCGTGGGCACCATGGACAGGCTACTCATCTTCATCAGATGTCACTTGATCACGTTTCAAGATCTCGAGGCGCTCAAAGACGAACTCTTCATATTTTCTGACGTCTGAAAAATGTCCCAATATTTCACTTGGTTGCGAAAGTTTTTCCGCCGAATCCCCCTCCGTCACATACTCCCGGTAACTATCATATGCATAATCGCCAGGACTTCTGACCAGTCCCGCAACCGGTGCATTGCAGTGGATGTAGGCTGATGTATACACCAGTTGTGCATCGTCCTCAATGTGCGTTGATTTGAACTGATCCTGGAATAACGATCCGACCCGCGCATATTTTTTATTGAAATACTTTGAGTAGGCCGTAATGAGTCTCAGCATGAGCACACTGATCGAGGTGTCGTTTTTTTGAAGAATGAGCAGGTGAAAATGATTCGGCATCAGACAATATGCGATCAACGAAAATGCGTCGTCGGGTAGCGGGCGGCGTCGACTTCTTGCGTGATGGCCATGGGCACCATGGCCACGACCCGGATATAGTGCCTCTTCTAAGCGGGTAAGGAAAAAGTCGTAGTCTTCGCCATCGAGAAAAATGTCCGATTTGTTATTACCTCGGTTAAAAACATGGTGATATTCCCCCGCCGCAAATTCTTTATAGTCTCTGCGAGACATATGACCCCTCTATATTCATATGTAATAAGTATACCCGATATATCATCAAGGCTGGCCATGGTGCCCATGGTATCTGGTCAGGGGCCGCCGTAGGCGTAGGCCATTTTGGAAATGGTGGCGATGATGCCAGCCATCGCGTCGTAGCCCGTGCCCTGGGTCATGATGCATATGACGTACGGCTTCTTGGCGTACACGATTCCGCAGTCATGGAGCTGATCGGGTATCGCCGGATTATTGTAGCCGCGTTCACCGAATTTATGCGCAACGACGACCCCTGCGGGCACGCCGGCCACAAGGCCTTGATGGAACGTCGACTGCGACAGAAGCCCGAGCAGGTGTTCCGAGTCGTCATGGTTCAAGTACGTTGCGTTGTAGAGCACGCGGAAGAAACCGGCGTAGGTCGCGACCGTCATCGAATATTGAGCGTTCTGCGGAACGGTGATGCCGAGGTCGGAATACGATTGATCGAGACTCGCGGTGCTGATGACGTGCGTCAAAAGTAAAGCGGCGTTGTTGTCTGAGTTGATGATCATCGCATCGATAAGCTGTTCGACCGAATACGTCGAGCTTGCGGCCAGGGTCGGTGCGGTGAAATATTCCTGCGCAGGTGCGAACGGTGCGGCGTAGGATACTTTTTGCTTTAGCAAATTCGGCGATTGTTCGGCTTGCAGATAGACGCTCATCGCGAGCGGCACCTTGAGAAGGCTCGCCGGCACGAACAGGATATCCGGATTGATCGAGAAGAATTGTCCGCCGTTGAGCTCGCGAAAATAGACTGATGCAGTATCGAGTATGCCCGCGCTCTGTTGCGAAGAGATGTAGTCGCTGACCCTACTTTGGAGATCTGCGATTTGGCCGTTCGGTATGCGCGAGAAATTATCATCGCCGCAGGATAAGAGCGGGTTAATGAAGTGGTACGCAGAGTTAATCTCGTACTGATTTGGCGTGACATCGAACGGTGCTTGCACGGGGATCAGGACGCCGATCAAGATACCGATCGCAAGCGCCACGATCGCCGTTACGATCGGTATCCAGAATCGATATACGAAGGGCTTCATAGCGACGATTGTATCAGGATTAAAAAACTTTTTAATACTCATGGTGTGGTTGAGGTGGCGTCCGTTGAGCTTGCATCAGAGGCGCTACTGGTCGACGACGCATCGCTTCCCGCATTCGGATCAACGACCGTGACCGTTCGCGACGCGGTTCCGGTGAGACCATTCTGGTCGGTCGCAGTATAGACGATTGTATGCGTGCCTGCGACAGTTGTGTCGATCTGGATCTGATCAAGCGTGGTCGTCGCTCCCCCGTCGACTGATGCGGTAATACCAAGATTCAAGTCTGCGGTCGGACCGGTAATGGTCGCACCGAGATCCGTGTACGAAGCACCAATGTCGACCGTTGCAGGATCATTGCCGCTGACTGAGATCACCGGCGGAGACGAAGTCGAGTCCGACGATCCCCCGCTGCTGCTGCCGCTTCCGCCTGAGCCGCCGCCCGAACTGCCGGAACTGGATGATTCGCTACTCGTGCTGCCTGACGCATTGCCTGCGAGCAGTGCGTCGAGCTGAGCCTTGGTGATACAGGTCGAGCTGCCGGTGTCGTCGCTCACGCAGAGCTCCTTAGTGTTGACGCGGTTCGCGAAGAAGTCGCCGATGCCGTTGCCCGCGCTCGCGAACCACTGCGTGATCTGCGAGAGGATCGACTGGAAGAAGTCATTCGCGAAGACATCGGACGGCGTCGAAGTGGCTTGCGGTGAGCTTGTCGAAACCGTCGACGTGGTCAAGGCCGCGATGCGCGCGCCGATCGAATCCATCACACCGCCGATGAAGTCTATCGGACTGGAACTACTCGCTGCCGTACTCGACGCGAAGAGCGAGGTCATGTTGTTGCCGAGGAGTCCTATGCCGACGGAGTTGATATCAATTCCCTTTTGGAGGTCAATGAAGACTTCGATCTCCGATGAACTGGCAGTGCCATCATAGGATTCGAGCGCAATGCCGACCGAATCATCGAACGGCCCCGCCTTCATGCCGACGCCCGGCACGGACGACGGCGCGATGCGATCGCCGACATTGATCGGGCCACCTTCGAGGCTAACGTACACCGGAACGCGGCCCGAGAGCGCGATGGGGCGTTCACCGTTGGCACCTTGATCGCCCAAGAGTTGACCCGGCTGGGTCGAAACGATGCCCGCGAGCGGTAGACCACTGCCTGCCTGTGCGAAGGTCATCGAGATCGGCATCGTGTCATCGACAGCGACGATGTCACCGGAGTTGACCCCGGGGTTCGAGACCGGGTACATTTCGGCGTAGTCATTGCCGAGCGTGGTCGGTGATGAAGTCGCATAAACCGTGATGACGATGCCGCCTGCACCGCCTGCACCGGCAGTGCTCGCACTGCCGTGTCCGCCACCGGAACCGCCGCCGCCGAACGCGGTGCCTGCGTTACCGGTTCCCGTGGCAACACCGATCCCGCCGCCACCGCCGCCACCGGCCGCTGAACCACCCGCGCCGCTCGATGCCGCTGTTGAAGACGCGGAGCTCGCACCAGAACCACCGGTAACGTTGAGGATGCCACCGGATGCGGTGCCGCCCGCACCGCCGACCGCACCGCCGGTGTTCGCGGCTCCACCGGCAGATCCGCCGTTGGCCGTCGTAGATGCGAGGCCCGTACCGAAGCTACTTAAGTTACCGGCGGTACCGCTCGCCGGACCTGCGCCAATGTTGTAGTAGTACTTGGTTATTAAGCTTGTGTAGAGATTGCGCGAATAGCCGCCGCCGCCACCACCACCACCACCGCCCGCGGCGATCGATCCGGCACCGCCGCCGCCGCCGGAGCCCCACACTTCGGTGACCATCTCCGTCGTCGTTGCCGGAAGGACGAGGTTAGCGGTGAACGCGCCGCTTGGAGTCGCGCCGACTCCGAAGGTAACGGTCGCACTGTTGACCGCTGTGGAGTTCGAATAAATGCCCATCAACTTGGTGACATAACCGATGCAGACGCCGTTGACCATGAAGCAGCTGCCGGCGGAGACGTTGATGTTGCCGTTGACCGTGAGCTTTTGGTTAGGAGTCGAGGTGCCGATGCCGACGAGGCCGTTGTTGGTGACGAGGAGGATCGATTGGTTGGTCGAGGATGAGATCTGGAAGATGCTACCGCCCGCGCTCACGATCGTGCCGTTGAGGACGAAGTTCGCGTTCGCCGTTGTTGTGCCAAAGCCGATGTTGCCGCTCGAGTTGACGTGGAGAAGCGAGCCGCCGGAGGAATTGGCGACATCGAAGATCTGCCCGGTCGTACCTTGGACAGCGAAGAGCGCCGTCGGTGTCGACGTGCCTATACCGACGAATCCATTATTGTTCGCACTACTGATGATGAACGACGGGGAGGAGCTGCCGGTGACCCACGAGACGAACTGCGGCGACGTGGATGCCGATGTGCCCGGCGCGATCGAGAACATGCCCCATGGTGTGGTCGTGCCGATGCCGACGTAGCCGGTCGTTGTCAATGTGAGTCCATTAACCCATGAAGAACCGCCGTTAGTAGAGGAGTAAAAGTTGAATCCTCCGGGATTAGCATCGGTGCTATTTCGTACGGAGAATTGCCACAACGCCGATGTATTCCCAAGCTGGAGTGCTGTATTGTTATTGCCATTGTCGAACATCTGCGAGATGACGCCACCAGTGGGAGCGTTCGCATTGTATATATCGAGTGAGTGGATGGGCGTCGTGGTCCCGATACCGACGAAGCCGGTATTGCCGACGAACAAGCTCGTTGCGGTCGATGAGCCGACGACGAATTCGGGCGCGGAGGAATTGACGCTTGAGATCGAGAGGTTGCCCCACGGAGTGGTCGAGCCGATACCGATATTGCCGGCAGAGGTGATGTCGAAGAATGCAGAGCCCGTCGAGGATGCAACTTCGAAGATGTTGTTGGAAGTGTTGACCGTCGATACCTGGAACACCGTTCCGGCCGACGCGTTATCGATGGCGAAGGCGTTGCCGTCGGTCGAAGGCTGGACGCTCAAGGTGGCGAAGGGCGATGAGGTGCCGACGCCGATGTTGCCGGTGTTGCCGACGAAGAAGCTCGTCGCGGTCGTCGAGCCGACGATGAATTCAGGATTGATGGCGTTTGCCGGTGCGATGACCGAAAGCAATCCCCACGGCGTGGTCGATGCGGTGCCGATGCCGACATTCGTGCCGGTGTTGTTGTAAATGTCACCGTTGGCCGACGTCCAGTAATTCGATCCGGCGCCAGGTACGAGACACGTGCCGTTCACACTGAAGCAGCCAGTGAGGATGTTGAAACCGTTGGCCGCGGTCGTTGTCGCACCATTGATCGTGAGGACGGAGCCGTTGCCACCGATCGTGGTGTTGCCGTTTTGGTCGATATTGAAGACGGTCGTCGTCGCTGTTGCGGTCGAGCTCGAGATGGTGAAGAGCGAAGCGGTGCCAAGAGACGCACCGGCGACAGAGAAGCGCGCGAATGGCGATGAGGTACCGATACCGAGGTTCGTGCCGGTGATCAGGGAGGTGAAGTTTCCGGAGTTGGTGAAGTAGTTGGTCCCGGTTCCGCCGCCGCCGACACAGGTACCGTTCACCGAGAAGCAGCCGGAGGTGATGTTGATGCCGCCACCCGTTGAGAAGGTGCTTGTGGCAGCCAGAGAGAAGTTGATGCCGTTGCCCGATGTGCCACCAAGAGAAAGCAGCGATCCCGGGGTCGTCGTACCACCAATGCCAAAGTTGCCATTGTTGAGGATCGTCGCGCGTTGGTTCGCCGCGAGCAATCCGCCGGTGAAGAAATTGACGGAGCCGATGGTGGAAGACGCAGTGCCGAGATCGAGTCCGCTGTCGCTTGAATAGAGGTAGGTGTCGTTCGCCGCGAAGGGTCCGGTGTTGCCGGAGCTGTTGTAACCGAAGTCACCGTAGTAGGAGGCATCGTTCATCTTATCTGCTCCAACAATGAGGTCGGCAGATGCGCCACCGCCACTGTTGAGATTCTGCAACACCATCTGGTCGTAGGCATTCACGTTCGATGTCATCACGAGTTCTGAGTTCGGATAGAAGTTGGAGTTCGCGGCACCGACGGTGACATTGCCGACATAGGTCGACGTGCCGGTGCCACCGATGGCGAGGTTGCCGGTTGATGTGAAGTTTCCCACTACTGTAGAAGACGAGTTCGAGACGAATCCGGCGGCGAACGTTCCGAGGCCGGTCAAGGAGAGCGTGCCGGCGTTCAGGACGCCGAAGTTCGCGGTGTTGGCATTGGCGGTCGTGGAGGTCGAGGTGGTGAAGAAACCGGTGGTCGCGGTGAGAAGCGAGGATGATGCGTTGGTGAAGTTCGTGAGCGCGGTGTGTGTAGAAGAAGCGTTGTCGATGTAGCCGCCGGTGAATGTTGTGAGCCCGGTGACCGTCTCGGCGCCGACGATCGTTGAGGAGGAGTTCGAGATGAAGCCGCCGCCGTGGATGGCAAGACCGGTGTTGGTGAAGGTGCCGACCACCGTCGAGGAGGAGAGCGAGAGGAATCCGCTATTGAAGGTGGCGAGGTTGCCTGTGGTGAGCGTACCGAGGCTGGCGACCTGCGAAAAGAGATTCGTTGATGACGCGGTCGTTGCAAAGAAGTTGGTCGAGGTCGCGTTGGTGAGGAAGGCGTTGGCGGAGGTGGTGGAGAAGTAATTCTGAAGTGCGGACCAGGCGTTGACCGATGTTGTACTGAACGCGAGACCTTGGTTCAAGGAGAGGAAGTTACTTGCTGACGTCGTACTGAAGGCAGTGCCCTGGTTGAGCAAGAGGAA
>PLSR01000023.1 GCA_003164215.1 Candidatus Kaiserbacteria bacterium | reverse complement strand
GTGCCGGAGGAGGGACTCGAACCCTCATGCCTTTCGACAAACGATTTTGAGTCGTTCGCGTATACCATTCCGCCACTCCGGCAACCAACAATGCAGAGTGTAGCAGAGCGATGCTACGGAGCAAGCGTGATATAATCGTGACCATATGGCAGGGAGCTATCAAGGTGATTCTATATTCTGGGTCGAGGTCGACCGCATCAAGCCCAATCCATTTCAACCGCGCCGTAATTTCGACGAAGCTGCGCTCGCGTCGCTTGCTGAATCGATCAGACAATACGGCGTCCTTCAGCCCTTGACCGTCACGCGCAAAGAGATCGAGCGACCCGGCGAAGGAATTTTTGTCGAATACGAACTGATCTCGGGTGAGCGCCGTTTGCGCGCATCGAAGCTCGCCGGCATTTCCGCCGTACCGGTCGTCATCCGCACGGCCGAAGATACCGATAGAATGAAGCTCGAGCTCGCGATCATCGAGAATCTCCAGCGTGAGGATCTCAACGCGATCGACCGTGCGGAGGCGTTCAATCGGCTCGCGAATGAATTCGGTTTGAAACATGCGGAGATCGGCAAGCGCGTCGGCAAGAGCCGTGAATACGTATCAAATACGCTTCGCATCCTCATGTTACCGCAGGAGATGCGCGATGCACTGGCCGCGGGCGATATTAGCGACGGTCATACACGACCGCTTCTCATGCTGATCGATCGTCCGGAAGAGCAACAAGTCTTATTCAAAGACATCATCGCGCGCCGCCTTACCGTGCGCGATGCCGAGGCGATGGCACGACGCGTTGCCATCGAGCGCGTTCGCCACAAGGAACTTGTCTCGCCGGACCTCATGTCGCTCGAGAAGCAGCTCTCCGAACGCTTGGGCACTCGTGTGCGTATTGAGAAAAAGAATGATGGCGGCAAACTTCTGATCGATTTCTTCTCGCCCGAAGATCTCACCGCGATCTGTCTTGCGCTCATCGCGCAACCAACGGAGGCGGCTGGGCCGACATCTTCTGCAGAGGCGAATACGATCGTTTCGGATATCGAGAATACGAGCGCACCATCTGCGGTCCCATCAGAACCTGAACAGCCCGCCGCACCTGCAGAACCGGAAGACGACGGACTATATTCGATAAATAACTTTACATTGTAGAACAAAGCTCATAGCTTTATTGAACCCAAGCTCTGAGCTTTGTTCCTTTTCCGTTTTCACTTCTTACCTTCCGCAAGCGCGATCGCGGTACGAATGTGTTTCTTCGCCATGCTCGTCTTCGCGATGTCATGCCACTTGCGCGACGGCTTCGCGTTGGATCTCGTGATGATCTCAACGAGGTCACCATTACGAAGCGCGGTATCGAGAGAGACCATCTTTCCGTTGACGCGTGCGCCCGACATGTGGTTGCCGAGGTCGGAGTGCACCGCGTAGGCGAAATCGATCGGCGTCGCCTGAATGGGAAGATCGATAACGTCGCCCTTCGGGGTGAATACGAAAACGCGGTGACTGAAAAAGTCCGACTTGAGCGTGTCCATGTATTCGTCGGACTCCTGTTCGCTGTGATGTGCGTGCGCAAGTTCCTTGATCCATTCAGGGACCGTGCCCTCGCTATTCGTCTGTGGGATGGGTGTCGCCCGTGCACGCGGAAAGAATTGTCGTATCCATTCCAGACTTCCGCGACGGCTCTCGCGACCGCCGGCGATCTGGCGTTCTTTATAGGTAAGGTGTGACGCGATGCCGTAAAGCGCTTCGCGATGCTGGGCCTCCGTTCGTAATTGGATCTCCAAGGCACCGCCGTCGCCGGTATAAACGGTCGTATGAATGCTCTGATAGCCATTAGGCTTCGGGAACGCAATGTAATCTTTTATCTTACCCGGCACTGGCCTCCAGTGCGCATGAATGATGCCGAGGGCCGAATAGCAGTCTGCGACAGAAGGGAAGATGACGCGCAGTGCAAGAATGTCGTAGATCTGGGTGATGTCCCAATGTTTGCGCTCGAGCTTATTGTACAGGCTGTATACGCCTTTGATGCGAGCCTCAGTCCTAAAATTGCGGATCCCGGCGTCGGCGAACTCCCGCTTGAGATCGTGCTCGGTCTTTTCGAGCCGCTTCTCGTTCTCCTTCTTGCGCTCCTTGAGCAATTCGCGTGTTTTCTCATATTCTTTCGGAAGCGCCCAGGGGAATGCCGCATCTTCGAGCTCTTGTTTTAAGACGCTCATGCCGAGCCGGTCGGCGATCGGTGCGTAGATCTCGAGTGTCTCGAGCGCTTTACGCTGGCGCTTTTCGGGGAACGGCGATGATTGAAGGGTCCGCACGTTATAGAGGCGGTCCATCAATTTGACGATGATGACCCGAATATCCTGCGCGGTCGCCGCGAATAGTTTGCGCAGCGATTCGGTATGGCGTTCCATGCCGCGGTACCTGATCTCCGCAAGCTTCGTCACCGCGTCGACCATGGTCATGACTTCGGGACCGAATTCATTTCCGATCGTTTCGAGCGGCACATCCGTATCCTCAACGGTGTCATGCAGGAGTCCCGTTGCAATAGCCGATGCGTCGAGCCCGGCTTCCGCCAGATAATAGGCGACCTCTGCCGGATGAATGAAATATGGCTCGCCGGTGTGGCGCTTTTGTTCGACGTGCGCCCTTTGGGCGAACTCATAGGCTTTGCTGACGAGCGCAACGGCGGTATCGTCTTTCTGCTCCATCTTGCTCAATATCTCCTGGAGGCTCCTGACGCTCATGTGGTCAGTATACCTTCGTACCGTTGCAGATTCAAAGCGCCCGTGATGAGCGTCGCGAGTGCCCGATCGAAACGACTGCTATTGGCTAACGCACCGATTTGAAATAATCCTGCCACGTACCATCATAGATCGCGTCGAACTGCGGTTGAGAAAGCGGCTGAAGCGGTGGAGTGTGTTCCGAAAGAAATCGCTGTGCCTCTTCGGGCGTCGCCGACTCGATCTGGCTGCGCTCGTCATCAGACAATCCGGCCAGATACGTCGAGAGTACTTTTTCAGCAATGACACTCCCGACATCGCGCATGACGCGCGGAACTTCATCTTCGGTGAATCCGATCCGCTGTAATTTCGCGACGATCTCTTGTTCGTTCATCATATCAATGTGCGCCGTGATGTCCGCCGCCGTGCGCGTCCGCTTTTTTATGGTCGCCTGTTTTGCTATCCGGGGCAAATGCGGTGAATCCGATCGCGGCCGCCGCGATCACAGGGGTCGACATAATAACGCCGGTCGTCGCCAATGCAAAGGTAAGAGCCGCTGTCGCCGCAATAGCAAACGTTATTTTTTCTCGTTTGGGACTTTTAAGCATTGACCCGAAGAACCGGCTCATAAAACCCTCGTGCGCAGCCTTGTGCCCGCCTGCTTTCTCGTGGCCGTGTGGCGCTTCGGAATTCATAGTAGTTTTAGTGTAGCAAATCTTATTTCAATTTGTGCGGATTATGATTCGGGCACGTCTTGTCGCTGCAACGTTCGGGAATCGTTTTTGTGCCTTCCATCATCAAGGCACCGCAGATTTTGCAGAGATTGCCGGTCGGCTTCGCCTTGATCGCATATTTACAATCGGGGTAGTTCGAACATGAATAGAAGAGTCCGAATCGTCCGCGGCGCTCCACCATCTCGCCATTGGCGCGACCTTCGTTTATGCACACGGGGCACATGACGCCGGTCTTGGTGCGTGCTTCTTCAGCGGGATCTTTTTTCACAAATTTACATTTCGGATAGGTCGAGCACGCGATGAACCTACCGAACCGTCCTTCGCGTTCAATGAGCTTATGGCCGCACAAGGGGCACGCCTCATCGAGTTCTTTCGGCGGTTCGATGATACTACCATCTTCCTTGCGCGCGCCCATGCAATCGGGGAATCGTGCGCAGCTCATGAAGCGTCCGTTCTTCGAAAGTTTGTAGACCATCTCGCCGCCGCAAACCGGGCAGGGGAATTCCGCAGGTGCCGGGCCCATGTTGGTGATCTTCGCGATCTTGTCCTTGCTCTTCACCGCTTGATGGAACGGACCGTAAAATGCTTTGAGCGTTTTCGCATATTCGCGTTTGCCGTTTGCAATATCATCGAGCTCGTCTTCCATTTCCGCTGTGAACGTATCGGAAATATATTCTTCGAAATTCGCTTCGATGAACGAGGAGACGACATCGCCGGTCGCGGTCGGTATCAGTGTGCGCCCCTGCTTGTCCACGTAACCGCGATCGCTCAATGTCTTGATGATCGATGCGTAGGTCGACGGTCGGCCGATGCCGCGCTTCTCAAGCTCTTTGACGAGACCGGCCTCGGAGTATCGTGCCGGGGGTTGTGTTTCTCTCGCCTCGCTGTGCATGGCGACAAGACTCAAGGACTCACCTTCTTTAACTTGCGGCAATTCCACGTCCTCGCCACGGGCATCAGGGTCGGCAGCGAGCCAGCCGTCGAAGATCACACGCGAACCGTTGATGACGAAATCGGGGATCTCGTTTTTATCGATATTCGCGACGAGCCGCGTTCGCATCACCTTCGCATCGGTCATTTGACTCGCGAGCGCTCGTGCGCGGATGAGCCCGTACAATTTCTTCTGATCGTCGGTCGTGCCTACACTGTGTTTGCCGGCGTCGGTCGGGCGGACTGCCTCGTGCGCTTCCTGCGCGCTTTTGCTCTTGGTCTTGTAGACGTGCGGTGCGGTATATTTTTCACCGAATTCGTTCTTCACGGTATTCAAAAGCATTTCCTGCGCCTCTTTGGCGAGGTTCGTACTATCGGTGCGCATGTAGGTAATGTGACCCGCTTCGTACAACTTCTGCGCGATGCGCATCGTATTGCTCGGCGAGTAGCCGAAGCGCGTAGATGCGACCTGCTGCAAGGTCGATGTAGTGAAGGGCGCCCGTGTGGCACGCATCGTCTCGGTCTCCTCTATAGAACGTACCAGCCACGAACCTTTCTCACCGAGCGCAATGATTCGCTTCGCCTCCTTGTCAGTCTTCGGTTCCTCTTTGCAAATGGCCGTGAACGCCTCATTCTTCTGCGATTTGAGATCGGCGGAGATCACGAAGAACGGCTCCGAGATAAAGGCCCGTATTTCGCGTTCGCGTTCCATCAGTATGCGCAGCGCGGGGGATTGCACGCGGCCGGCAGAAAGGCCGTAACGAACCTTTTTCCACACCAAGCCAGAAAGGTCATATCCGAAAAGACGGTCCAAAACGCGCCGTGCTTCCTGGGCCTTTCGCAGGTCCTGATCAATGAGGCGCGGATGCGCGAGCGCGTCTTGCACCGCGTGCTCGGTGATCTCGTGGAAAACGATGCGCTTTGGCTTCTTGAGAGCGATCGCTTCGGCAAGATGCCATGCGATCGCTTCGCCCTCGCGGTCGGGGTCTGTTGCGAGGATCACCTCATCTGAATGAGAGGCGACATCGCGCAATTCATCGATGACCTTTTGCTTCTCTTTGACGATCTGATACTTCGGTTTGAAGTCGTTCTCGATATCAACAGCGTCTTTGTTGCTCTTCGGGAGATCGCGGATGTGGCCGACGGATGCGCGCACAACAAAACCCTTACCGAGGTATTTCTCGATCGTTTTCGCTTTCGCCGGTGATTCTACTATTACGAGTTTCATAACAAGCACGAATAAATACTACAGTAGCTTAGCATAGTCAAGACACTGCATATAAAAGGACACACTCAGAATCGAAAGATTTGAGTGTGCTGAGCGCGCATAAAGATGCGATCGCGGGTCGCTAGTAGCGCCGCTTCGGGTAGCGGGGCATGGCATACATGCCGACGCAACACTCGGGGCAATAGCTTTTCTTGAAGACGGCGGCCTTGTGGCCGTGGCCGCGCGTTTGGCACTTCACGGTTGAGCTTATCCCTTCGGCCTTCCAATAGTTGAGCGCGACTTCTGATTCAGACGAAGCCTTATCCGTCGGCGCGGCCTGAGCCTTTTCGGAACGTTGCAACATGGCGTGATCCCTCCTTACTTATCCGAGACTATCACAGTTGACTCAAGAATGACACCTCAACGAACCCGCACTACCCCTAATTCCTCCACGATCAATCCCTTTATTTCCATTGTCGAAAGCAGGATGTTCGCATCGGTTATCGGAAGCTCAAGTGCTGTGATGAGCTCGTCGCGCGAGACAGGGCTCGCGAGAACGTCGATGACGCGCATTTCTTCGTCAGAAATATCGCCGCGCAATATCTCGCGCTTCTCGCGTGGTGCGAGACCAAGTGCTTGTAGGAGATCTTCGACCGATGTGATCGGCGTCGCACCGAGCTTCAGGAATTGATGCACACCTTTGCTTTCGGCGCTGAAGATCGGCCCGGGGACGACCAAGAGATCTCGATTGTATTCGGCGGTGAGCTTCGCCGTGATGAGACTCCCGGACTTTTCTTTCGCCTCTATGACCAAGGTCGCCTGGCACAGTGCAGCCATTATGCGATTGCGTTGCGGGAACATGTAATCCATCGTCTTCGTGTCAGGCTCGAATTCCGAAAGCAGTGCGCCGCCTTTTGAAATTATTTCACGAGCGAGGCCTACGTTCGCCTTCGGATACAAGACATCCCAATCGAGTCCCGATCCGGGTACAGCAACGGTCGGCAGGCCTGCGTCGAGTGCCGCACGATGAGAAAGCGCGTCCACGCCGTAGGCGAGCCCGCTCACAATGACGACCGGATAGCCGTGCAAACCGTCGATCAGAAATTTGACGACACGCTCGCCATAGCTCGTGCAGGCACGGCTCCCGACGACCGCGAGCCATTTTTGTTCGAAGTTCGGCAACACGCCACGCACATATATTTTCTTCGGTGCGTCCTTGATCTCCCGTAAGAGCGGCGGAAAATCATGCACCGAAAACGGTTTGAGTTCGACCCCCATAATGGTAATATTCTACCACGTACGCTTTCGCCTATGCTCGACATCAAATTCATTCGGGAGAATAAGGATATTGTTATCGCCGGCGCCAAGAAAAAGCACGTCACGGTCGACATCGATCAGCTTATTGTGGTTGACGAGAAGCGCCGCGAGCTCCAGGCGAAGATCGACGACATGCGGGCGCAGCAAAATGTCGCGTCGAACGGGATCGCGAGCGCGAAGAGCGACACAGAACGCCAAGAAATGATCACGCGGATGCAATCGTTGAAAGAAACGTTGAGGCTCGAAGAAGAATCCTTGCAGTCGATATTGAAAGAGTGGCGCGGGCTCATGGTGCAGGTTCCGAACGTGCCCGATATGTCCGTCCCCGACGGTGATTCCGATGCCGATAATCTTGAAGTGAAGACGTGGGGCGAGATCCCGAAGTTCAGTTTTGAACCAAAGAGTCACAGTGAGTTGATGGTGGAGAACGGAATGGTTGATTACGAACGCGGCGCCAAGGTCTCTGGTTTCAGGGGCTATTTTCTCAAAGACGACGGTGCGCGATTGCTTTGGGCTCTCGAGCGATTTGTACAAGACCGGTTTATGAATCGTGAAGGGTTCACACCGATGGTCGTTCCTTCGATGGTACGACGCGAGTCATTTCTCGGAACTGGTTATTTACCGCAATCTGAAGAGGATCTCTATAAGACGCAGGATGGCGAATATCTCGCTGGTACTGCGGAGGTCGCGACGATGGGCTACTACATGGACGAAGTGATAGACAAGAAGCAATTACCATTGAAATTCTTCTCGTATTCACCATGTTTTCGTAGGGAAATCGGAGCGCACGGAAAAGACGTCAAAGGCATTTTCCGCGTCCATGAGTTTTTCAAATATGAGCAAGTTGTTCTGTGCGAAGCGAAACACGAAGAATCGGTGCGGCTCCACGAAACGCTCACCGCCAATTCCGAAGCGCTTCTGCAAGAATTAAAACTACCATATCACGTCGTCGTCAATTGCGGTGGCGATCTCGGCCTTGGCCAGGTGAAAAAATACGACATCGAAGCATGGATGCCGAGCGAGAAGCGGTATCGTGAGACGCACTCATCGTCGTACTTCCATGATTTCCAGACGCGTCGCCTCAACATCCGCTATCGCGATGACGACGGTACGTTGAAGTTCGTTCATTCTTTGAACAACACTGCCTTGGCAATGCCGCGCATTCTCTGTCAGATCGTGGAGAATAATCAGCGCGCGGATGGTTCGATAACGATCCCGGAGGTCCTCCGGGCTTATATGGGAAAAGATGTCATCGAAAAACGTCATTGACCTACGCGGCGGGGGCTCACGGCCGGCGCCACAGCCGACTTTGGACCTACCGCGTCCGCGCGAACGACCGAATAAGCGCAAGTCGCCGGTGCGATCACGTCGTCGACGCACGCGTCTCATCATTGCGTTCATTCTCTTGATCCTTGTCGGTGGCGTTGCGTACGGTGTAAGCTGGGCATCGTATCTGCCGCGATATTCCGTGAGCACGATCACCGTCGGTGGGAGCAATACGGTCCCCGCAAAACTGATCTACGACTATGTGGAGACCCAGCTTTATACGGGGATACACCCGTTCCTCTCAAAGGACAATATTTTTCTCTACAATCCCGGCGCGCTCGAACGCGAGATCGTCGGCTTTTTCCCGCGCATCGCGAGCGCGAGCGTATCGCGATCATCTTTATTGGCGACCGCGGTCACGGTGACGGTGCAGGAACGCCAGCCGTTCGCGCTCTGGTGCAGCGATACAGCTGAGACTGATTGCTACGAGATGGATGATACCGGATTCATCTTTGCACAGGCTCCTGCTGTTTCGAACGCAGCCACCGCGTCAAACATGTCAGTCGCGTCAAGTACGATAGTTACGACAGTTGCTTCAGACACGGCGACGTCAACCACTAGCATTTCTCCAGCACCGACAGTCTCGGTGCCCCAAGCCCCAAAACAGTACGTCTTTTTCGGCGGTATCGGGACATCGACGCAACTATCCGCATCGAGCACCGCTTCAACGACGACCTCGCTCAAAAGTCCGATCGGCCAGACGTTCGTCGGCGCGCACGTGCCGGGGATCCTTGCGCTCTTGCAAATGCTTGGCCAGGCTGGATATACCCCGACGGGAGCGACCGTAGAGAATGCCCAGGATTTTTGGGTACCGCTCACACAAGGGTTTTATATCAAGGCGTCATTCGGAGAAGATCCGGAGAATATTGTGAGCAATCTCCAGCTCGTACTTTCATCCGACTCGCTCGCGGGCAAGACGGATCAACTCGAATATGTTGACCTACGTTTTGGCGATCGCGTGTATTACAAATTGCAGGGCGCGGCTGAGACGCAAAGTCCTTCAAAATAAAAATAGGTGCAGGGGCAGCATCAGTACGTTTTCNNGAAAACGTACTGATGCTGCCCCTGCGTGGTACGCCCTGCAAAGAAAATTCCCTTTGCGGGGGCTCGTGTGCTATCGTTCGCGCATGAAGAATTTCTGGACAACGCTCCCGCGCCCCTTCTTTGCATTGGCACCGCTTGAGGACGTCACCGATGCTGCGTTCCGTCGGCTGATCGTCCGCTACGGCAAACCGGATGTCATATACACCGAGTTCACGTCGGCCGACGGGCTCGTCTTTGCACCGGAAGGCGGACGCGCAAAACTTGTCAAGAAACTACTGTTCTCGGAAGCGGAACGGCCGATCGTCGCTCAACTTTTCACCGCCAATCCCGAACGCATGGAATCCGCCGCGCACATAGTCGCTGAACTCGGATTCGATGGGATCGATATCAATATGGGGTGCCCCGATCGCGCCGTTGAGAAAAGCCTGTGCGGTTCCGCGATGATCAAGAATCCACCACTTGCTAAAGAGATCATTCGCGCGGCCAAACGAGGCGGCGGCGGTCTTCCTGTGTCTGTGAAGACGCGCATCGGCTATGCGAGCAATGAGATCCCGACTTGGGTACCGGCATTACTTGAAGAGGGAATTGCGGCGCTCACCATCCACGCACGCACGCGCAATGAGATGTCCGATGTGCCCGCGCGCTGGGAACATGTTAAAGAGGTCGTTGATATTCGAAACGCGCTCGGCGTTGATACGCTCGTGATCGGCAACGGTGATCTGAAAGACGTGGCCGACGCGAGTGCGAAGGTCGCAGCCGCGGGTTGCGATGGTGCGATGCTCGGCAGGGCGATCTTCGGCAACCCGTGGTTGTTCGCACAGGCGAACAATCCCGAGCAGGGTCGAGGGACATATGTTCCCACTCCAGATGAGCGCATCGCAGCGCTCACGGAGCACATCGAACTTTTCGATGATTTGCTCGGCGGCGTCGTGAATTTCGCGACCATGAAGAAGCATTTTAAGTCCTATATATCAGGTTGGGATGGCGCGAAGGAATTGCGGATGAGATTGATGGAGGCAGAAGGAGCGGAAGCGGCGCAAGCCGTTCTTTCCGAACAGTTGTCTGCCGTCTGAATTCGTTCTATTGTGCTTCCAGCCGCTCTTTCACAATCTAATGAATCGAGTGGGATCATTCCAGGGAGATCCAACATGGATGGGATGGGCTTCGACAAGATATTCTGGAAAGGTGGTCTTGAATCGACTTCCGATCCGCATCGGTGCCCGTTTCGTCCACATGGAATGGACCGACGGGACTGCACAGAAGCCAGTGGGCGGAATGTGCAGACGAACAAGGCTTGTTGCGGCGTTGACCGTGACGGCTTCAAATTCGATCCGTGTAATGCCGTCGAACGGCGTTGCCGTGTCTGTCTCGAAATGGGCAGACACAATGAAAACGCGCACGCTGTAACGAACGTCAGGGCGGGGACGTGCGACGAACATAATAAAATGGGACATCAAGTCGCTGAACTTGCGCCGATGGGGCAGACACGCCCATCGACGTATGCGGCTCTGCGTGCGGCGGTTCCTGTCGCACCTCGTGCGGTATCCCCGTATGCGCGAATCGTTTCGTCTGAACATGTCCAATCGACTCGGGCGCGTGCACAAGCGCACGACCCCCGGCAAACATCCGCACCAATTGCACAGGAGGCAACGATGGTGGAACTTAGTGAGAGGCATCGGCGCCTTTTCCGCGGATTAGGCTCAGAGGAAAAAGCCGTGGTCTTCGGTGTCGCGTACAGTTACGACGATGCACAGATCAAGGCCAATCTCGAAAAAATCGCGGGATATTCCGGGAGTTCTCCCGAAAGAATCCTGCGCTTGCTGTTGGTGGATTTCGGCGTCGACCAATTCCTCAAGGAGTCCGCACGGCGCGCCGTGCTCGGGCGTATGTATCTCGTATATGAGGAAGAAATACGGAACAATGTGGGCGAGACCGTTGTCGAGTCCGAACGAAAGGCGCCGCCTCCTGGCGTGGAAGTCCGCGCCGTAAGTCCGCCTGCTCCCAAACCAAAACCGGTTCGGCAGGCAACGGTGGCCCCGGTGAGGGCTAAAGAAGCCGCCCCCGTGATCGATCTCTCAGGGCCGGATGCGGTGGCTGCGCGCGTGTGCGATGCGAAACAGGGGACCGACACCATGCCCCCTGTTCGAGCGATCTACGAGGCCGTCGCAGCAATGTACAATGCTGGGGTTAAACAAGAGCCCATCGGCATTAAGTTCGGACAAACGATGTCCGCGGCTTCGGTGTGGACATGCAGGCTTCTGAAGCTCTCGCAATTTTCGGAGGAAGTGTGGACTCACTCAGTGACCGGTTCTCTTTCCATCAACAAGCTGATCGTTCTGTCCGAGCGTCCTTCCGCGGAGTGGATCGAAGAGCTTGATCGGCTTCTGGCGAAACCCACCGTAGCCGCTACGAAAGAACGAAAGCCGGCGCGTCAGGCTAAGATCGTTCAAGCGACACCGACACCTGAAGTACCGGTTTCGCCGGACACCACAATACCCGACGAACTCGTCGCACCTCCCGCGCCGATCGCGCAGCCGGTGGTCCCCACCGTTCTGCACGTGTCGGCCGAGATCGCTATGGTATTGCCTGCTACGGTTACGCCATGGCGCGTGCGGGCAGCCGGCACTTCGGACACGTGCTCGTTGCCACAGCTGTCGATCCTTGCTGTCGCGCCAGCGATAGATCAAACACGATCAGGGCTGCCGGCTTACGAGTATGATGCCGGCGATATCGGATCTTGCGCGCGCGAGGTCCGTCGGCAAGCACTGAAAATGGCGCACGAGCATCTGATCGCAACCGGTAAAGCGAAGGATGGAACGCTCATGCCAAAGCAACTGGCGGACGTCGCAATGGATATCGCGTATTCGAGCGACAAGCTGTTCCTTACCTTCATCACGAAGTTGCCGCCTGATCAAAAGCGTGCTCTCGGGCTGTGGACACCCGAGGCAATCGAGGCAGCAGAATGACAAACACGGCCGGCGGATCACTACGATTCCGCCGGCCGCACTTTTTTGTATATTTATGTATACTAGTGCGATGAAGAAAGAAGACACCCGCCACGCCACGCTGTATCGCACCTACCGACCCGCGACCTTCGCCGAAGTCCGCGGCCAGGAGCACATCGTCGGCACACTTGAGAAGGCAATAAAAAATAATAAGATCGCGCACGCGTATCTTTTCTCCGGCGGTCGCGGGACGGGGAAGACCAGTGTCGCCCGTATACTCGCACGCGAGCTCGGCGTTTCCGACAAGGATCTTTATGAAATAGATGCCGCGAGCAACCGCGGCATTGACGATATTCGCGAGTTGCGCGAAGGCGTCTACGCGATGCCGTTCTCGTCACCGTATAAGTTCTACATCATCGACGAAGCGCACATGCTCACGAAGGAGGCATGGAACGCACTTTTGAAAACGCTTGAAGAACCGCCGAGCCACGCGATCTTCGTTCTCGCGACGACCGAACGTGACAAAGTCCCTGACACGATCCAATCGCGTTGCGAGGTCTACACCTTCAAGCAGCCGACGCGCGAACTCGCCGCGCAACTTGTCGGCGATGTCGCCAAAAGTGAAGGGTATGCGATTGAGAACGCCGGAGCGGAACTGATCGCGCTTCTCGCCGAAGGGTCGTTCCGTGATGCGCTTTCCATCTTGCAAAAAGTACTTTCAGTCGCCGACGGCAAGAAGATCAGCATCGCCGATGTCGAATCCGTCTCTGGTGCGCCGCGAAGCGAGATCGTCCGGCAGATCGTCTCGGCGCTCGCGAAGAAGGACGCATCGAAAGCACTTGCAACTGTCGAAACAGCCGTCAATGAAAATATGGATGCGCGCACGCTCACCAAACTTCTCATCCACCGTCTGCGTGTCATTCTCCTCATGCGCTTCGCGCCGGAGCTTGCAGATCGTCTCGGCAACGAGCTGGCCGAGGCCGACCTCGCACTTGCAAAGGAACTCTCGAAGGATCCTGGCGTCACCTCAGAGACCTTGCGCATCCTTCTCGAAGCGCATAGCCGCATGGCCTACGCCGCCGTCCCGCACCTCCCGCTCGAGCTTGCCGTCATAGATATTTGCGGCTCGCAGACCTAATTCTTGCCAGTCCCTATAACCCCTGTTAGAGTCCTCCGCAGGCGATCATGCGACCGCAAAATAATTCCAACTGTTCCCGCTAACTCACGAAGGAGCAAGGGCGATGCAAGAATACGTAACCGACCTCGGACCGGTCGTTGCAACAGGGAAGACCAAAGACCTCTTCGCCTCGAAAGGCGACCCCTACGGGTGTTACGCCAGAAACAAGGATGTCGTGACCTGGGGCAATACGCACGCACTGCCGATGATCGGCAAGGGGAAATGGTCAACGCGGGTGAATCACAACCTGATGACCCACGTTTTTCAAAGAAGCGGCCTCCCGGTCGCTTACCGCGGGTTGGCGGACAAGCGGACCTTTAGGGCGGAATTGTGCGACATGTTCCCCTTTGAGGTTGCCGTCTACGGGATCGTCGACGCCAAGAGTTCGTTCCATAAGCGGAATCCGAATACCCCACCGGAGATGTTGCTTCAAGAACCGATCGTTCAGATCCACCTGAAGACGACCGGAAAGATCTATCAGGATTGGGCACTGCCGTGCGACGACCCGCTGATGATCGTTCAGGGAAACGAAGTTCGGATCTATGATCCGAACAAGCCGGTCGAGGAACAGGAGCCGATCTTTGTCGTTCCCCTCGAGGACGCGCCGCAGATCTTCTTCGGGCTTGAGTTCTTCGACGAGATCTCCTCAGTCGCCAAGCGCGCCTACACAGGAGCTCGTTTCGCCTATGCGCTCGTGGGAGGGAAGCTTTACGACGGCAAGTGGGAATTCGGAATGCCGCGTCGCCCGACGCTTGCGCGCAGACCACTCATGGCCGACGTCTTCGACGCCGACTCGATGCGACTGCTCGTTTACGGAAAGCGTGCTGACAAGCAGCCGATCCGCGACGGCGGGGAAGCGGCCGCTGAGGCGCAAGTTGAAGCCTACCAACTTGCGGTCAAGACGAGCGAACGGCTGACATCGCGCGATGTGTGAAAATAGGGGCGCTTCGCGAATGCGAAGCGCCCCATCCTCTTATAACCCTTAGCATGAGAGCGATTTTCTGTTATTCTCTCTGGGTGTACGACGTCTGAAGTAGGGGATACATAAGTGATAAATTTGGGAGATCGTCTAATGGTAGGACAGGAGCCTTTGAAGCTCTTTATCTTGGTTCGAATCCAAGTCTCCCAGCCAGCTTATGCTAAGTCAGGTGACTGAGGTGCGTCCATATTTTTCAACGTATTTTCGACCACTCGGTTCGACTCCAAAAAACGGGTCGCCAAGTCATGGTAGTTATCCCGCACAAAACACGTCGATACAGGATCTAGTAAAGGAATTTTAGGGTTTATACGAATATGTCTACTATCCCTTTTAAATTCAAATACGACATTGTCTCGCTCAAGGGACACTAAAGAGACGGAGGGAAACTGTTTAAAATACAGATTCAAATCAAAATATGAACACATTCCAACATCGCACCGGCCCACAGTAATTGACAAATATATATATTGATGTACAATGTTGCATCAATTATGGATAATAAGTATATCGATCATAAGGGTTATCCGCGATGGAAGGATAGCGGCAGATTGGTGCATAGGACTGTTGCGGCTAACATGTTTGGCGGGATGCTTCCTCTTGGGATGGTGGTGCATCACATCGATGGAAATAAACGAAATTTCCGCAAGAATAATCTCGGGATTATGTCTCGCAGTGCCCATGCGATTCTCCATATTCGTGATAAACAGCAGAATCTAAAATCGTACTAAAAATGTTCCAACATCGTCCCAGACCCCAGCAAGCAATATTACACAACAAATTTTATATTTTTGACGTGCTTAGCACCGATACCGCAGATTTTTGACGTGCTTAGCACCGATACCGCAGCATTTTTATGCCGGACGCGGTATCGTTATCTCACCCGAAGAATAAATGTTCAAACATCGGCCCAAACAGCCACCGAGCGTCTGAATGTTCTCAGAGTTTGCAATGATTTCTTGTTTGTTCTCACTAATATCTAGCCTGTGGCGAGCGAACGAAGAGCCTCATGACAATAGAACTTTACACGATCGAGCAATAAAGGAGTAAGACCAGGAAGCTCTTCTTCAGTGAGCCATCGCGCCTCTGTATGTTCATCACTCAAAGAGACATCTCGATCAGCTATAACCTTAACAAGATATACAAACGAAACATGTTCTCTATCAGCCGCAGAATGACGGGATATGTAAGTTGGGGGCACGAGGAATGAAGCACCGTTCTCATCGTTGAATTGAATCGCGGGCTTTGTTCCGAACACCTCGATCTCGGAGGGTTCATATCCAGTTTCTTCCTTTATTTCTCGATACAGTGCTTCTGTCGGGTCTTCTCCCGCATCTATGTGTCCACCCACAGCGAGCCAGAGATCATACGTAGGGTGGTTAAGCAATAACACTTTGTTTTCGCGCACCAAGACGGCAGTTACCGTCAGACATAATTTATCGTGCGTGTGTGCCATGTAAATGATTATAGTACACCTCTCCAGTATCGTCTCGGACTTCAGGGGGAAAGAATGACTCAACTCCGTCCAAAAGGTCCCAACATCGGCCCAGAGCCCCGACCAACTGATTTTGCTATAATAAGAGCATGACGCGGAACCCGTATCTCAATGCGATTTTTGCCGCGCTGTACGTCGTCTTCGTCGTCGTTCTCATCACGTTCGGCCCCGCGTACGCGAGATCGAAGCCGGATACCATTTTCGCGCCGATGGCGGTGTTGAGCCTGCTCGTACTCTCGGTCGCGTTCATGGGCTATGCCTTCTTTTCTCAGCCGCTTCTCCTGTACGTGGAAGGGCAAAAGCGCGAAGCAGTTGAGCTTTTTGTAAAGACTCTCGGGACATTCGCCGTAATCACCGGTTTAGTTGTCCTTATCGCCTTTATCATCTGAAGAGCGTAGGGGTTCCACTATGTCCATATCAGATTAAAAATGACTCACCTACAAAAAATCCAACTTCGGTCCAGACCGCTAGCAAGAAAATTATAAAGCTTCTTTTGACCGCTCGCATATGCAAATAGAAAAATTGGCGCAACTTTTCGCTAAGTCTGGAACCTATCCTGTATCATGTTACGAAAATAATTCTCCGGTACGGGTTTTTCAAAAGATGTTCCCGGACGATCACTACAGCCGCGACCTGGAGACATTCCTGCAATTTCAGGATTATACGCCCGAGCAACGCGGCGCCGACTTGCCGTGGTGGGGCAAGAAATTCTTTACTCAGCAAAAGGGTTTCAGGACTATGGTAGTCGCCCAAGATTCACTAGCTACGGATGCGGGCAGCATTGTCTTATATGCTCACCTTATGCCAATTCTTTCCTCAAAAACTGAGTACAAAGAATATACGGATCAGCTAGGTTCCTCACGTTCTTTTTTTAATAGTTGGAATATTGTCAAAGAACAATTGTCTGATTGGAACATGGATCTAGATCTTTTGTATATTACCGACGCACAGAAAGTTTATAGAAAGGGATCGTGGAAAGACAGGGACTTTGACAGCGAGAAAAGCAAGGAGCTGCTCGAGGCAGAAATAAAGTTCTGCGATCCCGATCTCATCGTCCTCTTGGGTGCATCGCCGCTTCATCTTTTAGTTGAGAATGGGAAGTATGCCTCCATTGTTGACCAGGGGAAACCTATTGATGTGCAGGGGAAGCGGTGTGTGGTCGCTCCATTTTTCATTGGTAACGGTCGCGTACAGCGCGGTTTCAAAAATAGATTAAAAATATCTACTGATGTAATACGAAGTGAGATATCGAGCCACAATCCCCGTGTTTAAGCGGCATGCGTCGCAATCGTTTCAACTTCGCGCCGAACGCCCAGCAATCTTGAGACAGGTTTCGGACTCGGATTCGTGTTCGCCGACGTGACCAAGTCGTTTTCTGACGAATTATTCATTAGAACTACATCCCTGTTCGCATAGGATTAGTTCTGGATTGTACAAAGAGGCCGTGCAGTCATATATGACGAGTCAAATGGAGGAGGCGTCATGAACTCGAAACCCTACGAAGTCGGATTCACGTGCGGAGCGTTTGATTTGCTCCACGCAGGGCATATGCTCGTGTTTAAGGAAGCACGGGAGCAGGCGTGCAATTACCTCATCGTCGGACTCCAAACTGATCCGTCGATAGACCGGCCGCAGGCAAAGAACAAGCCGGTCATGAGCGTCGAGGAGCGGCGGATCCTGCTCCAAGGCATCAAGTATGTCGATGAGATATGGGAGTACGACACTGAGGCCGAGCTTCTTGCGTATCTTACGCGGAGCGCACGGCAGAACGGAGGCAGCATCGATGTGCGCATCGTCGGGGAAGATTACAAAGGCAAAGACTTCACCGGCAAACACGTGCCCATGCATGTGTACTACAACTGGCGCGGACATGATTATTCGACGACCCAGCTGCGCCGTCGCACTTATGAGGCCGAATGCCTCAAACTGCAGGTGGCGTGACGCATAGACTGCTACATTACGTGCGCATCACTGAAATGTGGTGCGCATCTTTTCTGCAGCGGTACATCCTCCTTTTTTACCAAAACTTTGCTCACCATAGAGCTGAAAAACCATCGGCACAGCTGCGCCGATGGTTTTCTCCCGTTCGGGAAAGATCTTGTATTCATAGTTGTCGGATCCGCTGACGTTCCTGTTCGGTAACCGCATGAAGCCAGTCCACCGCGTTTTCAAAACCGTTCGGAAGCTTGTAGAGGTGGATGGCTCGGAGCACTTTCAAGATCGCATATCGAACGAGGCGAGCTCGCGATCCGATTCTGGACAATGCCTGACCAGCCGACTCGTTTCCTTGAAAAAGGCCGGCAACACGTGTGATCTTGCTGCCATCTGATGCAGCCAGATAGAGCCTGTACTCAGGCGTCCAAATCCATTGCGCAGATAAGAAATCAGCATCCCACGACTGGACTGACGACTGAATCACAAACCGACGTGGAAGCCATTCTTGGAGAAACGGAAACTCCATATAGAGGGCATCAATGCGTTCCCCTCCGTTCAGTTCCCGCTCGCTCCCTGCAGAGTTTATCTTTCCGATCGCAGTCATCACGTCCTCCTTTCAAAGGCTTGACGCCTATCAACAATATACAATGTCTATTACTGGTGTCAAGATCACTGCAGAATACGTTTCAACAACAAACTACAGCACGAAGCTTACTGCAAATTGAAAAAGTCCTACCATCGTCCCGAATTTCCAGCCCGGTGGTACCATGCATGCATGCAATGGTATGTATACATGGCGAGTTTTTTCGCCGGTCTCTTTTTGGCGAATGCCGTTCCGCATTTCGTACAGGGCGTTTCCGGAAATAAATTTCCAACGCCGTTCGCTAAACCACCCGGCAGAGGATTGTCGTCCCCGATGGTCAATGTGATATGGGCGCTGTTTAATATTCTCGTTGGTTATATCTTGCTGCGGATCGGGCAGGTAAGCTCTGACAACACACTGTCGCTCGTCGTTTTCCTTATCGGTGTCGCAGCGATAAGCATCATGTCGAGCGTCAATTTTGCGAAGAAAGAGCGGGAATGATCGAAGGTCCCAGCGTCGTAACAAAAAAAAGAGTCTATCGTCTCAAAATCGAACCCCGTCGCACGCTGTTGGCGCGACGGGGATGAGTTCACTCGGCCTCGATGCGAACTATGATGCCTTCCCCGAGAAGGACTTCGAAGAGCTCCTTGGCTGCGTGGTGCCGATCACCGCCGACGTGGATCGTGATGTCCTTATCGTGCTCGAACAAAGGAATACGATCCCGCAGCTCCTGTTCGAGCGTCTTTCCCGGCTCGACGGCTATGCCGCGGAGAGGGCGTCGGCCGATCGACTTCATGATCCTGTCGAAATCGTCCTGGACGTAGGCGAAAAATGTCCCGCCGTCCTTATAGTGCTGTACGGTCTCGCCCCATTTATCGAAGCTCCCGCCCGGCATGTAGATCCGTGGCTCGGAATGCGAGTCGAAGACCCATCGCGCAATGAAGCCCTCTGCCCTTATGAACTTTCCGTAGCCCAGTTCGTCGTAGATGTCTTGCAGTTTTCTGCCGCCGTAAACGGCCTCAATGCAGGGGTCGATGTCGGTGCGCTCCAAACCGGCCGCTTTTGCGAGCGCATCACCGATCGTAGATTTGCCCGTTCCCGGGTTGCCGATGATACCGACCGGCCTCAGCAGCTTGTAGTGGACATGCTTTAGCGCCGCCTTTTTCTTGCTCATGGCTTCCTCCAGCCCATTGACCTTGCGCCACTCTGCCATATCGGCTCATTGGTGTAAATGTTCTTACGGAAGGGAGATCTCAATGCATAATTTGCTAGAATGTGCGTATGGCAAACAATGTATCCGAAATAAAAATACCCACGGATCTGCGTAAGGTGCTCGCTGCCGATCCGAAGGCGAAGGAAAAGTGGGACGACCTCACGCCGATCGCGCACCGGGATTTCATAAGTTGGATCGAATCGGCAAAGCAAAAGGAGACGCGCGAACGCAGGATCAAAAGTATTCCTTCGCGGCTTGCCTCGGGGAAACGCCGGCCGTGCTGTTATTCGATCGTGCCGATGGATCTGTATACAAATCTCAACGGGAATCCAAAGGCAAAAGCTCAGTGGAAAACTCTCTCACCGGACGAGCGCAGGGACTTCATCGGCTTGGTAGATCCTGCAAAAGCTAGAGAGGAAAAAGGAGTCCGTATCGCGAAGATCTGCGTGATGCTCGCGGCAGGGAAGCGACA
>PLSR01000020.1 GCA_003164215.1 Candidatus Kaiserbacteria bacterium | reverse complement strand
CCCGCCCCGCTACAAAGTAACGACCATCGGGTCACGCGCGACGATGTCAGCGATTCAGTTCGCACGCATTCCGATGCGCTGCCGAGCGATGCCGGCGCTCGTTTTGAAGGAACGGTGCGACGGTGGCATCGGGTACCGTTACGGGCTACTATGGTTCGATGTTCGCCACCATTCAAGAAAAGATCACTCGTTTCCTGCGCTGGAGCGAGCGCTATACGAAGATCGACATGGTCTATTTCGCCTCCGGCGGTTCCCTGTCACTCCTCGGACAGGGATTGAATATCATCGCCTCGCTCGCACTCGCGGTCGCGGTCAGCCATTTCATATCCAAGGATTCGTACGGCGTATACAAGTACATCGTCTCGATCATCACGATCCTTTCGCTTTTCTCGCTCAATTCGATCGGGAGCGCGGTCTTTCAATCCGCGGCAGAGGGGCTCGATGGCGCATTGATAAAAGGATTCTGGGAAAATATACGCTGGAGCGTCGTCATCTTCGTCGGTACGCTTGGTTTGTCGCTGTATTACTTCTCCGCTCACAATGACACGCTCGCAGTCGGGGTCCTCATCGGCGGGATGCTGTCGCCGTTTCTCGCGAGCGCGAGCCTTTTCGGATCTTTTCTCGGCGGTAAGAAAGATTTCTATCGGCTTACGGTTTACGGGATCCTCGACAATGTCATTCCCGTCCTTATATTCATCGGCGTCGTCATTATTACCGGGAATCCGATCGTCCTTGTCAGCGCCTATTTTTTGACCAACACGATCGCCGGATTGTACTTCTATCGACGCACCATCCTCGTCTACCGCGCGAACATGCATAAACATGATGCCGGTATGCTCGGATACAGTAAGCACCTGAGCTTCATGGGGATCCTCACCGGCATCGCAAGTAATATAGACCAGATAATCTTGTTCCATTATGTCGGTGCATCGCAACTGGCCGTGTATAACTTCGCTACGGCGATACCCGACCAAATGAAGGGTCCGATACGGACGATAGACTCAATGGTGCAGGCGAGATTCGTAAATCACTCGGCGGTAGAGATTAAACGCAGCATGCGAAATAAAATTTTTCTGTATGTCGCGTCCGGCACTGCGGTGACCTTGGCATACATCGCGATCGCACCCTTTATTTTCCACTTGCTGTTCCAAAATTACGCGGAGGCGATTTGGTATTCGCAGATATACGCGTTGTGGATCATTCCCGTATGTCTCGATCCACTGAGCAGTTATATTTGCTCGAGACGGCTCATCGCGGAACAGTATATCGCCAATGTGGTATATACGATCTTTCAGATCGCCGCGCTGTTCATCGGCGTGATCTTTTGGGGTCTGCTCGGTGTCGTCATTGCACGCATATTGACCCGCGTAGCGGTCTCAGCCACCAATTTTGTCCTCTATCGACGAGCTATTGAACGAGAGATATCCGCTTCGGTGTAGAAACAAATCTGCCGTTGTGATCACTTCGCGACACGTCTTCGCAAAGCAATGAATTTTTGAATAATTGAGTTGCGGTATACGTGTATCACCACTCGTTCCTGAACCTGGTCTGTCCATTCCAATTTGTACGGCTCCTTCCCTTTTTGGAAATCAAATTCTACACCCTCTTCAAATGAATTTTTGATCAGACGGTAGAGCAATATCTTGCCCGGAGAATAGTGTTTGTAGTCGATATCATACGCCGGAGTGAAATAATATCTGCATGTATTGAGCTTAAAACCGTAATGCATTGCAATAATCTTCTCGTCAAGATATAAGAGCGCGAGCTCGAAATACCCTTTCTGTAATGCCCGATATGCGAACTCCTTGTAACGTTCGATCTCCTTCTTTTCTTTGCGGAACTTGCTTTTGGCCCACTGCTTCTGATGCATCTCAAAGAACAGGTCGAGGTATCGCATGAGCTCATCCCGCGAACACGCTCGTGCATCAGCTATTTTCACGTATCGTACTGATCCAACTTCATCGAGCCTGCGAATGCACCGCAGTGTGTCGGAAACCGTAGATTTTCGCTTTAATTTTTGTTCCGCATATTCCTCGAAACTGCCTTCAGGAATTATGTACGGAGCATCTTCCGTTATGCTGTCCTCGATCGGCTTCTTATGGATACGCGCATACTCCTTGATCAACGGCAAGTTCAACGAATCGGAGTGGAGATGTCCGACCTCTATCCTTCCGGAGTGAAGGTTACTAAAAATGTAGTCGAGAAAATAACGCATCGCCTCTTCACGACAGGAATCATCCATTAGAAAATCCGCATAGTCCCCTCCCTCAGTATGGAAAAGGGGCCACCGAGAAAAATTCTTTTTGACGAGCAAAACAAATCCGACGACGAAATCCCCTTTCTTCAACAAGAGGATGGTAAACCGGTCGCGGTCGAAATATGAAAGCCAGGTGTACACATACTCATACGTCATGTACAAATTCTTCCCTGTGCTCCTTTTTAAAAGCGCGTCCATGTCAGCTTCGTACGAAGCGAAGGTCTCTAGGTCGTGTATTTCGATCATTTCCATGATGTACTTTTACTTCTCGGCATATTCGTTCCCGATTCCTTTGTGCTCGCGCCGAGCCGTCATCCAGCGGATGCGTTGGATACTTTCGCGCATCGTAAATGCAAGACGGTAGATGGTCGGCTGGTACACATATCGGTAGCGCGGGACGATGACGGTCCCGAAAGAGCGCTTGAATACCTCATTGGACAATCCTTCCTTTTCCTCAAGTTTATTCACGTCTACGGCACCATATCCGTGTTCGTGTCCCCACAAACAAACCTCATACATCACGCGTTTCGCAGCTTTCGGTTGTTCTCCATCCGAGAAGATACCGAGCAAAAGAAGCGGGTCTGACGGGAGTACGAACATGCCACTGATAGGCCTGCCCTGTTCATAAACACAGAAAGCCATGCAGTCTTGCAATTCGCTCTTAGATTTTGGAGGGAACCCCTTTTGTCTTGTATGTGCTAAATAGAGATCGTAGACATCGGGTGGAACAGCATCGAATCTCCGAGCATCCATCTGTTCTCTTATTGTTTGTCGGATATACCGCACGATACGATCCGGAAAATTATTGATGAACTCGCCCTGGCACGAGATGAGCCCGGTGTAGCCCTTCCCTTCCTTAAAATCCTTGAGCGCGAGGGGTTTGAGAGAAAGCACGAGAAGCCGTTCGAGCGGATACGTCGGGCGCGTCGGGGCTTCTGCAGGGAATGCGATCAACGTACGTCGTATAAATTTCCCGTATGATGTTTTCATGCCGCAATACACGTCACGACCGCGCGGGAGATCCGACGAACTCGAGCAATTTCGGCATGAATGCGCTATACGAAAATTCGACGCCCATGCGCGCACGGCCGGCTTCGCCGATGTGGCGCCGATAGCCTTCGTCGGTGATCAGTTTCTTCAATGCCTGATACCAGTCCTCTTCCGTATCCACCAAGAGCCCTGTCTTATCGTTCGTGACAATGTAGGGATTCTCGCCCCAATCAGAGAGCACAGTCGCGACGCCGCATCCCATGTACTCCTTCGCTTTCCACCCGTCCTTTCCGCGATTGAATTCAGTCTTTTGTAGCGGCATGACACCGATATCAAATTGTTGCATGTGCTTCACCACTTCCTTCGGCTCATCCCACGGAAGATCTGCAACGTACTCATTGTCGAGTCCTTTGATCAAGGACATGAGCTCATGGATCTTCTCGCCGCCACCGAGCTGGACGAAGACCATTTTGTAGCCGTCCGCGACGAGCCGCTCAAGCGGCTTCACGAGCAATTTCATGTTCTCGAAATGCCCCGCAGTACCGGTCCATCCGATCCGTATGCGCGGATCATCGACGCGCTCAACCGCCGGCAGATAGGTATCGACGGTATCAATAGGTGCGGAGATCACGTGTGAATTCTTGTTGTATTTTTGTGCATATTCTTTCAAGAAATGGCTACCGGTGATCACGGCTGTGGCATTCTCCACCAAAAGACGCGCCTTCAGTGCACGATTCCAGGTGGGCAAGAAGATCGCATCGTCAAAATCAAAAATAAATCCGCGACGAAGGATCCACTTACGCAGCAGGACGAGGAACATGAAATCGAGTTGCTCCGTTGCTTTATGGAGATACAAGATGTCCTTCTTGCCGACAGAGCCGAGTAACCGCCAGTTCGTCCTGAATTGTGAGAATCGTTTTGTGGAGAATTCCCACCACGGATAGGTGAGTATTTGATGCGACTCGGCATCGTATCCTTGCGTGCGAAGATAATCGGCGACCAGATGTGCCCGTGTGCGCGAGCTCGGCAACATGCGCGTCCCCTTTGTCATGAAAACGATCTTCATGGCTTGTATGCTAACACGCTCTTCACGACTCGCTTCGCATCGGCCGCGGTCATGTTCGCGTGAAGTGGTAGGAGGAGTATCTGCGCCCAAACGCGCTCCGTGAGTGGCGTATCCTTTGCCGAGCCGAACGCACGGTATCGAGGATGATGGTAGAGCGGTTTGTAATGCACGCCGGTCGAGATCCCCTTTTCGATGAGGTATGAGATGAGCGCTTCGCGATCGACTCCCTGCAGGAGCAGGCAGTAATTATGCGGAGACGTCTTCCTTCCGGGCAGCTGCGTGACCGGGACGAACTGTTTCGATCCCTTGAAGGCAGCGTCATAGATCGCGGTGATCTTCCGTCGTTGATCGTTGTTGGCGTCAAGTTTCTTGAGCTGCACGAGCCCGATCGCAGCGGCGATGTCATTCATGTGATACTTGAACCCACCCTCTGCATTGATGTCGTAGTCCCATCGGTAACCGCCCGGCGTCACGCGCTCATGGGTCGATTTGTTGATACCGCACCACCGCAGCGATCGCAGACGCTTGTCGGTCTCAGCGTCCGGTGTGGTGATCATGCCGCCGTCGCCGGTCGCGAGATTCTTGACCGCATGAAAACTGAAGCACGCGATATTCGCGCTTCCGCCGATCTTGCGTCCCTTGTATGACGAGCCCGCCGCGTGCGCCGCATCTTCGATGATCGGGACGCCATATTTCTTTCCGATCGCATTGATCGCATCCATTTCGCACGGCTGGCCACCGTAGTGGACGACGATGATCGCTTTGGTCTTCTTCGTGATCTTCTTTTCGATCGACTTCGGGTCGATATTCAATGTGCGCGGATCGATGTCGGCGAAGACAGGCTTCGCACCGACCATGAGAACGACCTCGGCATCAGAAGCGAAGGTCAAGGCCGGCAAGATCACTTCATCGCCTCGTTTGACGTCTGAAACGATGAGCGCCAGGTGCAATGCGGACGTCGCGGAATTCAACGCGACTGCATACTTGGCACCGACATATTTCGCAAAGGCTATCTCGAACTCTTCAGTCTTAGGCCCCAATGTTATCCATCCGGAACGGAGCGTCTCTACGACGGCTCGTTCTTCTTCCTTGCCCATGCGAGGCCTGAATAGCGGGATTTTTTTCATGTTATTAAACGATAACATCCTGGCGCTCGTTTCGTAGATTGACAAATTGTAAATTTGATGTAAAATCACAAACAATCCATCAAAGGGAGGGTTCTTTGAGAGAGCTCGGATTGCGACCTATCCGCATGAATGATGCGCACCTATTGCTCGTGTGGCGCAATGACCCCGAGGTCATCCGGTATTCGCGTCACAACATACCGCAGACCGATGTGGTCGGCCACATGAAGTGGGTGAGATCACGGGTACATGGAAGACACGGGGAGATCTACCGGGTCATTGAGACGAACGACGGGATCCCCGTTGGTCTGGTCTGGACCACCTTCGATCCCGATGGGGACGATGTACCTGAAGTCCACTACCGGATCGACCCGTGGTGGCGCCATCGCGGCATCGCCTCGACGGCTGTACCGATCTTCATCGAACAAATGGTGAACGTCATTCGTGGCGGAGCGTTCAAGTGCCCGATCATCAAGGGCAACGTCCCTTCGGAACATCTCGCTGCGCGGCTTGGCCTCCATCCGGGATCCGAAGCGCCACTCAGCAGGGATGATCCGCGCGTTCTTGTCGAATGGATCAAGTAAGATCCGACGACCACTAAGACTTGAGGGCTCCAGAAATGGGGCCCTCACTTTTTGTAATATGTAAATAGCTGTGCCTCCGGGCGAGTAAGCCAGTCACGAAGCGAGGAGGCAGAAGCCGAATCGGCCGACAGGATTGGTGCTTCTTTGATCGGCCAGTCGATCGCGAGCTCCGGATCATTCCAGGTGATACTCCCCTGTGCATCGGGGTTGTAGAGCGCCGAGCATTTGTACTGCACTTCGCAATCATCCGTAAGCGTTTGGAATCCGCGGGCGAATCCAGCCGGTGCGTATACTTGTTTTTTATTGTCTTCGCTGCATTCGATGCCGAACCACTTCCCCAGGGTCGGCGAGCCTATCCGGATATCGACGGCCACAAGATATGCGCTACCGCGCGTCACGCGCACGAGTTTCGCCATCGGCGGATCGTATTGAAAGTGGAGCCCGCGTACGACGTTGCGCGTCGACCGTGAATGATTATCTTGCACAAAAGTCTCTGTGATCCCCGCCCTTGCGAGCGCGTCCTGTCGGTATGATTCCATAAAGAACCCGCGCGCGTCAGCGTGGATGTCGGGAGTGATGACAAATACATCGCGGATATTGGTGGATTCAATTTTCATAATTATTTTTTTGCATCCGTCAGATATTCTTTCAATCCTTCATCGAACGTATACAAAGGCTTCCAACCAAGCTCGGCGACGATGCGCTCCGAGCTCATCTGATACTTCTTATCCATGCCCGGCCGTTTCTCTGTATAGGTCGCGATCGACTTGCCGGTCACCTTTTCGGCGCGTTCGATCAACTGTCGTACGGTGAGCCCGTCATTCAACGTTATGTTATAGGTGCGCCATCCTTTTTCCATCACAAGCTCCACTGCCGGCGGAATGTTCTTCACATAGATGTATTCGCGGTAGCCCGTGCCGTCTTGATGCAACGGTATCGGCTCGCCGGTCTCGAGCGAGTGTTTGATCAAGGGCATGATCTTGCGCGTATCCTGTCGCGGACCGAACACGTTACAGAAACGCGTCTCGGCAGTCTTCTCGAAAAGCTCCGGATACGTGTTGTCGTATGCGTACCGCATGATGGAACCGACCGCTTTCGAGCAAGAATACGGATTGCGCGGGAAGATGATCTCATCTTCGGTCTTGCGATGTTCGCACTCACCGTACACTTCATCGGTCGAGATGTAGACGAGCTTCGTCAGTTTTGGCAGCTCGCGACACGCTTCGAAGATATTGAGGTTGGCGAGCATATTCTCGTGGAACGTCTCATACGGTTCGCGGATCGAGTAATCGACATCGCTGATCGCGGCCGCGTGGATCACGTAATCGGGCTCCTCTTTCTGTATGATCTCGACGACTTTGCGATCGGCGACATTCAGTTTGTAATATTTAAATGAACCGTCGATGATCTCCGGATGGCTCCCCGCTGACTCGTTATCAATGACGACGACATCCCATCCTTTGGCGACAAAATACTCCGTCACGTGCGAAAAAATGAATCCGAGCCCGCCGGTTATGAGAAGTTTCTTTTTCTTTTCCATAGGTTCGCTGATTACGAGATTCTAGCAAAAACGGCACCGTCGCACCAACGATTGCAGGATGTCATATGCGGCCGAACGCGCGCTGCAGCTTCCAGAAGAGGGGCCGCGTACGAAGCGCAAATTTCCACATTTTGACACGCCGATGCACCGGCACCCGCGGGATCGCATACAGATCGATCAGGCTCTCTGCCGTCGTGATCCCGACGCTCCCGAGCGCCGTGTCGCAAATGTGTGATACAGACTCCTGAACATGTATATCGTACTTGCCCTTAGGATATGCAATGACGTGCGGACGGACGCCAAGATTGTGCTCGATCTCGTCGGACGCCCGACGTACATCTTCTTCGATCTCCGAAGAGCTCATCCCGCGAAGATCACCGTGCGAATGCGTATGATTTTCTATTTCAATGAACCCGCTTTCACGCATCTCGCGCATCTGTTCCCAACTCATGAAGCGCACGACACGCCCGTCGGTACGCACTAAGCCGACCGAGCCGGTCGTCACGAAGATCGACGCGGGTATGCCCAACTTCTTGAGAATGGGAAATGCTGTAGTGAAATTATCCTCGACGCCGTCGTCGAACGTGATGCATGCGTACTGGTGATCCCGGTGCGCCCCCTCTTTGAGCAGGTTCTTGATCTCTCGGGCGTGAACAAACAAGAATCCTCGTTTCTTGAGGTATTCCAATTGCCGCCGGAAATTTTCGGGCGTGACCGCGACCGCCCAATCAGAGCTCGCGATCGAGTGATACGTCAGGACAAGAAGCATGAGTGAATTATGCTGCCGAACCTGATAAAATCAAACATTCTTCGATCTACGCGCCGATGAATGTAAGGACGCTCCGCGCGCGCTCTCCCCACGCATATCGCTCGACATCGCTTCGCGCTTGTCGCGCCAACATTTCTGATCGGGCCGGATCGTCGAACAATCCGCGCATTGCTGCCGCAAGCGATCGAGGATCTCCCGGTGGAACGATGACCGCATTCGTATCATTCAAGACTTCCCGAATGGTCGGCAGATCGGAGGCGATGATCGGCCGGCCACTTGCCATATATTCGAACATTTTCACCGGCGACATGTGATTGCGATAATGCGGCGTGTCCGGGAACGGCATGAGAAGAATGTCGGCCGCCTGCTGGTAGTTCGCAAGCACCGCCTGCGGTGCATGCGGAAGCAAACGTACGCGCGCTTCGACTCCTTCATCCACCGCAAGTTTGTTGAATCGAACTATGTCCGGCTCGCCGCCTCCAACCGCGACGAACGTCGTGTCGGGAAGTTCTTTGAGCGCACGAATGATGTCAATGATGCCTTTATCTTCGCCCATCGTGGTGAAGTTGCCTGTATAGAGCACGATCTTCTCATCTCGCGATAGCCCAAGTGCATCGCGCGCTTCGCCTTTCCCAGTGAGGTGAGCGAATATGGAAAGGTCCACTCCCGACGGAGCGACCATGATGCGCCCATCGGCGAAACCGGCATTCACGAACGTTCTTTTAAGCGCACCGGAGATCGTGATGATGCGGGATGCACGGCGGCAGAACCAGAAAAAGAGTCGGCGTTTATGAGAAATGGTATGACATTCGAACACCACCTTGAATCCGACAAATCGCAAGAGCGTGATCGGGAATTCGCGCGTATAGATGATCGTGTCCTTTCGGTTCTCGAAGAGCATAAAAAAGAATGCGCAGATATAGAATACTGCGGTCTGCAACGTGAACGCCATCTGACTCGTGGAACGATAGAGGAACTCAGGGACCAAGAGATAGCGGACGCTAAAAATTTTCGGAACGCTATAGATGCCGAAAATATCGACATTCGAACCATTTTTGCGTCGCAGCAGAACGAGCGTCACCGCACTACCAGCATTTGCGAACGCCTCGCATGATTTCACTATGGTGAGCCCATGCGCTCTGCCCGTCGGCATTCGCGCATGAGCTATATAGTAAATTCTCATACGTTGCTACCGCTCTCCTCTCGAAGTTGCGCTATGAAGATCTGGTCGGTGTAGCGCTTCTTCGTGAAGAGAAAGCCAGTCCAGATGAAGACGGCGGGGATGCCGAAGATGAGGATGTCCTTTGTCTTCGCAAGCGCATGTACGACGCGTATTTTCAGGACAGGTCGCACCGGAGACCCGTCACGAGGTGCTGTTGTTCGCCGTGGTGTTGCATCTTTGACCTTCTGCACCAGGCCGAACGTGAACGCACGCCCATACTTGAAACGCAATTTCGTGACGATGAAGAAAAATTTCGCCGGAAGTAATTTCTGATATCGGACTGTAAACCCATGCCGATCCATGAACGTGGCCATAGATTCGAGATCCCAGCGAGTGAGGTGGCGCGGCGGGAAATCATGCGCCACGAGCCACCGCGATCCACCCCGATACGGCGTGCTGAGGGAGATGTACCCTCCGGGCTTAAGCAAACTTCGGACCGTTTCGATGAACACGACATGATCGTCGATGTGCTCGAAGACATCGAAAAATGTTACCAGGTCGAATGTGTCTCCGGGATGCCGTGCCTTGTACGTATGCAGGTCAGCGACCTCCAGGTTTTTAAGGCCGAACGTTCGTTTGCCCGTCTCGATACTATCGCGATCAAAATCGATCCCATGACATTCCCAGCCGTCTTTCTTCGCCCATGCGAGAAAATTCCCGACTCCGCACCCGACGTCGAGCACGCGGCCGCGCAGTGGAGCGATGAACGATATGGTGCGACGATGCTGCTCGTTCGCTTCCAGGATCGGATCGCCGTTTCGGCCGGCATACCGCACGTCGCTCTCGTACCATTCCGCACCCGGATTCTTCAGCGGCTCCCACCATTGCGCTCGGCACGATGGACACTCATAGAGATCGTATGGAACGCCACGATCAACGTGCGTCTCGTGGCGAGTGAAATCTGCGCCTGCCCCGCACAACGGACAACGCGTGGGAACGGGAAAATGCGTGATCTCGATATTTTGTTCCATGGCTCTAGAGATATGTGTTACGGTGCAAGATGTTTCAGCGAATCATAGTCACTTTTGACCATCATCGTGACAAGTTGATCGAACGAGACCTTCCGAGTCCAGCCGAGCCGCTCGCGCGCCTTGTTCGGGTCCCCCAGAAGGTAATGTACCTCATTCGGACGATAGAATTCCGGATCCACACCGATGATGACCTTGCCGTTCTTATCCTTTCCGACCTCGTGCGCTCCTTCGCCTTCCCACGTGATCGGCATGTCGAGCGCAGCCGCGGCTGCATTGACGAAATCTCGCACGGTGTGCGACTCGCCGGTCGCGATCACATAATCGTCCGCCTTCTTCTGCTGGAGTATCAGATGCATGGCCTCGACATAATCTCCCGCGTAGCCCCAGTCTCGTTTCGCTTCGAGATTCCCGAGTTCCAACTTGTCCTGGAGCCCGAGTTTGATCTTCGCGAGCGAGTGTGTGATCTTGCGCGTGACGAAATGTTTACCGCGGCGCGGTGATTCATGATTAAAGAGAATGCCGGATGCCGCGAAGAGGCCATATTTCTCGCGATACGCAACGATAAATTCTTCGTGTGCTTTGAGCTTCGCCTCCGCATAGGGTGAGACGGGTGAGAACGGCGACGCTTCGCTCTGCGGCGGCGGAGTCGAGCCGAACATCTCACTCGTCGAGGCTTGATAGACGCGCACGTCTTTGTTCACGCGCATCGCCTCGTTGACGACGCGCCCCACACCGTAAAAATTCGTCTCCCATGTCTCATCGGGAACCTTAAAAGAGACCCAGACGTGCGATTGTGCCGCAAGATTGTAGACCTCGTCGGGACGCACTTCTTCCATCGCAATGCGTATCGTGCTAAGGTCGCGCACATTGCCGTAGACATATGAAAGCTTTTTTGCGAGGTGAAGATCCTCTATATACGGCGGCGGCCCCGCGCTCGTGCGACGCAGCAGACCATATACATCGTATCCTTTATCAAAAAGGAGTTCGGCCAGGTATGAACCATCCTGCCCACTGATACCGGTAATTAAGGCTTTAGGTTTTTTCGCCATAGTTCAGAGAATACTAACAAAGACTCGCTATTTATCCAAAGCTGCGACCCTGCGAAATATATCGGTAATGTCCTTCCCGCTCGCTTTCCAGGTGAAGATCGCGGCGCGTTCGATACCTTTTTGAGCAAGTGCGTCACGATGCGATCCGTCGAGCATACGCGTCATACCGCGGGCTATAGAATCTGCTTCGTGCGGATCCACGATCTCCGCAGCTCTCCCAGTGATCTCTACGAGCGCAGGCGTGTCCGATACGACGACCGGTGTACCGCACGCCATAGCTTCGGCGGCTGGCATACCAAATCCTTCATAAAAAGATGGGAAAATGAAAAAATCCGATGCATTATAGACCTTCGGCAGATCCGCCTCTTCGATATACGGGGCGACGTACACTCGATCCGAGAGACCGAGCTCCGCTATAAGCCGTTCGACTTCGTCAGAATAATCCGGCATGTGCCGTCCGCCGACGAAGACAAGCGTATGAGCCGTGTGATTCTCGTCGAGAAAGTTCTTAAATGCGCGCAGGAGGTTGAGGATATTTTTGTGCGGATCGAACCGTGAGACATCGAGAATGTACGGCGAGCGAATGCCATATTTTTTCAGGACCTCCTCTTTGAGAGCTTCCCGACCCGCAAGCGGTCTGAAGATGGCGCTGACGCCGCAGTAGACCGTACGAACTTTTTCCGCCGCGACATGATATGTCTCTCTGATCCCCTTGCTCCCGAAATTGCTCAGTGCGATGAACATATCGACTTTTGAGATAAAACGCCGCGTCATCGATGAAACTTTTGGATTAGTTCCGTATGCCGTGAAGCCTGCGGTAAGCGGTCCTCCATCCATCGCGGCATAGACGATTCTTCGGGCAGGCGCGAGCCAGAAGCTTGGATAAAGACGCGAGTACGCAAAATAGTAAATATCAAATCGCTGTTTCGTCGTCAGGAAGAAGCACAGTTCCGAAAAAAAACCAGCGAACTTTGGCAATGGCAAGCGCGGTATCACGATCTCATTGAAATCTTGGTAGAGCGGGTCTTCGGGGATCTTCTCGCGATGAATGAGGGTGATATCGAATTCATCCCGATAGTTCTTCAACTCTGTAACGATCTCACGGATCCAGATCGCGGTGCCCTTCGCTTTGCGGCGATCCATGAATGTCGTGTCGATCGCGACGGTGACCTTTGGAACCGGCATAGACGTCACTTCTTCTCAAGAACACGAGCCGGATTACCGACGACCGTCATGCCAGTGGGAACGTCTTTAGTGACAACGGCTCCTGCTCCGACAGTCGCATCCTCGCCGATCGTGATACCGCCAAGGATCGTGGCATTGCTTCCGATGGATGCGCCTTTCTTTACTATAGTCTTAACGATCCGGCCCCCCCAATCCGCGCGCGTCTGGGGCTGTCCATCAGGACGTACGGCACGAGGATGCGCATCATTTATGAACATAACACCGTGACCAACGAAGACATTGTCTTCGATCGTCACTCCTTCGCAAATAAAGGTATGACTTTGGATCCGGCATTTATTCCCGACCACCGCGCCGCCCTGGATCTCGACGAATGTTCCGATCATTGACTCATCACCTATCGAACAACCATAGAGATTGATGAAGGCGTTGAGCCTTACATCCTTACCGATAATGACGTCAGGTGCGATACATTGCATTTTGTTTTCCATATATTACAGAGTCTTTTATTTTAAGGTCTTTCCAAGTAAGTATATGTGGCCCTTTTGTAAAATCTCACTACTGACTACACTTCCCTCGGAGGAATCGGTATGAGATATCGATAGGCATTGTCCGTTTTTTTGCGAATATCGTCGATGTATTCGAACGCGAAGACGACAAGTAATTCTGGCTTGTGATCGGCTAAATATGCGTTTGGAACGATCGGAATATGCTTACCGGGAGAAAATTTGTTTTGCTTGAGCGGCGAATCGTCGACAATAAACTCGACCAAATCCGGTCCTATATCACCGTAATTGGTAATTGTGGTGACACGTGCCGGACACCCATACCCAGCAACTTTTACTCCGGAATCTTTTAATGCTATCAGCATATCTTTGAAAGCCCCGACACTCTCATCAACGACGTTTTTGAATTCAAGTAATTTTGGCAGAGATAAGTTTTTTGCTTCTTCATTAAGCATGTTGGCAACTCTATCCGTCGGTGCCGCACCCTGACCTGCGCGAATGAACGTGACTTGCAACGATCCCCCGTGCGGTTCGATCATCTCTACATCTTGGATATACATTTCATGGAGCTCAGCTAGCTTCGCGAGAGAAGAGAGCGAATAATAGAAGATCCTGTCCAAATAAAACCGTTCGAATTGCACATCGCGAATAATATTGCCGATATATTCGACTTCTATGATAAATTTTCCATCTTCGGTGAGTATTTCTTTGACCGCATTCATAAAAAGATGCGGGTCTTCCAAATGTGTAAAGATACTGCTCGCCACGATCACGTCAGGATTTCCATACTTGGTCCTCACTTCATTCGCCGACTCAGCGTCAAAAAAGGCGGTAATGGTCGTGAGACCGGCATCGTTCGCTATCTTTGAGACATTGACGGACGGGTCGACACCTAAAAATTTCACTCCCAATTCTTTAAGCGGCCTTAGTAAAATTCCATCGTTCGAGCCCACGTCCAAGACGAACTTTGAGTCTTTTAATTTGCCTGCCAGCGAATTAAAATGACGGACGAGACCCTGATTGACACTAGATAGATAATAATAGTCCTCGAACATCCGTTCGCGAGAAATGATAGTGCCCAACTGAACATTTCGGCAGTTGGTACAAAAGAAAACCTGCTCGGGAAAGAAATCCTCATGCACAAAATCTTCTTGTTTGGGATATTTGTTGGCCAATGGCTGCTTGCCGAGATCTAGAAACATCGTTGAAGAATCTTCCCTACATATTTTGCATTTCATATTTTTATTACTGTAGCACTTTGTAATTAGAGATGCTAACATGCCGTGTAAAGCATAATCATATGGCGCAAAAACAGACAAAGACAGTTGCGATTTTCGGGGTAAATGGCTTCATAGGACACCACTTGTTGCGCAGAATTCTTGATACGACCGACTGGAAAGTGATCGGCTTTGACATATCCGAAACGCGAATCGCTTCGGATAGACATAACAAACGGTTCACCTTTTACAAGGGAGACCTCACCAAGGACATAAAGACAATCGAGAAGATCGTTAAGGCTGCCGACACGGTGCTGCCTTTGGCCGGTATCGCCACTCCGCAGACCTACATGGTAGACCCTCTAAAGGTCTTCGAGGTCGACTTCGAGGCAAATTTGCCGATCGTCAGATTGTGTGCGAAGTATGATAAGTATTTGATTTGGCCATCGACCAGCGAAGTGTATGGCATGTCACCTGACAATATCTTTAATCCGGAGACTTCTCCGCTTGTCGTGGGACCGATTCATCGCAGTCGCTGGATCTACTCCACTGCTAAACAAATGATGGACCGCGTTATCTGGGCATATGGCACGCACCGGAAGCTTCGCTTCACCATCTTCAGGCCGTTTAACTGGACAGGGATCGGATTGGACGACATCGATCGCAAAGGCAAAGGCAGCGCACGAGTGATCACTCAATTCTTGGGGAACGTGTTGCGCGGAGAGAACTTGATCTTGGTGGATGCCGGAATGGCTCGACGGTCCTTTACCTATGTAGACGACTGCATCGATGCGCTCATGAAGATAATCGAGAACAAGAACGGCATCGCCTATGGCAAGATCTATAATATCGGCAATCCCTATAACAATCACTCCATCAAAGAATTGGCTGATCAGATAGTCCAAAAAGCGCCGAATTATCGGTATTTTAAGGATAAGATAAAAAAGGTTCAGATAGTAAGTAAGACCGCCAAACAGCACTACGGTGAAGGATACGAGGATGTGAATAATCGCGTACCGTTCATCGAAAATACCGTCGCAGATCTGGATTGGACGCCGAAGGTGGACTTCCCCACTATGATCGATAAAACGTTCATGGCGTACGTAGAACTTTTTGACGCGGCAAAAAAAGTTCCGAAGAAGAAGGGCGCCTACGCACGTAAGTGATCTCTATCCGTCAGCACGAAGACGAATTATGGACGAACCGATACAATTCGTAGATCTCAAGAAACAATATCTCAGCCTGAAACCGGAGATCGACGCAGCGATACAGCGGGTCATCGACACCACCGCATTCATAAACGGACCTGACGTCTCCGCATTTGAAAACGCCTTTGCAAGGTTTTGCGAGACTAAATATTGTATCGGTACCGGTTCCGGGCAATCTGCGTTGGAGTTGATCTTTGAAGCACTGGAGCTGCAAAAGGGCGATGAAGTCATCGTGCCCGTAAACTCATATATCTCGACTGCCTTGGCTCCAAGCTTTGTAGGCGCAAAAGTTGTCTTCGTCGACTGTGATCCCGCATCGTTCAATATCGACCCAAAAAAGATCGAGAAGGCCATCACGCGCAAGACCAAAGTGATCGCGGTGACGCATCTCTATGGACAGGCCGCACAAATGGATGCGATCATGTCTATTGCAAAAAAACACGGCTTATTGGTGGTCGAGGATGCAGCGCAAGCGCACGGCGCACGATTCAAGGGAAAAAGAGTTGGGAATTTTGGCATCGCGTGCGCGTACAGTTTTTACCCAGGTAAAAATCTTGGATGCTATGGCGACGGAGGCGCTATCACCACCAACAACGCCGTACTGGCCAAGAAACTACGATTGCTCCGCTACTTTGGGCAAACCAAAAAATATATACACACAATAAAAGGCCACAACTCGAAACTCGACACTATTCAAGCGGCGATCTTGAACGTAAAACTGCCTCATGTGGAACAATGGAGTGACCGTCGTCTCGAGTTGGCAAGATACTACAATGAAACGTTAAAAGGTTTGCCTCTCAAAACTCCGGCGATCGATCCGAATATAAAACACGTCTTTCACGTTTACTGTATTGTTACCGACAAAAGAGATCGTCTGTTGCAATTCCTGAAGGACAGAAATATCTTTGGGAATATTCATTACCCTATCCCCATTCATTTGCAAAAAGCGTATAGAGAATTAAAACATAAAAGGGGTGATTTCCCGATTGCGGAGCATTTGGCTTCAAGAATTTTGTCGCTCCCTTTGTATCCTGAACTGGCCTTCGAAGAAATCGATAGAATCGTGGAGGCGATCAAAGAATTTTACAAAGACTCTCGTGGTTCCGAGTGATCTCCGCCTTCATTGATCGATAGTAAAGAATATATTCGTTCGTATATGGGTACTATAGTCCGCCAATCCAAGTGGCGGAGCGCGTAGTGGTGCGCCGACTCTCCCATTTGTTGGCGCAACGTTGCATCGCCTGCAAGACGGGTCAGGGCGGCAGATAATGCCTCCTTGTCATCTCGCCGGACAATAATGCCGTTTTTACCATTTTCTGTGTGTTGCAGAGCTCCGGCATAGTCACTGACGACAATCGGCAAGCCGCATGCCATCGCTTCGAATCCGGCAATTCCAATCGCCTCGGCTTCGCGGCCTTTTCCATAAATAAACGCGAGTGAAAAAATGTCAGCAACAGTAAGGATCTCGTAGATATCGGTGCGCACTCCAGGCAATTGCACCCGTTCTGTAAGCCCGAGCTCGCTTACACGGTCACAGAGTTCCTGATGTATCGCTCCGCCGCCAGCAATAAAAAGTCTCGCATTTGGAACCTTTTCCACCACGGATGCAAAAGCTTCAACGAGCTGTCGATGCCCCTTCCATTCGATGAACCGTGCGGTCGATACAATGACGATATCTGTGTCGGTCCAACCGAGCTCGCGGCGTTTTTGATGACGATCAACGCTCAATGTAACGTCTTCGACTCGGGCTACGTCAATGCCATTGGAAATGGTACATGATCTGTATTCGATCTTTTCAGGTTGAGCATCGAGCACATGTGCGACGCCGAAGATATCCTCTTCGATACTATCCGCATAACAGACAGTGAGCGCCGAGAATGGTCTAAGCAAGCGATACATCAATCGAATCTTCCATGAATGAAACCTCTGTGTCTGATCTTCATGGATGATGAACGGTATGTGCATGCTCGCGGCAGCAATGCCTCCGGCGATGACCGCGTCCGGAAGATGACAATGTAGGATGTCGGGACGCGATACGTGGAACTGTGTGCGCAACATGCGTATCGCGCTTATGATACCGACCTTCTTGCCCGCATCCAAGAACACAAGCGGTATCTGTGCCTCTTGAAATCGTGACGCGAGCGATGAACGCGCGTTGCCATAATCACTTAAGGCATACACTGTCGGAGAGAATCGTTCTCGATCGAGATGCGCTGCCGTTTCGAACACGGTCATCTCCGCGCCTGCGATGAGTATGCTGTTGACCACGTATGCAACGTGAATTTTTTTCTCGTTCATAATGTTTTTGTTCCCAATGCGTACGCCAATTTTTCTACCAAAAGCGAAAGCGAGTGCTCCCGCATCACATATTCTCGTGACCTATGCTTTCGCGATTTACGCTCACCTTCCGACAAATTCAGAGCTAGCCGAATACCGGTTCCGAGGGAAGCTGCTGAAACGGGATCGATAAGCTGTTCTTCGCTGATATATTTTTGCACAGCGTCGTTCGCTACGACGACGATGCAACCACACGCCATTGCCTCGCCGATCGTTTTGTCGAACGAGCCGGATGGCGTGAGATTGACGTAGATCTGATGTGCGCCATAGACCTTCGGCGTCTGTTCGTTCGGGACGGATGGGTGGAGCATCACACGACCGCTCGCGAGGAGTGACCGTGCCGCATCTTTGAACTGCACGAAATATGGATCATCCGGATATGTTGGGTCGCCGTAAATGTCCGCATGAAAATCCACATTTTGATCCACGAGGATCTTCAAGGCATCAAGGAACTCGATCGGTTTCTTCACCGCATCGATACGACCGAGAAATAGTATCGAATTCGCTGGAGGCGGGCTTGCAGGTGGAACGAATATATCAGTATCGATGCCGATCGGCATTTGTACCGCGTTCTTAAAATGCGCGACGTACGCGGCGGCTGACGTATAGCACACTGTATGTGCGATCATACCGGCAAGTCGTGTCGTCCACGTGCCCTTCTTGTGATTACGCCAGAGAATGACCTTCTTTCCCGACATTCGCCAGAAGATCCCGCCCAAGAGCACATACTCCTGATTCATATGCACGAAGACCGCGTCATACGAGCCGCGCAGAGCCCACAGGTAGCGATAAAAATTGAAAATATATTTCACACGAGAGGTCCCGTGTTCCTTCCCGAGTGAGTGCACATGAACATTCTCCGGAAGATGTGAACGTCCCTTTTTAAGACAGATCACTTCGATGGAATCGAACCGCGTGGCGAATGCTTCGATCCATCGGTGCATGAACCCCAAGACGGGATCGTCGAGGTCGACCGCCTGGGTGACTATGAGAAGCTTCATATTGACGTCATCACTAGTATAGGTATAATACGCGTATCACCAACGGAAGAGATAACCCTACAAGGTCCCGTCCTTGTGGGGCCTTTTCTTTGCCCCCCTGTATGATAAGCGCTCTTTTAAATCATTCATAAATCGAAGGTGTGGGCGGCAAACTTGAAATTTTAAAAGCGCAGAAAACTTGAATCTATTCGGTACGACTATGGCCGCTAATTTACCCTGCTCTATAAAATACTTCGCCAAACAATAAAAGTCACCGTCGCCTGTCACTATTACGGCCTTATTGAAATTCTGGTATTCGATCATCGCCTGCAAGACAAGCTCGGCATCGCAATTACCTTTCGTCGTTCCATCCTTATATGTCAGCGTTGGTTTGAACACACAAAGAAAACCAGCATCTTGCAGTGCCGTATACAATTCGCTGTTTCCCTCGACATATCCGATAAAAAGAAAGGCCTTTTCGACGCCGTATTTTTCTTGCAGATATATCCTGAACCGCTTCCAATCAAGATGCCAGCCTTGGTCGCGAATCGCCAAATTGACGTTCTGGCTATCAATGAATGCGTAGTTATGTTCTGTATTCTTCATGACGGGGCGGCGCAAGGCCGTCTGCCTGCATTATGCGCGTTTGCGCAACTTTTGTCCCGCCTTCTTCGCCGACTTCCGCGCGGCTTTCTTCACCTTCGTTTTACGTTTCAATATATCTTTACCATACACGCCCGAAAGCAGGTCGAGATCTTTCTTACTGCCGAGGAGCAGCTCGATGTTCATATTCTTCATGGCATCGATGAGCTTCATGCCGTGTTCGTCACCAACGGTCTCTGCGAATAGTCGCGAAAATGTCTCGAAATCCTTGATGTGACAATCGCCGCCGATGCCACGTCCTGAGGAATGCGCAGGTTCGATATGCCATTTGGCAATCACGGGATCCTGGAACGCGATCATTGGATCGCGAATGATCATCTCTTTGACATGTGCCCAGTCGACACCAAGCTCAGTCGCGATGTCATATAAAAGGTTCATGTAGATCGAACGCGCGAAGAGCGATGTGTTGTGCACATATTTGAAAAATTCTGCTGTCTGCGCCGGCACGATGATCGATGGCGCTTCTGGGAGGACTGAAAGCACACGCTCTGCCCGCGTCCGATACTCTTCATTGTCAACAGGAATACCGACGATGTTTTGCAGCGGATGCGACGCATCGTATGCCGCCGTGCCGCGCGAGAGGAATTCCGGAGAGTGCATGACGAAGATATCCGGGTATTGCTTTTGGAACGAATGCGTCGTGCCCGGCTTCAAGGTCGACTTCACGACGGCGGTCTTCCCGTGACCCACATGTTTCAAGACCCCGCGCGCGATCGAGTCATCGAAACCGTCGGTCGTGGTCGGCGTCGGCACTGCGATGAAGACGATGTCCGCTTCTTTGATCTTGTCTTCGTTTTGCCGATACGGTTCTTCAAGTGCGAAGCGGATCGTCTCGAAGCCGCGCTTCTCGAAGTCCTCGGCATAGTTCTTGCCGATCCATCCTTGCCCGATGAAGCCAATGATCGGCTTCTTGTGACCATTTTTAACTGCTTTTTTCGCTGTTTTAGTCGTAGCCATAGATCCTGCATTATGCTTCTTTGGCTTAATTTATGCAAGAAATAAGATTGACATATCTAAAAAAAGATTTATTATATTCGTTCGTTCTTTGAGTACCCACAACGAGGCAAAGAAAGGTTTACAGATGTCGAACAGGCTTGTACACAGAATTGATGTCGTGTGCGGCTTTGCATTCGACATCGAAAAGACCGCAAATCCGGAACGTCCGAGCGGTTTTAAACCTGCTGGAGATCATCTTGGATCAATCGAACAGAATCCGATTTACGCGCAACCCCGGATCGAGGGGTTCGCTGCAATGCTGCGCCTCGGTTTCTGTCGAATGCTCGTAATCCCCGGAAAAGATGAGAGGCGTTACAAGGGAGAAACTATCGTAATCGATGGCAAACCCTCGAAGTTGTGGCAAGGATGGGTAATTCGGGAAATGCTCATTCATGATCTTGGAGCTGACCCATCGAAAATACACTGGCTGCCTTCGACGGGTACGACTGGCAACGCGGCGATCGCTTTCCTGGAGTTCGCTCGACGGGAACACCTCTCGATCGAGGAAGGAGAGGTGGAGTTTGTCACGAGCTGGTATCACTGCCCACGGGCCGGTCGGATCGCATTACGGTCAGCCGGACTGCCTCCATTTTTGACTCCCGCTGAAGCGTTCACTTTGGCCGAAGCGGAACTCGATGGAAATCGCGAGGCAGCTGAACAACGACTGCGGTCATTCGGCGGTCATTTCACCGACTCACGGGTCATCCAGGAAATTCGCGGGGTCGCGATGTTCTTGCTCGGAAAAGACCGACCGCAGACGAAAGGTTGGTGACCGGAGCTTCGAAAGGTCGCGACGCAAGTCGCGGCCTTTTACTTTTTTATGCAAGCGGCGATATCGTCACAATATCCCCGCACATACTCATCGAAATTCTGGTACGGATACTTATTCAATTGCATCGTTCGAGGGCCGCCCTTGAACCACTGCGCGAGGGCTGCTGGAAATTCCTGTTCGTTCGCAATGATCGCGCCGGCGGCGCGCGCGATGCCAACATCGGTCGAAAGGACCGGCTTCCCTGCCGCGAGCGCTTCGATGATCACGAGTCCGTAGCCTTCATAGTGCGAGGTCACCAAAACGAGATCCACGATCGGATAGAAATCACGCGCGCTCGCCTCGCCATCGAGGAAAACACGGTCCGCAATGCCAAGTTTTTTTGCGAGCTCTTTGAGCTTCAACCGCTCAGTTCCCGATCCGAGCACGATGAGGCAGGCATCCTCCGGCGCTGATTTCGCAAATGAGGTGATCGCGAGCGCGACATTCTTCTCAGATTCAAGACGCGAAACGACGAGGAGTTTCGTTTTGAATTGCTCAAATCGAGCCTCAAGCCCGGGCATGCGCGGCGCGTTTCTGAAATTCTCGATATCCACGAATATCGGCAAGATGCCGATGTGCGTTTTGAGCCCGTAGCGCGAAATGATCTCATCCTTGACGCGGTCGGATACGACGCGCACGCGTGCCGCGCGACGCAAGACAAAGCCGGCGACCGCAACACGCAGCCGATTCAAGAACGAATGTCGTGCATAGTGTGGCGAAAGAAAATCGGTGTGTACCTGTACGTGCAGCGGCAGACGAAGACGACGAGCAATGAACAGCCCAAGGAGTCCGACCTCGAAGGGATCCTGTGCTGAAATAACATCCGGTTTGGACAATGTGCGGACGATACGCAATGTGTCGATCCCGTAAAATAGTTTTGAAAGCGAATTCGTCGGATGGACGGAAAGTTTGCCTTGAATATGCTCTGTCGCATCGTCAGATCGAATAGAGAAGCCGATGACGTCGAGATGATCGAACTTCTCGGCATAGGCGCGCTGACGTTCGAACGCGGGCGTTCCTGGGAAAAGAATTCCCCGCTTTGATCTATCTGAACCGATCTGCAGTACACGCATACTATTTTTGTATGATCGCGAGCATTTCGCGGGCAACATGATCATACGTGCGCAGGTCGGCGTATGCGACGATGTTCGCGCACAAGCGTGCATGGATCACAGGATCAGCGATCTCTCGAATGCCGCGTGCCATGTCGGCTTGAGAAAGTGGGTCAATAATTATGCCCATGTCTTTATATTTTTCTGCGTAGCCGGAATACTTCGTGAGCAGGAACGGCACGCCGCAACGTATTGCATCGATGACGCTGTTGGGAGCGACTTCCGAGATCGACGGAATCGCGACGGCGTAACAGGCGCGTATTTTTTCAATGAGTTCCACATGCGGCACCATCCCCTCTTCAAGATCGAAGTTGACCCCGTCTGTGCGCACTTTTTGAAACGCGGAGCGGAATGCCCCCGTGTTCTTGAGCGCGATCTGCCGTCCATACAAGAGCAGCGAACGATTCGTTACCGAAGCGCGATCGAATCGTTCCCCGATGACATTCTCGACGATATGCGTTCGCGATGGATCGATCTTGTACGGCTCTTGCCAGATCTCACGGAGCCACGGCGTATTGAATGCGAGCTGTGCGTGACGAAGCATCCAGGTGACGAGCTTGAACGCGATGCGCTCTTTACGGTTGAGATCGCGCGGTACGCGATAGAAATTCGGTAGCGGCACCAAATCCTTGGTGCGTTCGATATATGATTCCCATACGAAATCGCCGCCGATGCGTATGACGACGGGCACCCCTCGGAGCATGCCGACGAGAACGGCAGGCACGCCGACGCTATAGGTATCGAATGCGAATATCGCATCAGCGCCGCTCGCTGCGCGCCACAGCTTGATCGCGTACAAAAAATGCCGGATGCCCGACGGATAGCCCCGTAAACTGCCAAAAAGGACTACTGGGGCTTCATGGCCGGCGCGTTCGAGCGATTCTTTGACTCCCTTTGCATAAAGGGCGGGGCCGCCGACTTCCGGCGGATAGATGCCTGACGCGATGACAATACGCATGGGAGTACTGTAGCGCACGGGCGGGGCGCGCGCCAAGGGCGCCGCCGCACTAATGTGTGAGCACGTCGAAGATCTGCACCTTCATATCCCGTGCAATGATATTCCAATCGTACTTCTCGATCGCGAGCGCCTTGGCATTCTTCACGATGGTCGCTGTGAGTTGTGGATCATCGATATAGTGCCGGACCGCCTTGGCGACCGATTCGGGATCACGCACCTTGCAGAAGATCCCCGTCGATGGAATCTCCGGATCTTTCCACGGATCAAAGAGAAAATCAGGAATGCCGCCGACCGGCGTTGCCACTACGGGAATGCCCGCCGCAAATGCCTCGACGAACGCGTTGCCGAATCCTTCGATGATCGAGGGGCGCACGAAGATATCGCACATCTTGAAATATGCCGGTAGATCCGCGTGATCGATGTGCCCGGCGAAGATCACGCGATCATCGACATTCGCCTTTCGCGCGATATCTTCGAGCTTGGCGCGATCTTCGCCGTCGCCCGCGATGAGAAATTTCACATGGGGCGGCAGATGCGACAAGGCGCGGATCACGTCTTCGACACCACGCGAAAGCACAAGCCGCGATGCGGTGAAGAGATATATATCGCCGTGCTGTTTGCCATATTTATTTTTCAATTCCCAAAGTAATTCCCCTTCGACCGATGCGGAAAATTTTGCCGTGTCGACAGCATTGGGAATGACGACGACAGGGCCTTCGTAGCCGACCTCGCGCGTCAATTTCTCGATGAATCGCGATATTGCTTTGATGCGATCCGCTTTGAGATAGAGGCGGCGATAGAAGAACCACAGTGTACGCAGGATCGGCTGACGGCTTCGCACCTGTTCGAGCGAATTACCATCTTGGAGTTCGAGGTAGTACGGCACGGAAGGATGTGTGTATTTGAAAAGCAACGCACCGAAGGCGGCATAGTTGGCCATCATCGCCCACGTCATGTCGTATTTATTTTTACGATACAGCGACAGCGCTTTTAAAAATGAGGTGAACGGAAAAAGCAATTTCGCGCGCTTCAGCGCCGGCGGCAAATTCCTGTCGGACACTTTCGGATTCTCCACCGTGGCACCGATGCGATATACGGTGACATTCCCTACTCGCTCGACTTCGGGTAGCTTCGAATCGAACCGTAGCGTGATCATGTCGAACTGATACTCGCTCGGATCGATCCGGTCCGTTATTTGCTTTATCGCTACCTCTGCTCCCCCGATAAAGGGCTGGTATGTAAGGGAGAAAATGAGAACGCGCTTCATGAGGCCTTATCCTAGCCCAATCACGGCAAAAGAAAAGCGCGTCAGAAATTCGAATACTGTTTATGTGATCTCTCCATACACACCTTTCAAGAGGTCGAGATCTTTGCCGCTCTGTATAAGAAGTTCTTTGTTCTTAGATTCGAGCGCACGCAAAACAGCTATACCTGCCGCATCAGATGGCATTATTTTTTCGTAGTGATCCACGAATGCAGCAAAATCCTTGATGAAGCAGAGTCCACCCGCGCCGCGGCCAGTTTTGGTGGCGCTATGGTTGCTTGTATGGTCCACGGCCAGATGCGATGGACCGATTCGCGAATCTGCACCGAGCGCCGAACGCACCACGTCCCAGTCACCACCTTCTTGCGCGACGGCATTCGCAAAAATATTTGCAAAAAGGACTTTCCAGAACAAAAAAGAATTGTTCGCATACTTAATATATTCGGCCTCGCGCGACGAGCAGACAAGCTCGAAGGGCGCCTTGGGCAAGATCGCGAGCACCTGCTGTGCGGCGTCGCGGTATTCTTGCGTGTTGCGCGGAATGCCAATGATGGTGCGTTCGGGATGAGCCGCATCGGATGCGGCCGTCGCTTCGCGCAAAAATTCGGGAGAATGCAGGATGATGCGATCGGGAAACAGTTCCTGGAGCGACTCGGTCGTACCGGGAATAATGGTCGACTTTATAACGACGATCGCTCCCGGTTTGGTGAAGCCGATCACATCGCGAACGATCGAGTAGTCAAAACCATGCACTGTCGTGGGCGTCGGTACTGCAATGAAGACGATCGAACATTGCAGAAGCTGCTCTTTGTTGCGCACATACGGCTCTTCTAAGGCGTACCGCACCACGGGGAATCCGCGCGACTCGATGTCGTCTGCGTATGCCCCGCCAATGAATCCTTGTCCGATGAAACCGATGATTGGAAACTCCATCCGAAGTATCTTACCACTCTCTGGCCATACGTACACACGCATACATTTTCAACATGCAGGCGGACGGATTGGCTAAAGGAGACCATGAGAACGCGCTTCATTAAGCTCAATCCACGCCCGCTCGTGGCAAAAGAAAAGCACGGCGGCAATTTAAAGTTTCTGCTTCCATTCCGCGATCACCTTCTTGAGCGCATCATTTAAATTGAGTGCGACGTCCAATCTATCCGTCGTCATGAACGGAATCAATCCCTTGAGCGTTATGGTGAACGGCACATCGGGGCGATCGGGGCGGTGCGGCGGTTCGATTATGACGATATCATCGATGCGCATCTCGCCAGCGATCGGATCCGACGCTGTCGCATACAGATTATCGAGCAGGTGAAGCGAGCCAGTATCTTTTGCACATTCGGAGAACGCCACCTGCATACAACGCAAGATGTGCCATGGATTTGATACAAGAATGATTCGGTCAATACCATTCTCACGAGCGATTGAGAACGCGTTGTGAACCTCATCTCTCGTATTTTGGGAATTAACATCCATTCGCACGCGGGAGTTAAGCCATTCCTTCAAAGCACCTGGTGTCATGCCGATATGGGTAGCTAATACAGCAAGGTGTTCGAGTGCAAAATTATACGTGAATTGGGCTTCATACGTGCCGCCTTTCTGTGAAGCGCCTGAACCAAAGACGATGATCGATGCGTCGAATTTTACGGCTTCAGCAATTCCTTTTGCCGCTTTCCCGAGCCGGCCAGTTGCGGGGTCTCCCCACGCTAAGTCTTCCCAGTGCTTCGCTCCGAGATGAAGACCGTGGATCAGAACGAGTGTTTTCATTTTTTCTGCTGCTTCAACGATTCAATATATTCCTTCACCGTATGTTCCGTCGTCCAGCCGAATTCCTGCTCGACGCGTGTCGTGTCGACGATCGATTCCATGCGATTGCCGGGGCGCTCCGGAAGCATAACGATGTTGTCGGTGAACATTTTTGCGATCTCGAGCATCGTATGTGATTCGTGGCTTCCGAGCCCGAATTCATCGCCCAGACCATGCTCGCCGACCATGAGAAGCCCGCGGGCGAGATCATCAACGTGTGTGAAATTGCGTTGCTGTGTGCCCGGAGCAACGACCGTGATCGGCTCCCCTGCCCAATATTGCGTCTTAAATCTCCCAATGACCGATGCATACGGACCTTCGGCGAGCTCACGCGGACCGTAGCCGTTGTAAAAATACGTGATCGCATACGGGAGGTCGAACCAGTTGCCGTAATTGCGCACGAGCTCGGTGTTTGACGCTTTCATCCACGCATACGGCGATTGATCGCGACCCATGCCACCGTCGGCGAACTTGGTGCTTGATCCTGCGTAGACGATCTTGCACTTTCGCTTGTGCCAAAATTCAAGCACGCGAAACGTGCCCTCGACATTGGACTGCCACACAAGTTCGACATCTTTGAAGCTCTGTTCTACGCGCGAATATTCTCCGAGATGGAAGATGATCGCGGGATCAAGATCGCCGCAGAGCGTTTCGATGTCTTTGGTGTGACCCTCCCGATAGTCTGCACCTGCAACATGATTTTCCTTTTTACCTATGAAATAGTTATCAAGCGATACGACTCGATACTTCGGCAACAGAATCTCGATGAGGCGCGAGCCGATCATGCCGGCGCCTCCGGTGACGAGAACCGTTTGTTTTTCACTCATGACCTCAAGATTACACGTCTTCGGGGCTTTCTTCAATGATGTCCCATTCGGATTTTTTGAAATGCTGTGCACCGGCTATCGCGGCGACAGCGAGCAGAATGACTGCCGCGAGCGCGAAGAACCAATATGAATCGATACCGGGCATGGCAACGGCCGCCGTTTGTGATGTGACGACCGCCATGTTGCCCGCGTCGTTCGTGGAACGAACGTTCGCGGTCGATGCTGAAACAGAAGTCGTTTTCAAGCTTGTACTTTGTTTCGGTTTCGCAGTATTTCCCGGGACGGTTGGCTTCAATTTTGGAGCGACCATCGCAGCCGCGATCGGGCCGCCCGGTGTCGGCGTGCGAGGAACAAAATTTCCTTGGTCGCCCGGAGATCGTTGAAGGCTATTGCCGTCACCGAGGCCGCCCCACGAACTGTCGTATGTGACCGCATCAATATCGGTAAGCGACTTGTCGCGCAGCGTCAGCGTCGCCCCGCCGTTATCGAGCGCGAACGCGCTGTGAAATAATTCACCTGCGAAATTCGGATAGTCTGTTTGAAATTTAATCGCATTCTGTGCGATGACCGCATAGGTGTCGGGCGCGAAGAGCGAGTCGCTCGAAGCTGCAACGATATTGTGATTCGCGTCGCCTTCGAAGATCTTCCAGCTCGACAGCGGAATGGATGACGTTCCCTCGTTGTAGACTTCGATCCATTCGTGTCCGCTGTCAACGCCGGCGGGATCATACATGATCTCGGTGATCGCGACCTGTGCCCACGCAAGCTGCGGTGCGAGGACAAAGACGAGCGCGATGTTACGAATCTGAAGTATCTTGTTCATGACCCCCGCCATCATTGATAACGCGTTTGAGCAACTCCGGTGATATTTCAGCAGTTGCAACTTCTGAATCTGCCGGCGGCGGGATCTCCCGATCACTCCCCCATTGTTCTCGTACCGGTTCACGCTCCACAATTTTTTGAGGCGGCCTCACGGATCGAAAATCGGTCGAGCGAAACGAATGTGGTACGGGCTCTGGTCGAGATTCTTGTTGACGCTTTTCGGCTGATGATGGGGGCGTTGCACGACTGTGAATGCGTGCACGCAAGAGATCTGCAGGCGAACGGATCGGTGCGACCGGGGAAGCGATCGGTGACCTCCGCGCTCCGTCGATGGCAGCGCGCAGGGCAGAGCGCTGATCGGCTTCGGTATTACTTTTGTGCGACACCGATGCCGGTCGCCTATCGACCACGCGCTCAACAAAACGCTCGGTCGGTCGTTCAACCAATTTTTCAGGCGGTTCAGGCTTCTTTTCCTCTATTGGCGGTCGTTCAGCGACCGGGGCTACGACGACAACTGGTGCAGAGGCGGGGTTCGTGTCGACGGGCTTATTGGCCGCGCGCATGACCGCTATCGGCGGCACGACGGGGGCGCTTTCCCGTGGCCGCGTGCCATAGCTACTACCACTCTCATTTTTGCGGATCTGCGTTTTCGACAAGACCGGTGGTGGGATGAATTCTTTTTGTTTGGCCGCGATCACTGCCTCCACTTCTTCGCGCGGCCTGCCGTAGGCCTCGCGCGAATGCGTAACGACATCTTCGCGATATGAGATGTGCGGTGACTCGATCGGCGGGATCGTTTCTGCCGAGAACGGCGGCGAACCGACACCATCGATCATCAGTGTGAGGTAGATCTGTCCAATACCAAGCCCGACCAGGTCTTCCGCCTCAAACGTCGGCTCGAAAACCGTCTTCAGGGTCTCGGCATCAAAGGGACCGACGCGGAACGTTATCAGGGTCCCCACGTTGCCAAAAACGGCGTCGCGTACCCCTTCTTCCATTTGCTCAATGTATTGATTGGCCAAGGTGAGCGCGAGCTTGTACTTACGCGATTCGGAAAGGATGTCGGCGAACGATTCGTTCATCATCGACTGGAACTCGTCTACATAGAAGAAACAGCGCGGCAATTTCGCCATGCGCGCGGCGGGCTCTTCGGCGCGGCTCATTGCGGCGAGATAGATCTTCACCGTGAGCATCGAGCCCAAGAGCGAGGCATTGGTCTCGCCCATGCGGCCTTTGGAAAGATTGACGATGAATATTTTTTTCTCGTCCATCATCTTACGCAGGTCGAATGATGATTTCGACTGACCGATGATGTTGCGTATCAAGGGATTCGCGATGAATTGTCCGATCTTGTTCTGGATCGCCGGCGTCGCTTCGCGCGTATAGGTATCGGTGAATGCGGCGAATTCTTCCGTCCAGAACGCCTTCACGATCGGATCTTGTATGACCCTGATCACCGCTTCGCGAAAGGTCTTGTTGGTGAGCATTCGATTCACATCAAGCAACGTAGAGCCCGGATATTCCAGAAGCGCGAGGAGTGTATTTTGCAAAATGTATTCCATGCGCGCGCTCCACGCGTCGACCCAGATGCGCTTCAGGGCCCCCATGAGGCCCGAGACGACGAGGTGCCGTTTATCGAATCCGACGTCTTCCATCACGTTGAATCCGATCGGGTAATCGACATCGAACGGCGCGAAATAGACGACGTCATTGATGCGATCGTGCGGAACGAAATCGAGAAGCTTCTCGGCGGTCGAACCGTGCGGGTCGATGAATGCGATTCCCTCGCCGTGCTGAATATCCTGGATCGCCATGTTCTCGAGCAAGGTCGATTTGCCCATGCCGGTCTTGCCGATCACGTAAACGTGTTTGCCTCGATCTATGGCGCGTATGCCGAACATGTCGCGTTTGCCGCGCGTGTGCGTTGCCGCAAAATATGTGATGCGGCGATCATCGTCGCGGGCATCGGGTTGCATGCGTGAAGTATAACAGATGACTACGCAGCTGTGTGATCTCCATCGTGCAAATGGATATCATTGCGCGCCTCTATGTCGTACGAAACGATGCCCGACGGGACACTCTCTACGAACTCACCCTTGCGTGTGCTGATGATGCGTTGCCGCTCTCCCCTTCGGCGCACCGCGATGCCAAGACCGATGATAATGATACCGAGTATGAAAAAGATCCACATTTGCATATTGACCGTGAAGCCAAGGAACGGCATGACGGCGACCAACGCGCCGAATAACATGATGAGGGCATCGAGTGACATGGGAAAAGTGTACCGCTATAGTCCAATAAAGAAAAGGCCAGTCATGGAAGAACCGAAAAACATCAAGCGTTCAAAAAATATCTTTCGGCCCCGAATTAATGACTTGCTATAACGACAAATTCACCGCGCACACCGCCTTTTGCTTCCAATTGCTTGGCGATTTCCAACGGCTCTCCCACGAGCATCTCCTCATACATTTTGGTGAGCTCGCGACCGATGTATACCTTGGGTATGTTATGTGCCGCAAGTTCCGCGAGAAGCTTCAAAATGCGGTGCGGCGATTCATAGACGACGACCGGATGCACGCTCGCGGCAATTTCCTTGAGCATCGTTTGGCGGCCCTTCTTGTGCGGAAGGAATCCGAGGAAAGTGAACGCCGGATCGTCGATGCCCGCGATCGAAAGTGCAGTGGTGATGGCGGACGCGCCCGGTATCGCTTCTATTGTTATTCCACCATTCGCGCGAATTAGACTTACCAGTCGCGCACCGGGATCAGAGATACCAGGTGTGCCAGCGTCTGAAACGAACGCAACTTTCTCTCCACGTTCAAGTCGCTCAATGATCTCGCCCGCTTTTTTAATTTCGGTCGCCGCATCAAGACGGTGCACTGAAGTCTGAATTTCATATTTCGCAAGCAGCTTCGCGATGACGCGCGTATCTTCCGCATAAATAGCATCCGCTTCTTTGAGCACACGCAATGCGCGCAACGTAATGTCCTCCATGTTCCCTATCGGTGTTGCGACGATCGAAAGTACTCCCATGCAAAGACGCTATCATTAACCTATAAAAAAGGCGAGACCGGCGCCCACGGGGCCGGTCTCAATTCGTCATCCGATCAATGATTCCCATCCCGGATTGTTCACCAAGGTGCGGGATCGACGGATACGTCGTTGAAGCACGCCGGTGATCGCTCCGGTCCCGAGTGGATCGATGCGAGATATGGCCCGCAGGCCTAATTCGATCATCCGGAAGTGGAACGGTGTCGGCGCGTCGACGGAGATCATATCGACCGTTGCGATGCAGAGCGCGGCATAGATGCGCTTGATTCGCGGGACCCACTCCTTCGCGGCGATCACCGTCACCTCGTATTCCGTTTGCGCTCGCCGACTCGCAGAGAGAAATAGCGCGAGAAGTTTCCCTTCTTCGGCCGTCTCGCGCGACGGTATGTAGAACGCAAGTGCGGGATCCTGTTGAGGAATGATGATCCGACTTGCCGGGACGCCGCCGCGAATCAATTCGTTACGCATGACGATCGCAGTGGTCTCGCTCGGCGAAAGCGACCGATCATGCCAGCCGCCGAGTAATGCGATGTAGTCGAAACGACGGGCGAACGTCGCCACCTTCGCGCAGACCGCACGGTTTTGCGGTGTTAGGATCGGCAAGCCCCCGTTCCGGTACGCTCGATAACCGTGCACCACAAGAAGCTTAAAGGCGACCATTGTCGCCTCCTTTCTGTTGTTGAGCCGAATCGATTATTCATCAGATCGGCCCGTGAGTCAACCCCGCAGATCGGTCCCATCAATCAGCGATCTGCTCCGCGACTTTATAAATATCCCCCGCTCCCATCGTGATGATCAGTGTATCGTCGCCGCATGTGAGAAGTTCATCGCGGATCTCGTCGAACGAGTCATAGGCGATCGAGTCGCCGCCGATCTCACACGTGCGAAGTGCCAAGATGCGACTGGAGACACTCGGGTCCGGCACTTCACGGGCTGCATAGATCGGCGCGATGAGCGAGCGGTCGGCAGAAGCGAGCGCGACCGCGAATTCCGCCAAGAATGATTTGGTGCGGCTGTAGAGATGCGGATGGAATGCGACGACGATCTTCTTGTCGGGAAATTTTTGTCGTGCAGCTTCAATCGTTTTTGATATTGCGGTCGGATGGTGCGCATAATCGTCGTAGACCAACGCCCCTTCAGGTGTCTCGCCCTTATATTCAAATCGCCGCCATGAACCTTTGAAGTTCGCGAGTGCGTGATCAATAGTTCCCTGCTCAAGACGAGGGAACGCGACGCGTGCGGCCGCAGCGGCCGCACGCGCATTTTCGCGATTGAATTCTCCGATCTGCGCCAGCTCCGGCACCTCTTCTTGCGTGTAATCGACAATATGTGCGGCAGCTCCCGCGAGCATGCGCGCGATATTCGGCCCGGCGGGATTCGTGACGATGTAACCATCATGCGAAACTTTGTGCGCCGCGGTGCGGAACGTCTCGACGAGCGCATCGAGCGTTGGGAAATAATCCGTATGGTCGAGTTCAATATTTGTGATCACGAGAATTTCCGGATCAAGCTTCAACAGATGATCGCGATACTCGCACGCCTCGACGACGAAGAGGTCAGGGTCACCTGCGAGGAAATTGGAGCCAAAGTCACGCACGATGGAACCAATGATCGCGGTCGGCCGCTTACCTGCCACCTGTAATATTTTTGCGAGCATGCCGGTCGTTGTCGTCTTGCCGTGCGTGCCCGCGACCGCGATCGTGCGCATTCCTTTTGATATTTCACCGAGGGCTTCGAAATACGACAGTTCCGGAATCCCGCGTTCGCGCGCTTTCATGCGCTCCAGGTTCGACTCGGGGATCGCATCGCTATAAATGAGCAGTCGGACATCAGTGGGAATATTTTCTGCGCGTTGTCCGATATCCACCAGAATCCCTTTTTCGCCAAGCAATGCGGTCGTTGGAGATTCGTCGCGGTCCGATCCGGCGACCGATATACCCTTTTGTGCGAGCAATTGAGCCAAGGCCGACATCCCGATCCCGCCGATACCGGTCATGTAGATGTTCTGGGGAATTTTCATACGTCTACTATACACACCAAAGACCCCGGGTGCACTCATAAATCATAGGGTATAGTCATAGATAGCCAACAAAAGTGGGAGGCGCCGACAAGATAAGAGAACTGTGACTACCTCCATAGAAGACGTACGTATTACCCAGAAAGGAGGTGATCCAGATTCTACTTCCGCTGATTCCCTGGAAGGTTGCCCTAGGCGCGACTCGGGAGCGGAATGACCTGGGCACGCTGTGAAGCGTGCCCTTATTCCTTTTCCCCTTCAACTCATCTTCTCCACTAACCGCAGAAATTCGTCGTTGCGTTCGTATTCATTCTTGAACATTCCGAATGAGGCAAATGCGGGGCTAAAAAGGATGATGTCTCCCGGCATGGCTATCTCGATCGCGGATTCAACCGCCTCACTGAGCGACGAGAACACCGGTACATCCGGCGCATCTGAACGAATACGTTCCGTCCCCGTGCCCGCGAGCAATAGAACTTTTTTACAACGTGCATGAATGGCAGAGCGCATGCCGGACATGTCGAGCCCTTTATCTGCACCTCCCATGATCAATATGATGGATTTACGAAATCCATCATTGGGAGAAAGTGCTTTCAAGGCGGCGATTGTCGCATCGGGCGTTGTCGCGTTGTTGTCGTTGTAAATTTTTACTCCGTTGAGCTCGCGGACGAATTGCAATCGGCCTTCAACCGCTTCGAATGAAGCAAGTCCCGTATGAATTTTGTTTTCAGATATATGTAATGAACGCAAAGCTGCTGCAGCGAACGACGCATTCTCGCGATTGTGCTCGCCGGGAATTTTTAANNCGCCTTTATTCGTTCCTCTACATCCTTTCCGGAAATAAGTGTGTCACCCTCTTTCTGATGATTAAAAATATTTGCCTTATCGGCAAAGTACACATCCATATTCGGATAATAATTTTGATGATCGGCCAAGAGATTCGTAAAGACGGCGATCTGCGGGCTGATCTTCAGATCGCCGAAACCCTGCAACTGCCATGAATCAAGCTCAAGGACCGTAATATCCCCTTTCTCAACTTCAGGAAGCAATGCGAGCGTTGAAACGCCGCGAATATTCCCCCCCAGATGTATTCGCCTATTCGCGCGAATTAGAGAATGACTGAGCGTATGGTAGATCATCTGCGTCGTCGTCGATTTGCCGCGCGTACCGGTCACGCCAACGATCGTTGCACCTTCTTCTATCGCATATTTGGCGAAAAGTGCCGTCGACATATAGACCGGAACTCCTGCACCGCGTGCCGCTTCCACATAAGGAGAGTCGAGCGGCACACCGGCGGCTTTTAAGACCATATCGCAATCAATGAAGTCTTTTTCAATATGACTACCAAGATGGAAAGTCACATTCGGAAAGATTTTGAGCTTTTCAACGGATTCCGAAAGCTCGGCCGCTGTTTTTTTATCGGTCACCAGGACTTTCGCACCACATTTCGCGAGGAATTCCACATCCCCGACACCGCGACCGAGGACACCAAGCCCCATTACCGTGATCTTTTTGCCCTCGAAGTCTCTGCACACATTCTTCATCTCATCACTCTATACTAAATACCGGTTTTTGAGTACCAATTCATGCACGAGTAGAGCCATGCGGGAAAAACCCGTTTGCAACAGCAGAAAAAACGTTTCTTGTTACCTTATCCACAGTTTTTTTCGGGTGCCGGAGACCTCTTTCTAGTGCATAATGAGAGCCGCGATAAGGACAAGTGACGACGACGCGATCGTCACACAAAAGCGTGCGCGCATTGCCTCGAAAATCATTCCGAGGTGTTTCGGCGCCCGCTGGGGGCGTCTTTTTCGTCGCAACATTCATTACATTATTTACTAATTTATCTAGGGGGAAAGATCACGTTCGAGATTATCAGTCAGCCAGCAAATACAAGCCAGGGAAAAATATATGAGCATATCAATAACGAAGCGCGACGGAGAAAAAGAGCCCTTCAATGCGGATAAGATCAACCGTTCGATCGAGCGCGCGTGCGCCGGGCTCCTCGATCCGATTTCGATGGTGACCCAGATCGCCACAGAGACTGAGCTCACGCTCTATGACGGGATCACCACCGAGGAAATGGATAAAGCGACCATCAATGCCGCTGTCCAGAACATCAAAGAGGACATCGAATATGACAAAGTCGCAACGCGACTCCTCTTGAAGACCGTCTATCGCCGCGTTGTTGGCGATTACGACCTCGACGACGCCGCAGATCTCAAACAAAAGCACGGTGATGCGTTCCCGCTCTATATAAAGAACGGCATCGCCGAGGGCCGTCTGCACACCAACATGGCGCTCTACGACCTCAAGAAGCTCGCCGATGCGCTTTCGATCGAACGCGATGAGCTCTTCGTATACGCCGGGCTCGACGGTCTCTTGAATCGCTATGCGATCAAGAACATGGATCAACATCCGTTGGAGACGCCGCAGTATTTCTTCATGCGCGTCGCCATGGGCCTTGCGTATAACGAAAAGGATCCGACCGCATCCGCGATCAAGTTCTACGACAAAATGTCGCGGCACGAATACATCGCCGGCGGTTCGACGAACCTCGGTTCCGGCACTGTCCGCTCCGCGCTTTCCAATTGTTTCCTCCTCGAGATCCACGACGACATGGCGCACATCGCGAAATCAGTCTCCGATGTCATGTTGCTCTCGAAAGATTCNNATGTCCAATTTCGGCGGAGCATCAAGCGGCCCGACACCGTTCGCCAAGATCATCGACACGGCGATCCGCGCGATCCAGCGCGGCGGCAAGAAGAAGGGTGCGCTGTGCTTCTATATGGAGAACTGGCACTATGACTTCCCCGAATTCATCGACTGGAAGCACAACGCCGGTGACGATTACCTGCGTATGCGCACTGCCGACACTGCCGCGTGGCTCTCGGATGAATTCATGCGCCGCGTAGAGCGTAATGACGATTGGTACATGTTCGACCCTAAGGAAACGCCTGACTTGAACGAACTGTATGGCCAGGCATTCAGTAAGCGCTACGCCGAATATATCGAGATGGCTAAGGCCGGTAAAATGCGCATGTGGAAGAAAGTTCCGGCGACCGAGCAATGGCACCAAATATTGACCGCGCTCCAGTCCACCTCGCATCCATGGCTCACCTGGAAAGATCCGGTCAACCTGCGCGCTCTGAATAACAACTCCGGCACGATACACATGAGCAATCTCTGCACCGAGATCTGCCTCCCGCAGGACAAGAACAACATTGCGGTCTGTAATCTCGCTTCGATCAACATTTCCGCTCACATCGAGAGCAAGCAGATCAACTGGGCGCGTCTAGAAGAGACGGTACGTACCGCCGTGCGTCATCTCGACAACCTCATTGATATCAATCAGCTCTCGATCCCGGAAGCCGCACGGAGCGACAAAGAGAATCGCGCGATCGGACTCGGTGTCATGGGCTTCTCTGATGCGCTTGAACAGCTTTCCATGAGCTACGAGAGCGCGCACGCATGGGATTTCGCCGATCGCCTTTTCGAGTTCGTCAGCTACATGGCTATCGATGAAAGTGCAAATCTGGCGAAGTTGCGCGGCAGTTACCCGAATTTCACCGGCTCGCGCTGGTCACAAGGAATGGTGCCGATCGACACGATCGAAGTACTCGAAAAGGATCGCGGCATGACGATCGACCTTTCGAAGATCACCAAACAGCGTCGCCTCGATTGGGATAAGCTACGTGCGAAGGTAAAGGGCGGCATGCGCAATGCTACCTTGATGGCCGTCGCACCGAACGCCAACATCGGACTTCTCGTCGGCACCACACCGGGCATCGATCCGCGATTCGCACAGGTCTTCTCGCGCAACAAGATCTCCGGCAAGTATCTCGATCTCAATCACAACCTCGTCAAAGATCTCAAGAACATGGGACTCTGGGAAGACATCAAGGAATTGATCATTGAGAATCAGGGCGATATCGCGAACATCCCGGGAATTCCCGCGTATCTCAAAGAGATCTATCGCACCGCCTTCACCACCAATCCGCACGCCTATATCGAAGTCGCCGCCCGCGCACAGAAGTGGGTCGACCAGGCCTTGTCACGCAACATGTATCTCGAGAGCCGCGATATGGAGGAGATGAAAGGTATCTACATGACCGCATGGAAGAAGGGTCTCAAGACGACCTACTACTTGCATATGAAGCCGCGACACACCGCCGAGCAATCAACGACGACCGTGAATAAATCTGCGCTCACCGGCAAGCGCGGATTCGGCGCGATCAAAGCCGCTGCAGCCGCACCCACAATGATAGAGTCAGTACCGGAAACCGATGAGGCACCGTCCCCGGTCGTCATTGAGACGACACCGTTCACACCATCACAAATGCCAACGAGCAATCCGCTCGGATTCTCAACCGTAAGTGCGACTCCGTCACCTGTTTCCGTCACACCATCATCAGTCGTCGCAAAGGAAACACAGACAGTCCCCGTCCGCCCGACAATCGCACCAGTCGTCGCAGAGACGACCATTAGCATTCGGGCACAGCAGATCGAAGCGCCCGCCGCCACTGCAACACCGGTGAAGCCCGTCATCACGACAAAAAAATCGCTCCCGGACGCACCGATGGACCCGGCCGACAATCCCAATGTGTGCATCTCGTGCCAGTAATTATGAACAAAGAAACGAATGGAGTGCGTATGTTTTGTGCCGTCTTCGCAGCGCCGACGGGCGCGAGACTGAGCGCTGCCGCAGCAGCGGCAGATAGCGACGGCAGAAAACATATGCCGACATTCGTTTCGGACATTACCAATCAATAAAATATTTATATGTTATTAGGGAAGGCCGCACCGAAGGACTACAACATCCACCCCAGCATCTACCCGTGGGCCAAAGAGCTCTACGACCAGGCCGTGCGCAACACGTGGTTCCCGCACGAGATCGCGCTCAAGGAAGATCTCGATGACTGGGCGAAGATGACAGAAGACGAACGCCACGCGGTCGAGTTCCTTATCTCGTTCTTCAATCCTTCCGAGCTCATCGTCAACCGCGTGCTCGCGCTCGGGGTCTATCCGTATCTCAAATCCGCCGAGTGCCACCTCTACCTCGCTAAGCAAATGTGGGAAGAAGCGAACCACTGCGTCGCGTTCGAATACGTCCTCGAAACCTTCCCCATCGACCGCGATAAGTCCTTCGCCCTGCATGAAGAGATCCCGTCCATGATCGCGAAGGAAGCGTTCATCAACAAATACATGGGCCGAATGACCGACATGAAGCTCGACATTACGACCGCCGACGGCAAGCGTGATTTCGTGCGCAATCTCGCTGCGTACAACGTCGTCATGGAAGGCATTTGGTTCTATTCTGGATTCATGGTCGCCTTGTCGTTCCGTCAGCGCAATCAGCTCCGCAATTTAGGCTCAATGATCAACTGGGTACTACGTGATGAATCGCTTCATCTCAAATTCGGCATCAATCTCATCCACGGCGTCCTTGAGGAGAATCCCGAGCTCGTTACGCCGGAGTTCGCCGGAGAGATCCGCGACATCATCGTTGAGGGCGTTAATCTCGAGACTGCGTTCAACAAAGATCTCTTCCCGCGCGGCATCCTCGGGCTCAACGCCGATTATGTGAACCAGTACGTGCAATATGTCGCCGACCGCCGCTTGATCGAGCTCGGCATGGAAAAACACTTCAACGCGACGAATCCTGCCAAATGGATGTCCGCCGCGACGGATGTCTTCGAGCTGGTCAATTTTTTCGAGGCTCAGAACACGAGCTACGAAGTTGATTCCGGTGGCGACAAGAAAAAAACCGCTCCGGCAGCGCCTGAAGTACCGACTGAATAATGTTGAAAAAGGAGGACTCCACGACCGAGAGGTTGTGGAGTCCTGTGCGTTAAATGCGGGATCATGGCCATCCCCGCTCTTGTCGGGCTTCATTCCAGGCATTGATCACTTCACGTATCTTGGCCGCGTCGCCTTTGCCGCCGGACTGATCCGGATGAAGTTTCATCGCCAGGCGAACAAATGCCTTTCGGATCACTTCTTTTGAATCGTCGCTCCGTACGCCGAGGATCACATGCCAATGCTCCGGATCTGGCTGTTCGATGTTTGTCCACGGCACTTCCTCGTCCTCGACATCAAACCATTGCGGGCCTTCCGTCGTGCCGCCGAGCTTGTATCGCTGGCTTCTGCGAGCCATTTCAATGATCATTTCCTCTTCCCGCTTGTTCTTTTCGTTCAGTATCGAGAAGAACGGAAACGCGATCGACACGAGGGCAACAGCGATAAGAAGGATCATTACGAGCAAGCTCTTTGGCGCAAGCACTGACAACAGTTTGACCCAGAGTAACGTACCAACTGATATCATCACCACGGAGAGTACGCGGCATCGCTCCAGGGCTCTATCCGAAAGCGTCTGAAACGGCCGAGAGACACTCATGGGAACACGTTGGGTAGATGGATCCACTGCAACTTGAGCGTCACCTCAAAAGCGATCACAAAAGCGATGGCAACCATCGTCACCCCCACACGCCAATCGTTGCGGAATTGGTTGATACCGGCAAGGACCAGAACGAGGACGATAAGGAAGTATGTCAGGAAATCTGCTTGAGACATGGACATTCTCCATCCAAGTTTGCGCGGGCACCTCGGCCGGCGCGAGGAAATCAATGGACTGGCGTCGTAGATACAAGTCCGTTGCAACGGTACGATAAAATCCTAAAATAGTCCACTCTTCCCACTAGTCGCTCTTTAGTCCTTCAAGAAACGTTACGACACCTTCCTTTCGTTCGACCGCATCGCGGGCGCGCGAGATGAACGCAAGCCGCACGACGATCGTACCCATCGCGTTGTAATCAATATCTATTTTATATTGCGCACCGGCGAAGCCGCGATAACTTCCAACTTGTCGAAGATTTCGTTTAGGTAAAAGTTCATCGAGGAATGCTCGTAACTCCTTAAGAAATACGTCGAACGACCTGCCATAGATCTCCGCCGAGAACGGAATGTCCATCACGATCTGACGATGCGTATCGGCTTTCAGATTTTGCTCCTCGGTCGGATTCAAGAGGAACTGGTAGTTCGGAATGGTGATGCGCTTGCCGTTATATTCCCCGTTCTCATCTTTGCCGGCGAAGATCGTATGGAAGAGGCTGATGCGGACGATCTCGCCGAAATTTCCCGTCATCCCGATATCATCACCGACGTTATAGTTCGAGAGCAGATAAAAATACGCGATGATCGAATTGATATTCTCTTTTTGATTGATGACGACAGCGCCCAACGCGAGCGCAAGAAAACTGAACGCCTGGATGTTGTAGAAAAGAACGCCAAGCAATACGGTCACGAGGAGAAGGAGCGCGCGAACCACATCCAGTATTTGCCGCCGACGAAAATATGCGAGCGATACCTCCTGTACCTCGTCCATGTCCGCAAGATCCTTCGTTGCATGCGCATATCGGAGACGCAAACGCAATTTGAGGAACCAGACGATCAGCTGCGAGATCACTACGAATAGAATAAGAGCCGAACCTTTGATAAGGTCAGCGAATAACTCCGTATTCAGTGTTTCAATCCAGTGGATCATACTTTTTATATCCTACTACTTGCTATTTTGTGGGCATGGGGAGACTCGAACTCCCACGTCTTGCGACATACGCTTCTGAGACGTACGCGTATACCAATTCCGCCACATGCCCGCTGACCGCCGAAACTTCCACGATGGAGGCCGTGGGATGCATTCTATACTCGACGACCCTTTTATTCCACCCCTACCCTATCGCCGTATCGGCGAGCGGGACTACGATGCCGCCGAGTTGCATGAGCGTCTTGTGATCGGGGCGAGGAACGAAGATAGATGGGGTCGAACCGGTCACCGTCTCTTTGTTCTTGATCAGATCGAAGATCGTCCGACTTCTGGTGATGTAATCGTTGACGAATGATCCCGTAGTCGCGGGAGAATCACTGAAGCTATATTGTCCATATTCCGACGTGCTCATCATGAGGCGTGGCATTGGAATGTTTCTTTCCTGCAGTCCTGCGGCAATACTTCGCAGATAATTCTGCATCTGGCAGGCCGAAAAGATCAACGAAACATTTATTTCTGTATCATGTGGGTGCAGGGAATGTTGCGTGTGCCATCGCTTTTCAAGGGCATCCACCATTTCGTCAACTGTTATCATATTCGACTTTGCATCCACCTGCGCTCCATCGGGACCGACCGAAAGTCCTGAAAGACCGAACACAGTATCATCGCCATGGCCATCGAACATAATGGTACTCGGGGATGAACCGTCAGCGACCGCATCGAGCGCTGCCTGGTGCGCCCGCTGCAACAATTCAGCGGACATCTGGTAGGTCTGCGAACCAGGGTCGAAGGTCAGCGGAGAAATATGTTCTATTCCAGCGGCTTCTTTAGGACTCGATTCATCCTGCGCGATCGAGAGCGCATCAATGAGATTCTCATTACCGAACCGAGGAGTTTCACTTGTGCTGGTATCGTTCTTATTTTGTTCCAATATTTCTCCATGTGAGATCAATACGATCTTTTTATCGAACAACTTCTCAGGTCCCACTGCAATTCGACGCGATGCAATTACCTCGACCTCCTTCGAGATTCGGTCCGCAGATAACTCCCCTTCATAGCCGCTCATCCATATATTACGCGCGACCATTGCGACCGATTGTTTGATCTGTATCGGATCCAAATATCCGTCCTGTTGGCTGATATGCGCCATCAGTGCTGCCCGTCCTTCATTGAGCCGCGAAAATCGACCCTGGAACATGCTCAGCGCATCCGCCTCCAATGATTGCGGTCGCATACGATAGAGGACGATCGGCGTTACCGCCGCGTCGGGGATGTCTGCTACACGTGTGAGACTCGGGTCTTCAGTTATACGATATGACAGTGGGGGTTCTCCTTTTGGGTCAAGCGTAGGATTTACATCCTGATTGAACGCAAGGAGCGCGATCTCGGTTGATGTCGCCGCTGAGACATGCGCCAAGACATCTGCGAAATCTTTCTGGGGTAAGTAGTGCTTCGCGAGAGTCAATACGTCCGCGACCTTCGATGGGCCGGCTTCGCTCACTAATTCGAGGGCGGTCTGTTTAAGGAGTTCAGTGGCGTGGCTTGAGATACTCCATTCGTAGTAGCGGTTGAATATGCGATAGGGATCATGCGAGACGAATATCGGGTCCTTGAGCAATGTTTCGACCGCCGCATCGACCGATGCGATATCTTCGGATGTGAATTGCTTGACGGACGTGTTCGAGTAGTTGAGCAAGGTCGCTTCCTGCGTCTTCACGTCCGCCATCAGATCGTCCATGGATGTAATCGCACTGGGACGTCGTACCTCCGCCTCGAGTTTTTCGCCTCTGCTTTGCATCATTTTTTCGGCATATGGCGCTACCTCTCGTACCCCTTCGACCGCCGAAGCTGCAGCAAGCGTCACTCCGGCGGCGATCAACGCTTGCCGCAGTCCTTTGCGCATCTTATTCCGCATTTCATGCTGTCGTACTTGTATTTCGACAGGTGACCATTTCGGTATTCCTTCTTTCATACGCGCGTCACATGTATTCGACTACTCTGCGGCCTCTATCGAGGCACCCAATGCCTTCAGACGTTGATGAAGATTCTCATAGCCTCGATTGATCGGATAGACGTCATGCAAGGTCGATTCACCTTCTGCAGCAAGCATGCCGATGAGCAAGATGGTCGCGGGTCGCAGCGCGGGCGGTGCCTTGATATCGGCACCATGCAGCGGTGTCGGGCCTTCGATATAGACGCGATGCGGATCAGCAAGCAAGATATCGGCGCCAAGCTTTTTCATTTCCATATAATGGATCGCGCGGCCGTCGTACATCCAATCGAGAATATGTGTACGACCTTCGGCTTGCGTCGCGACCGGTACGAAGAACGGTAGATTGTCGGCGTTGATACCCGGATACGGCATCGAATGGATCTTTTCCGCTGGCGCGTGCAGTTCAGATGGGTGGATGACGAGGTCAACGAGATGCGCGCGATTATTTTCAGCGAGATAGATTGCCCCGCGCTCATAGCGCAAGCCCATGTGCTCAAGCGTCAAAAGTTCGAGCTCAAGAAAATCGATCGGACAGCGCCTAATGGTAAGTTCGGAATGTGTCGTTGCTGCAAGCGAAATGAAGAACATCGATTCGATCGGATCTTCGCTCGGAATGCCCGTTATATCGGCGTTGATGTCAGAGACGCCCTGCACTATGAGGGTCGACGTGCCAATGCCCTCTATAACGACACCACAGGTCTGCAGGAACACGCAGAGATCTTGCACCATGTAATTTGCCGAGGCGAACTTGATCGTGGTCGTGCCGGGTATTTTTGCGGCAGCCATAAGGACATTCTCGATGCCGGTATCCGATGCTTCCGACATGATGATTTCGGCCGGATGCAATTCTCCCGTCTCGACATGATACGTATGTGCATCTTCGTTGCCCGAGATATCAATACCGAGCTTCGCCAAGGCGTCGATGTGCGCGCCGAGGCTTCGTTTGCCTAAGTCGCAACCGGACGGCGCCGGCAAGTCGAATGAACCAATGAGGTGCACCAAAGGCGCAATGAACATCGCGATCGAGCGTGTGCGTTCGGCCGACTCGCGATTGATATGTGAAAGGTCAATCTTCGCCGGCGGCGTGATCTTGATGTCGCCATTTTCCTCCCATACAACACTGACGCCGATAGATTCAAGGACTTCGATCAGGCGTTTTAATTCCTCGATCCGCGGCATGCGCTTCAAGGTCGTGGTGCCTTTATTCAAAAGCGACGCACAGAGCAACGCCACTGCGGCATTTTTGGAAATATTCGTCGTGACTTCCCCGCTCAATTTCTTGCCGCCGGTGACGTGATAGTTCATGTATTGATATTATGCCCTACTTCGCCCTAAGGGGCTACGAATGGCTACTTCGCATGGAGAATAATAAAGATGTTTCGAAGCCGTGCTTGCACTTCGAAGCGATGATGTCTTCATCATCGCGAAGTAGTGCGTGTGGAAGGAATCGGACCCCGCCCGAACGACCAGTCGTTCTGGTCGGGCGGGCTTCGACCCCTGTCTTATCAGCTCAAACGAGGACGGAATGAAAGAATCGTACCGCCCTGTGTGCGTGTGGAAGGAATCGGACCTTCGACCTCTGTCTTATCAGGACAGCGTTCTACCACTGAACTACACACGCACACAGGAAACTACAAAGAACATTCTTTCATTCAGTCCGAGAGCCGAGCTGATATGGTACTCCATATCAGGGACTCGTTCTACCACTGAACTACACACGCATATACACGGGCGATAGTAGCAAAAAAATAGCCTGCATGCTAGCCTTTTCTTTAGGGCAATGGGGCTCGAAATGGAGAGATTCGTGAAAGTATCACGAGGTGGATGCCGGCCGCACCAAGGCGATCGCGCGTCGAATAGCGCCCAAAACAAGGGCATCGCCGAGCGTGTGAAAACAGTCGCATCTCAATTTACCGATGACTTCAGACGTTCTCCCGTCGAAGCTGTATTCGGCAAGCGGCCGCCAAATCAAGCAGAACTCGCTTTATTGTGGTCGCACCGCCACTAAGCATTTCAATATTAAGGAAGGAGCAAGAGCGGTCGCCTTCGCGGCCGCTTTCCTTTTTCATACATTTCAAAACCATCACTTAATTCGATCTGGGCATTGTGTAGTGGCGAAAATATCCCGTCTATGCTACTTTTCTATCCGGTGGCAATTGCGCCACGAGGGAGTCGACCATGTGCAGGAAGGGCGTCATTCAACAGCCCAACATCGAGAAGAAGCACACCGACGTTCGTCCTAAATCTGGGACTCGGCGCCTGTGGCGCAAATTCATGCGCGCAGCCCGCGCCAAGACCCTCAATTCACCTCCGCCCAGGGACTGCTTCGGGCGTCTGGTCGTTTGATTGGTGCTCGTCGTTCTTGACTTGAGCACCCGAGTACCTTTGCCGCCGACATCACGTCGGCGGCATTTCTTTTTTCCAAACCAAAAACCGCCCGTCGATCTTACTCGGGGCGTTTTTGTAATAGCAAAACAATTCTCACAAACAGATATCCATTCTTTTGTTCCGTCCATCTCGTCATCGTCTTTCCGATGTGTCCGACAGATTGAAGGGTATTACTGTCATAACCCTTGAGCACTCGATCGAGATGCTCAAATCGACTATCAGTCTCCCTCCACCGAAGTGGAGATCAACGTCCAATTTTGGAATGAATCCACGAGCAGCTTCCGCTACCCGTGCCTTGTTACGACTTACTCTTTGTCATTGAGTTTACCTTGGACCCTCGTAAAGAGGGGCTTTGGGCACTCCCAACTTCCCTGAGTTGACGGGCGGATTTCGCTTTTTGGAACATTGCGAGTTCCCACGTAGCGAGCGGATTTCCCGCACTACGCGAGTCCAAACTTGTTATGTGTGCTGGATAATGGGGGCGAGACTGGCGCTCGCCCATTTCTTCTTCACTCCCCGATTAAGTCATAGATCTTGTAGGTCCAGACTTTGGAGTTTGTTCTGAGAAGATCGAGGATAACATCCGCAACGAGCCTCGCTTCTCGCTCATCTCTAGCTTCGAACTGGAATTGGCTGTCGACCTTTACGACGACCGTAGTCGTTCCGACCAACCTATTCGTTCTGAAGCTGTATCGCTGTGTCCATTTCATTGGAACTCTCCCCCTAACACCATCCCATTATCCAGCACACATATATTTGGTTTTGTCCTTCAATGTTCTGAGGTTAAACCTTAGAACACCTACTACGACGCAGCTGACTTCTCACATCACAATTGTTCCGTGATGATATGAGATCTCCCTGGGTCAACGTTGATTCCCTTCCGAACATCCCGATCGAATGTTTATAAATACTTCCCCATAACTCACCGTATGGGTCGCATTTTTCGTCCGGACTCCTCCGGATACATCGGGCTGCTCTTTGCTACTAGGATCCTTCAGTCCATGCCTCGCGGCTTTGGACCTACCCGTTCACTACGCTCGCATTACTGCGAGGGATCGATTTCAACGATCTGGATTCAACGCCTGCCAGGCGCATTTAATTTTGAGTACAAGGCTTGAGAACGTATTCACCGTGGTATAGCTGACCCACGATTACTAGCGATTCCGGCTTCATGGGGTCGGGTTGCAGACCCCAATCCGAACTGGCGCCGCTTTTTGGGATTTGCTCCATGTTGCCATATTGCGTCCCTTTGTAACGGCGATTGTAGCGCGTGTGCAGCCCAGGTCATCAGAGGGACATGCTGACTTGGCGTCATCCTCACCTTCCTCCCCCGTGAGGGGGCAGTCTCGCCAGACACTTGTAACTGGCAACGAGGGTTGCGTTCGTTACCCCACTGAAGGGAACGGTTCAAACCACGAACTGACGACAGCCATGCATCACCTGTCCTACACCCTCGAAGGCTTCCTAAGTTTCCTTAGGCGTGCAGTAGGATTTCTAGACCTGGTAAGGTTCTTCGTTTAGCGACGAATTAAGCCACACGCTCCACCGCTTGTGCAAGCCCCCGTCTATTCCTTTGAGTTTTAGCCTTGCGGCCGTACTACCCAGGCGGTCAACTTAACGCGTTAGCTTCGCCTCCCAGAGGGTCGATACTCCGGAAAGCCAGTTGACAGAGTTTAGGGCGTGGACTACCGGGGTNNGGTGTTCCCCATGATATCAACGGATTTCACCCCTACACCATGAGTTCCATGTACCTCTCACGCCCTCGAGTCATACCGTTTCGGTCGCACCTCCGGGGTTGAGCCCCGGGTTTTAACGACCGACTAATATGACCACCTACGCACTCTTTACGCCCAATAATTCCGGGTAATGCTCGGGGCCTCTGTATTACCGCTCCTGCTGGCACAGAGTTAGGAGCCCCTTATTCATGGAGTAACGTCAATAACTTCCTCCTCCATAAAAGGTGTTTACGTGCCGAAGCACTTCATCCACCACGCGGTATCGCTCGATCAGGCTTTCGCCCATTGTCGAATATTCTCG
>PLSR01000021.1 GCA_003164215.1 Candidatus Kaiserbacteria bacterium | reverse complement strand
TCGTGTAGAGAGAAGTCGTGGTGGCGGATGCGAGCGTTGTCTTGCCGGAGAAGGTGGTGGTGCCGGAGAAGGTATTGTTGTCAGACAAGAGTGTCGTTGATGCACCGGTGAAGATGGTCTGCGTCTGCCAGTAGTTGGCNNTGTGATTGCCAGTATGCGGCGGAGGTCGTGGAGAATGACGGGAATGAGAGACAGTTTCCGTTCACACTGAAGCAGCCGGTCGTGATGTTGAGGCCGCTGTAGAGCGTGGAAATCCCGGTCGAGAAGTTCGCGACGTTATTGATCGACAGGATCGAGCCCGGGCTCGTCGTGCCGATGCCGAGCGAGCCGCCTGCGGTGAAGACCGAGGAGAGCGAGCCTGATGTGCCGTAGATATCGAGGATGTTGGCGGTCTGTCCGCTCGTTGGAACGAGTGCCAAGGTGGTCGTGCTGTTGGATCCTGAGAGGACGGTGAGCGCGGCGTTCGGAGTGGTGGACGCACCGATGACGACGAGATCGGTCGATGTCGAGAGCGAGACGCGGCCGATTGAGTTGGTGGTCCATCCGCCGCCCGAGGAGGCGCCCCCAATCGAGATCGAACCGCAGGAGATGTCGCCCGATGCGTCGGTCTGCAAGGCTTGACCGCCGGTACAAGAGACGACCGTACCGAGTGCGAGTGCGCCGGCGAACTTGCCGGTACTTCCGAAGTAGACGCTGCCGGTGGTGGTCGCGGGGCCGTTCACGGTGAGCCCTGTCGAACCGTTGCCGATCGTGGTCGAGGCATAGTCCGTGAGACCGTTCACCGAGAGAAGATCGGAGAAGATGTCAGTGCCACTGAACGTATTATTGTTCGCGAGCAAGGTCGTTGATGCGCCGGTGAATATGGTCTGTGTCTGCCAGTAGTTAGCTGAGGTGGTGGAGAAGGCGGCTCCTTGGTTCAAAGCAAGGAACGCAGAAGCACTGGTGGTTGAGAATGCGTTGCCTTGGTTCAACGAGAGGAAGTTGCTCGCTGATGTCGTGGAGAAGAAGTTGTTGACCGACTGCCAATACGCGGCACTTGTTGTCGAGAAGGATGCTGTCACGTAGCCCTGGGATGTTCCCCATGCGTTTGCGGAGGTGGTGGAGAAGAAATTATTTTGCGATTGCCAGTACGTAGCGCTGGTCGTGGAGAACGCCTGTCCCTGGTTCACCGTGAGCACACCGGCGGAGTTCGTGAGACCATTGCCGAGAAGCGAGGTGAAGTAGTTGCCCGATCCAAGTCCGAGGGTCGTCGTGTAGAGCGAGGTCGAGGTCGCCTGGGTCAAAATCGTATTGCCAGAGAAGGTGTTGTTGTTCGTAAGGAGCGTGGTGGAGGATACGACGATGGAGTTGCCGAGGGAGACCGACGTGCCGTTGATCGTGATCGATCCAAAACCTTGCAGGAGGTTATTGCCGATCGTCGTGGTGGCGATGATGCTGCCGCTGGCATTGGTTGAGAGAAGTGAGTTCGCTAGGCCGGTGATCGCGAACGAGCTGGAGGTAGCGGATGCGAGCGTTGTCTTTCCCGAGAAGGTCGTCGTGCCGCTGAAGGTGTTGTTGTCGCTCAAGAGTGTCGTCGAGGCGCCAGTGAACGTCGTCTGTGTTTTCCAGTATGCGACTGATGTCGTCGAGAACGCGAGGCCTTGGTTCAAGGAGAGGAAGTTCGTGGCGCTCGTTGTCGAGAATGCATTCCCTTGATTGACCGCGAGAAAGGCCGAGGCTGATGTTGTTGAGAAGTAATTCTGGAGCGCGGACCAGGCGTTCGTTGAAGTTGTGGAGAAGAAGTTAGTTTGTGACTGCCAGTATGCAGCGGAGGTGGTTGAGAATGATGAGGTGACGAAGCCCTGCGAGGTGCCCCAGTAATTCGCTGATGTCGTGCTGAATGCATTTCCTTGATTGAGCGCGAGGAAGGCAGAGGCAGACGTCGTCGAGAAAAAGTTATTTTGCGATTGCCAGTATGCGGCGCTCGTTGTTGAGAAGGATGAGGTGACGTACCCCTGCGAGAGACCCCATGCATTTGCCGATGTGGTGGAAAATGCTTGTCCCTGATTCACTGTGAGGACTCCGCCGGAGTTCGTGAGACCGTTGCCCAACAGTGAGGTGAAATAGTTCCCCGATCCGAGACCGAGGGTCGTGGCGTAGAGACCCGTCGAGGTGGCGTTCGTGAGCGTGGTGTTGCCAGCGCTAACATTGCCCGCGAAGTAGGCATTGCCCGTCGTTGTTGCGCCGCCATTGACCGTGAGACCGCCGGTCTGCGAACTATTGCCGATTGTTGAGGATGCATACGATGTGATGCCATTCGTTGAGAGGAGGCTTGAGAAGACGTCGTTGCCCGAGAATGTATTGTTGTTGGCGAGCAATGTCGTTGATGCACCAGTGAAGGTGGTCTGGGTCTGCCAGTAGTTCGCTGACGTTGTCGAGAACGCAAGACCCTGGTTCAGTGAGAGGAAGTTCGACGCTGATGTCGTCGAGAAAAAGTTATTTTGCGATTGCCAGTATGCGGCGCTCGTTGTTGAGAAGGATGAGGTGACGTACCCCTGCGAGAGACCCCATGCGTTGGCGGAGGTCGTTGAGAACGCGAGCGCTTGCGATGAGCCGAGTCCGAGGAAGTAGGTGGCGGAAGTCGTCGAGAATCCGGTGAGGTTCGCCTGCGAGACATAATAATTTTCCGAGGTCGTTGAAAATGCATTTCCTTGATTGAGTTCGAGGAAGGCGGACGCGGACGTGGTGGAAAAGAAATTATTTTGTGTCTGCCAATAATTCGCAGAGGTCGTCGAGAATCCGCTTAGATTCGCTTGCGAGACAAAAAAGTTTGCGGATGTGGTTGAGAATGCGTCTCCCTGATTTTGTGACAGGAAATACGACGCCGATGTCGTAGAGAAACCTGTGCCACCGCTCCCCGCGATGCCGAGGGATGAGGTTGATATGAGATCGTACCCGCCTGCATTATTGCCGATGAGAAGTTCTCCGTATGCAGGCGCAGTCGTGGTGCCGGTACCGCCGAATCCGATAGAAAGTGTCGACGAAGCGGAGACGGAGCCGTTATTAGCCTGCAAGAGCCCAGAGAGAGAGCCAATGCCGAGACTGCCCGCATAGAGATTTGTAGCGGTCGCATTGCCTGCATTGAAGTTATTTGGACTGAAGTTTTGAGCGACGAAATTGGTCGCGAAGAGGTTGGTCGTCGTCGCGTTCGTGGTCGTTGAATTCACCGCCGTGATGCCAGGAAAATCAGATGAGCTAAAGATCACCGAACCGGCATTGAGCGTACCGCTCACGTTCAGATCGCCACTTACCGTTTCGTTGCCGCCGACCGCAAGATCACCTGAAGATGAGAGTGACGTTGCCGCGACCGACGCACCTGAGATCGAGCCGCCGCTGATCGTAGCGTTTGTGATCGCGGTTCCAAAAAGTTGATCGATCGCGTTGGTCTGAGCTGTGACGCTATAATTTTGAGCGATCGCGCTCGAGTTGGCGCCGGACAGCGAATACAAGCTCGCGGTGAGCGAATTATTCAGTTGCTGCAATCGTTGGGTCAGTTCGCTTTCCGTGACACCTCCGGTCGTGACGACGCGTTCAGTTTGAATATCGCGTTCGATGACTGGCTGCGTATTGTTAATGATCGTTTGTGATTCGGGAACATTGCTCGCAACTTTCCCTCCGGGAACGACTGCCGTGGCATTCGATGCAACGCGCGTAGGTGGGATGTAGGGTGTGATCGTCAAAGCGACAGTGCCGCGCGATGACGATGCATTCGTATGCGAAGGTGACGCAAGGGCATAGAAGAACGCATTCACGTTCGTGTTGAATGAGCGTGCAATATTTTCGAGTGTGTGCTGGGCGAACAAAACTGCATCCGTCGGGCTGATAGCGGCGGCGACCAATCCCGATCCGGAGACGTGCTGGATCAGGCGTGTTGAAGAATTAGTGAACGCGACTGCATCGCGATGTACCGTTTTGAGGTCAGCCGATGCGCCGGTTGGATCGACAAGTGCATACCCGCCGAGAACCACTATGCATACGGCAAGTAGCGCAGTCATCTTGTGCATGACATCCAAGAACGGAAGCACCGTTGAGGCTGGCACATGCGCAACGGAGAGTGCGGCATGTCCGAGACCCGCAGGTGCATTGAGAATGCTTGAGACTCCAGTCGAAGCCGCGCCGTCCGTCGGATCGTGGAGAACGGATGACACGATAGCTGCTGATTTCGAAAGATCAATCTTACGGTCAGTATCAAGATTCTTATAGAGGCGGTTAACATCAGCATAAACCGCCTTTGCAACAACGGATTCTGCTACCGGTCCAGGCACCGCGGATGAGACCGCCTCATGATATTCAATGACCCGTTCCTTGCTCAGTGACTCAAGGCGCTTGCTACGCACAAATTCCTGCGAGATCAAAAAAGATTGAACTGATGATTCGTCAACGTACCAATTCTTCGCAACTCTTTTTCCATTGATCTTTCCAGTTCGGCAAAGTTTGCCGATATAGTCGCGTGTAAAGCCCGATGAAGCAGCGGCATCATTTGCGGAAATATATTTTACTCCGTCAAAGAAAATGTTGTCGCTCATGAATTGTTCGTGAACACGATTTAATTAGTATTTTACTAGACAAATCGTGCATACGAACACACAGAAGCCACAAATGTGTGGATAAGAATACACTCAAAAATATTTTCTTTCAGTCCACCATATGAGATTCGTTCGTGCACTTTGATCTCTTGTCAGCTCGAATCGATCGCTGCTGCCATATCACATAGACGCAAAGTCTGACTTCACGACCGCATTTCACCGGTTCATCTTGTAACTAATCAACGCTCCACCGCCACGCAACGGAGAGATGTGCGTCGTAACCGTTGAATTCGCGCTTCTGAGATAAAATCATCAAAATTGCAGATATACATGTAAAAAACCCACACATCAATCAGATTTTGGTTTATTCGATCGGAAATTGGATATATAGCAGTCTACACATAAACCAATCCTGAATACGAAGTACTTCCTACGATTTGTCATGGAAACACGATCGAGATTTGAAGAAAACAGACATGTCGCACAATATTTTGCCTCGGAATTCTTGGCAGGTAGTTTCGAGAACATTTATTTAGAGATGTCACTTTTTTGTATTTATTGTGATTTGTGCTATATTACCTGCTCCTTAGGCATAGATATGTAACGGTAATCGTTCTCCCTAGATCCGCTGAAAGTCTAAAGAATTTGCGACCCATTATTTGCTCCGGTTATAGATCAACTCCGGTGATATAACCTGTTCTATGTTGTTGGTGACGGCAACAAGGGCACCGGTTATCCCGTCACCCAGCGGTTTTACGAGTGAGCTGACGTTCGCGGATACATTTCGATATACATCACCCCTATTTATGTACAGGACCACGCCGATCGACAAAATGATTATCAAACCACCCAAAATGCTTCCGTAAACTAAATTCATCTTGCTTGAACTTTCAGTAGCGGCAGATCGCAATGGTTTCGAATATTGCAGATGTATCGACGATGAATTCTCCTCAAGTACTGGCATGCTCTTCCTAATTTGCACAGGAATGCCATATCCGCGATTTTTAAGGTCAACTACGTGTCCCGCATTGACGATATCATCGCCTGCGGGCTCGTAAATACGTTCCTCGGCTGTCCGATACTGCTTTTCGATCGTGGGAGTGAGTTCACCCTCGTCTGGCATATATTTCAAAAGCTCGTCATCCGCAACGATCGTGTCGGTTCCTGATTCATTTTGAGGCTCATCTACCAAATGCTTGATGCCTACCGCGGCGACCTGCACCGCGGCGAGAAGTGCATCCTTTTCGCTCTTATGTGATAAGAGACCGTCACGATCGACGTACCACCTATTTCCGACCTGACGTGCCAATATCTTCCCTGATCTCGCTAATTGACCGACATAATCCTGATTATAGCCTGTTATCTTCGATGCTCGGTTTGCCGATATATAATCTTTTCCATCGAACGACACGAGTACATCCGGCTCACTGCGGTCCTCCTGATCTTCCCGAGATACGGTTTGTAATGCATCCGGTTGAGTCTTATAGGAATCAAGAGAGTCCATGTGCACGTACCAGAGGCCGCCGACACGCTTCGCTTCGATGAAGCCCTTTCTCGCCAATTGCCCGATATAATCTTGTGCATACCCACTGATTTCCGATGCTCGCTTTGACGAGACATACGTCAAATCCCCAACAGCTATCTCATCTGACATGGTTATAGTATAACCGATATACGAATTTTGGCATCCTACCAACCCGATTCTATAGATTTGTGGCGCGAAGCTCGTGATCCGATTCTCCTATTTAAGTGCACTTATGAGCTTTGAGCGTAGGACATTTGGATCACCTACTCCCTTGAGCGTCTTCATGCACTGTCCGACGAGATACTCAAGCGCAGCAGCCTTACCGGCCTTATAGTCAGCAACAACCAGGGCGTTCGCATTTATGACCGTGGTTACAAGACTTTCGAGGTCGGAAGCTGTTGCGGTTTGAAGCATTCCTTTTTCGCGAGCTACAACCTCCGGTTCTCGCTGATTTAATGCCACGATCGCCAGTAAGTCTTTCGCAGACCGAGATGATATTTTATTGCCAGCGATCAAGTCTATAATCTTTCTGAAAGAAGCGGGCGATATCGGAATATCGGTAGTGAAATCAGCTTTTAGATCCGTATCCCGTTTGCTTGAATCTCGGATAATTTTAACGAGATCGTTCGCAATGTAATTTGAGGCCAACTTGATTATCTTTCCATCCGAATATCCCTCAATCGCTGATTCGAAAAAAGCCCCGAGATACGCATCTCGCAAATACATCTCGGCGTCTTCGCGGTTTATGCCGAGATTCATATACCGCTCTCGGCGAGACGCGGGTAATTCTGGGATGCCACCCAGTAGAGCTTCCTTGTCATATCCGCGTATCTCGGAGAGCTTCAGGGACGGTATATCTGGGTCGGGAAAGTATCGGTAGTCCGCGCTGCCCTCCTTCGTTCGTTGAGGAAAGGTCATCTGCTTATTCTCATCCCAACCAAGCGTTTGCTTGACGAGTTTTTGCCCACGATCAAGCATACCCTCCTGCCGCTTTATCTCGTACGCAACGGCGCGCTCCATTGCGTTAAATGAATTGAGGTTCTTGATTTCAACGTAAGCAACACTCCTCTCGCCTTTACGAGCAACGGAAACATTAGCTTCAACACGCATTTGACCCTTCTCCATGTTCGCTTCACTGGCACCGAGTGCACGCAGGAGCAGCTGCAACTCGCGCGCAAATACTCCTGCCTCTTCAGCGCTATGTATGACCGGTTCAGTTACAAGTTCCATCAAAGGAACTCCCGATCGATTGTAATCAATGAGCGTCACGCCGGTCTTCTCATCGTGAATAGAGCTCGCGGTATCCTCCTCAAGATGGACGCGCGTTATCTCGACACCATTCAATATACCGCCCGATACGAGCGGGTAAGCAAATTGGCTGATCTGGTATCCTTTCGGCAAATCCGGATAAAAGTAATTCTTACGGTCGAATTCTGTATAATCTGCCAATTTAGAACCAATTGCAGCTCCTACGCGCAATACATGACGAACCGCCTCTCTATTCACGACCGGAAGAGTCCCCGGATGAGCAAGACAGACAGGACATACATTGACGTTCGGACGCCGTTCATCGGGGTCATTCATCGACCGACAGAACATCTTTGTCTTTGTCTTAAGCTCCGCATGGATCTCAAGACCAATGGTCGCTTCGTAGATCTCATTCATCCGAATACTCTAGCACAACGAGACACTACATTCACTCAAAAAAACCAAAGACAACTCATCATGACTAGATCGAGAAAAAGATATCTAGTCGCAGGAACACTACCAGATTTGCTCACAAAACATCCGAGAATACGAGATACGCTTCAATATAGACATATATCGGATGGCGATATACGTATCTCGTACATCCGATATATTCATATTTTTAGCGATATATTTTTCGATTAGCGATGCAACGTTATATTTCTTATCCACAGCCATACCATGGGTCGGTACAATTTGGATATCTTTTAAATGCATCCGGGTGAACTATTGAGCACGAGGGAGGTAGTGCCCCACCGGCCGCCCTATCTAACCCTGTCGAGTCTCCATCTTCCCTTCGATGATCCGCCACTGTCCGCTCTCGATAAGCGGCTCGGCCTTCTTATATTTCATTTCCTGAGTCTCGATGCCATTAGTGATAGAGACATGGTCATTACGGCCATACTCTTTTTGGCCGACCTCGACCGAGGCGGTGATCGCGGCAGCGGCCTTACGGACCGCTTCGTTTTCCCTTGTGATTGCTGTGGGGATCGGGGGGATCAACGTCATCTGTGAGAGGATCTGCGAAAGGCGCTCCCTATAGGTTGCCTCCATCGTATGGAAGAGATTGAGTCCTTCCTTCTTGTATTCGACGAGTGGATCGCGCTGGCCATAGGCACGCAAGTTGACGCTGCTACGCAAGTACTCCATGGCTTCAAGGTGGTCGACCCAGAGAAAATCTATGGTCTGCAAAAGGAAGCGCCGCACATTCGGATAGAACGCATCACCGAACTCCTGTTTTTTCTTATCTATCGTCGTCGTAGCATCAGCATCGTTCTCGAAGAGCCGAGCAAGCTCCGCGTCGATCGCGGTGTTGTCTCCGGTCAAAAGCACGCGCCGACGGCCGTAGATACTTTGGCGCTGAACGTTCAAAACATCGTCATACGAGAGCACGTGCTTACGAGCGTCAAAGTTCAATTCCTCGATCTTCGTCTGTGCCTTCTCCAAGGAGCGTGTGATCATCGAATTGAATATGGGCTCATCCTCGGGGATCTTAAAGGTGCCCATGACGCGCTTCAGCGTGTCAGACGCAAAAACACGCATCAGCGAATCATCGAGCGAGACGAAGAATTGCGTCTTACCGGGATCTCCCTGACGGCCCGATCGCCCGCGCAGCTGGTTGTCGATGCGACGTGCTTCGTGTCGTTCGGTGCCCAAGACGAAGAGCCCGCCCTGACCCCGTACCGCTGTATACTCCTCTTCGCTTCCCGGATTACCACCGAGCTTGATGTCAACGCCGCGGCCGGCCATGTTGGTCGCGATCGTGACTGCGCCGCGTCTACCGGCCTGCGCGATGATCTCACCTTCGCGCTCATGGTTCTTCGCATTCAGTAATTCGTGCGGTATCCCCTCTTGTTTGAAATACGCCGACAAGAGTTCGTTCTTCTCGACTGACGCCGTGCCGATCAAGACCGGAGTCCCTTTCTCGTGGAGCTCGCCCACCGTCTTGCTGATCGCTTTCATTTTGCCGTTCTCGGTCTGGAAGATGAGGTCTTCTTCATCGACACGTGCGGTGACCTTATTGGTCGGGACGACGACCGTGTTGAGCCCATACACTTTGAAAAATTCTTCCGAGGACGTGACGGCGGTCCCGGTCATGCCGGCAAGCTTTTCGTAAAGACGGAAGTAGTTTTGAAAGGTGATCGAGGCGAACGTACGCGACTCTTGTTGGATGTTCACACCCTCCTTCGCTTCAATCGCCTGATGCAGGCCGTCCGACCAGCGCCTGCCCGGCTGCATGCGACCGGTGAGCTCGTCGACGATCACGACCTCCCCGCCCCGCACCACGTAATCCTTGTCGCGTCGGTAGATCGCCTTCGCGCGCGCTGCTGTCTCAAGGTGGTGGACGAATTTGATGCCCGCATCGGTATAGATGTTCTCGACACCGAGCTCTTTTTCTGCCTTTTCAATGCCCGCATCGGTCAAGGATATCTGTCGATGCTTCTCATCGACTTCGTAATCCTCTTCTTCAACAAGCGTGGCGGCGATCGCGGCGAAGCGCGCATAGAGCGATTCCGCATCGGCAACGGGCGCCGAGATGATCAACGGTGTTCGCGCTTCGTCGATGAGTATGGAATCGATCTCGTCGACGATGGCAAAGTGATACCCGCCGTCTTTCGGCAGTCGCTGACGGAGCTTTTCAGGCTCATATTCGAGACTATCGCGCAGATAATCAAAACCGAATTCGTTGTTGGTGCCATAGGTGATATCGGCCGCGTACGCTTCATGACGACTGACCGGTCGCAACAGATCATGCTCAACTTTAAAACTTCCCTCTCCACGCTCTTCTGCAACGGCCTCGCCCTCCGACGCTTCTGCGAAAGAGGGATCGTAGAGATACGATGACTCGTGATTGATGACGCCTATGGAAAGTCCGAGCGCGTGGTAGATCGCTCCCATCCATGCGGCGTCGCGGCGCGAGAGATAATCATTGACCGTAACGACATGTACGCCCTTACCGGTAAGTGCGTTGAGATAGGTCGGCAAGGTCGCGACCAGCGTCTTTCCTTCACCGGTACGCATCTCGGCGATATCGCCATTGTGCAGGATCATACCGCCAACGAGCTGGACGTCGAAATGGCGTTGTCCAAGCACGCGACGCGACGCTTCACGGACCGCCGCAAACGCTTCAGGGGCAAGTTCGTCGAGGGCCGTCTTTTCCGACTTTCCGCCCTCCAGTTCACTTGCAAGACGAGCCCTGAATTCGGCCGTCTTTTCTTTTAGTTGAACATCCGAAAGTGAGGTGAATTGGGGTTCCAGATCATTGACCTTCGCCACGATAGGCTCCGCGTGCTTCAAAGCCGCGGCATTCTCGTCCCCCACTAATCGATTCCAAAATCCCATCGCGTTATCCTACCTCAAAATGCTCATTTTTGCGACGGCAGGATGTATTTCTCCAAAAGAAAAATCCCCGCGTCAGACGCGGGGATTTTTCGAGGGCACTATCGGCGCTTTTTTGCCGCCTTCTTTGTTGCCTTCTTCGCTACCTTGCGCTTTTTCGCTGCCATATATGATGTAAAGATTTATTTTTCTTGAGTGGTTAATTCGACCCGCACTCGCGCACGTCATGGCACGAAGATGCGTTTACTCATTCATTATTACATTCATGATGCACATCGCATTACATTGCATGCATATGTGTGGATAACTTTTTTTATTGATTCATTTATTTTTCATAAAAAAAAATTATTTTTGAAAAAATATTTATGTCTGTTTTTCCGTTGCCCGAACAGGCGCAATGCGGAGGACGGGTGCGAGCACGCAAAGAGCTTCGCTTTAAGAACCTCTCGGTTCTTAAGTATTTCCTCCACGGGAAAACTACAGTTTCCCCGGCCCCTTTCGATACTTTGGAGCTCGCACGTCCTCCATGTCTTTTTTGTATGTGCAAAAAGACGCAATGCGGAGGACGGGTGCGAGCTCCAAAGTGAAAGTCTTATGTGAGTGCCGCCGCCCTCCGCGCTGCGTCCTTCGTAGCTAGAGCGAAGAAGGACTGCGTCCCTATTCGCCTGCGGAATCTACATCAAGCGTAGCATGCACATTTTTCATCGCAAGAAGGTATTATTCACAAACCAAAAACCGCTCTTTCGAGCGGTTTTTGGCAACTTTCACGTTTTAGGTACTACACGATCACACGGATGTGTGGCACTCACCTGATCATTATACGGCGCGCACGGTGCAGTGCAAGTGATTCTCCGCTATTGTATCTTCACGGTTCCGTTCTGGATCTCTTGTATAAGAGTATTTGCCTGAGCCGCAGAGGACGGAATAACTTTCGCGAGCTGTTGTAAGGTCGCGATCGCCTGTGCGTTATTCTTGGTCTCGAAATAACCGGCGGCGAGCATTTGATACGCGGTCGCATCGGTCGGATTGGCCGCGATGTAGGCGCTCCAGATCGGAATGATCATTGCGTACTCATTGCGTGCAGCGAGTGCAGAGGCAAGTTGCTGATCCACCACGGCGCTTGAGGTCATAGCGGCGGGCGTGAGCAATGTCTGTGCCACCGCATCATCGCTCGCGCGGATCGCGGAAGCGATGTAGTACCCGAGCGCTTCCTGATCGTCCGTATCGAGTTCGTATGCCTGTTTGAAGGTCTGCTCTGCGCCTTTGAGATCCCCGAGTGCCTGATCGTTCAAGCCGACCTGGAAAAGGATCGATTGCTTGTCGGGAGAGAGTTGGTGCGCTTGTTCGAGCGCTACGGCCGCATCGTTGTAATCACCGAACGAGTCCTCGACGGTACCGATGAAAAGCGGGAATCGCGCATCGAGCGGAGACACTTTCTCTTGCAGTTGCATCTGCGTCACGGCTGCGCTGAAGAATTGCTGCTTGACGCTGTCGGAAACATTCGCCGACGATGCGCCGGCGGCCTCGGCCGCCATTTGCGCAAGCTGCTCGCGTGCCTCTTGCGTGCCAAAGGTGCCATATGAGATCGCCTTCTCGAACGTTGCAAGATTGGGACTTTCAAGTGCGGAAAGCAGCGTTATGTTCTCCTGCAACGCGTTCCAGTTGATGAGCCACGCTACAACGAGCGAGACGACGATGGTCCCGACCGCGATGATCGGCAACGTATTCCCGGCCAGGAATTCGCGCTTAATGATCGGCGGTGCGTTCTCGGCAGAGCTCCTGCGCCACATGAGATATGCAAGAACAGTACCGAAGAGAATATAGCTCGTGACGTTGTCGAACACCGAAAGATTGTGGATGAAGTAGCCCGCGAGAAGCCCCGTCACGATACTGCGCTCTGCGACGGTGAACACATGGGTACCAGCCTTCGTTTTGCGCCATAGCTCCCATAACGTCGCGCCGAATATGGAGAGGTATGCGGCTAAGCCGACTACACCGCCGGCGACGAGCCAGTCGAAGATAATATTGTGCACACGGTCGAACCATGGCTCCTGGGCATACATTCGCGGGTCGTAATATTTATCGAAGACGATCGCGTAATTCTCCTGTCCCCACCCGAAGATCGGGCGCTCAAGGACACCCTTCGTTGCCATCTGGATATTGAGCAAACGCGCGTAGATCGTGTCGTCCGAAAGTGATATCGACGCGAGACGGTCAAGAAAGCCGACACTACTGACCCACGGCGTATTGTGCGCGAGCCGCAATGCACCGGCAAGTACCGCGACGACGACGACTGAGCTGACGGCAATGACGCGCATTCGCCTCGATCCTTGCAGGAATGCATAGAGCACGATCGTGAGCAGTCCGCCGCCGATAAGACCGAGCTCGGTGCCGCGTGTGCCGGTAAAGAAGAGCGCGACCGTGTCGAGCACGATAACAAGACCCAGTAGGTATCGTCGCGGAACGTACATGAATGCTTCCAAAACGACGATCGAGACCAGCGCAATAAGGAAGAGCAGTCCGACGGACGATGCTTGCGGCGCGATACATACGAAGCCCGCGAACATTGCGATCGGAAGCGCGACTCGTTCCGTCGTTCTCCACGCTTGTTTGCCTTCTTGCGCGATCAACAATACGGCGATGAATACATTGAAGAGCATGTAGACGGCGAGGTAGATCGGGTTGCCGAATGTGGCATCGATGCGTGTCGCGAGGCCCGACGATCCGGCGACCTGCCAGAGCCCATAGATGCTCAAACAGGCTGAGATCACGAGCGTGAACTGGAAGAGCCGGCGCCAGAGATTCTCGGTGTTCATCACGATCGACGCGATCACCAGGTACACAAAGAGGTGCGCGATCGTTATCCAGCCATCCATGCGCTCGTAATTGCTCCAGAAGCTTTTGAACGGATTCGCGCCTTGCGCATCCGCTATCGCGATGACAAGTATGAAAACAGCAAAGCAACCCAGTATCCACCCTCTCTTCGGACGATACCGCGCATCTACCAAGGCGAGCGCGAGCCAGAAGCCCGCCATGATCTCCACGATGACGCGGAACGTGAAATTCTTACCCGTGATATACGGGAAAAAGAGCGAGGTCGAGACGATTAACGGAACGAATGGGAGCGCGAAAACGCCGCCGATCACGATCCAGCGCAGAATTTTGTCGAGTTTCATGGGTCGGATTGTAGCATGATTCCTTTTGGAAACTAACAAGGGGCCTGCCCTCTATATGCGCCCGTGATCGTCTTCGATCCGTACGATGTCGTTCTCATTGAATTCGCCGAGCGCGATCTCGACGACGATACCGCCTTTTTTTGACTCAAGCCGGTGCACAGCCTTCACCTCAACATGGAGCGGCTCCCCTTTCTTCATCTGAATGATCCGCGGCTTGCCGTTCTTGTCATGGATCGTCGCCGTCGCATCGCCCTCCACAAGCATCCAGTGCTCTTGTCGATGATCGTGATACTGCAAACTCAATCGCTTCTTCGGCTCGATATAGATCGTCTTTAATTTCCATTCCTTTCCGGCGTCCCATCCGTAGAACGCGCCCCAGGGGCGCACCGAGCGGACGAAGTTGCGCGCCGCATCGCGGATCATCCACGACGATGACTGCACTTTGCCGCCGTGCCCGACACCGAAGACCATTTCGATACCGTTCTCTACACAGTACTGCTGTTCGGGATTGAGGGAGGAATTCTGGTTTTTCGCATCCTTCGGATCGCGATCGCCGCCGTTGGCGAAGATATCGGGTTTTAATTTCTTCAGTTCACGCACGACGCTTCGGTCAGGATCTTTGTGCTTATGCGCGGTGAGAACGACTCGGTCGACGAAGGGAAACGATGAGATTATTTCGGCGCGCTCTTTCTCCGGCATGAAGACGAACCCCTTCTTCGCCTGGATCCAGTTGTCATTATTCATGACGACGACAAGCTTGTCAGCAAGCTTCTTCGCGGCCTCGAACATGCGGACGTGCCCAATATGGATCGGATCGAATCCACCCGAGACCAGGACCCAACGTTCCTTTGTGATCTTATTCTCTTTCGTCTTCGCCGCCGCCTTTTGTTTTGATGCCATATGGTATTATTTCACTGTATAAATATTGAGGCCATTTATGCTCCGCATCGTCGTCGTTGCGTCCCCTATATTATAGATAAGCGCGAGGTTCGCAAATGGGTCCGGTATGCCGAAGAAACTCTTATACCGATACGTTATGTATTGATCAAAATCCGCGATGTACGTGATCTTATCCGACTTGATGTATTGCCACAGCGAACGTCGTTGCATCGCACCGAATACGTTGTTGTTCACTAATCCATCAAGATCAACGATGATCCGCGATGAAAAATATTCCTGGATGCCGGCATTGAATACGCCAATACTGCTACCTGCCGGCAGATTGGCGCTTTCCCACTGTGCCGCGGCATACATTTGCGACTGGCTCGCGAATTGTTCTCGAATATTCTTGCTCCAATCGACGTAGAAAGAGAACAACATGAGTCCAACGATGATACATGCCCACAGCCGTTTGTGTGTGATGTGACGGAAGATCGTATCCGCAACGACGACGAACAGGATCGCGAGGAATATCTCGAATGAAACGAAATACCACGATCGCACTGTCCAGCGGATAGATGCGTCGGCAATGAAGAGCACGAGAAAACCGAGGAACAGATAGTGCGTGATCGTGAACTCTGCGATACGTTTCGGCACGATGATCATGCGCACCATAACGAGCGTAACGGCCGCTCCGATCGCTGCGAACGCAATAGAAAGCATGCCGGTGAGCTGGAACAGCCCATTCAGCGAATATTGCGTGTTATAGACGACAGCCTTTAAGAGCTGCAGGAACGATGGACCGTGATCCTGAATGATGAGCTGATGATTGACCATCGACTCCATGCCTGCGGCACCGGTGAGCAGCATATGAAAATTAAGCACATTCCACACAAACCATGGAACGATCGGAATCGCAGCGAAACACCCTGCGGTGAAAGCCGTCCGAAGTTCATGCTTCCATTCGCGCCATCCTTTGCGGAATAGTAACCACGCGCCATATGCCGCGAGGTAGAAGACCATATCGATCCGAGCAAGCACCATGAATCCGCCGACGAGGCCGGTGAGCCAATATGAATTCGACGAGCCTTCTTCGTTACGCAACGCGAGAAGAACAAAGATCGAGAATACGCAAAGCGCGAGAGCGGTTTCGAGGCCATTCAGCGTCTCATAGAGCAGGAAAGGATTCAACATCCACACGATCATGCCGAGCGAGCGCACCCATCGGCTTTTCGAGAACCGGGCGAGTATCCGCAACACGAATAATGCGGTCATCGTATTCAGAACGACCGCAAGCAAGAGAACGATTCGGATCGGCGTTATATCCGCAGCGGTCGTGTAGAAAAATTTGAATATCGGCAGTAGTACCAGAAGCCACAGCGGGTGGAAACCATTGGTCGGATCTATGCCGTTAAAGGTCGACCCATGACCCGCTACGATGGATCGTGCGATATCGAAGTAATAGAACGCGTCATCCGGCAGGACGGTGGTGATCAGATATGAGAGCGAGCGCGTGATGAGCGCCATCTGGATCGCGACGCCAAGACCGATCACGAGAAGCGATGGCCATTCGCGCCGCACCCAGTTCAACAAGCGATCGTACATAGCAGAGTGAGAGAAGTATATAGCCGAAAATGTGAAAAGAAAGGTTTCGTGAAGTACTTTACTTTTATAGGAATTGAGGTAAAATGTTACTTGGTCCAAAACCATTTCACCCTAAAGCTAAAGACAGGAGGATTCATTGCTAAAGAGAAGGTTGCTTCTCACGATCGGACACACGGTTGTCCGCCGTGAAGATAGCGGTGTGTGGATACCTTCGGCGCTCTACCAAGAGGTCACGCGGCCCGACGGGCCGGACGGTCGGATAGAGCGTACCCACGTCTATCGCCCCGGCCTCGACCCGAATGGTGCGAACGCATACCTCGGCGGCGGGCAGGCGGTCGTGAGCGCACTCCACCGGCTCTGGAACCTCGATGGCGACGCCGACGTTGCCGTTATCGGCGGCACACCACCGTCAATGACCAAGCACTTCGGCGCAGAGGTCGCAGACGTGACCGAAGCAGGCGTCATGGCAAAGTACTTCGCGCCGGCGGGGATCCTAGTCACCGCGATCGGCGGGACGAGGAACACAGAAGACGACATGCGTGAGCTGATGAAGCTCGCGCAGAGTTACGAGCGGACGACGGTCGTCGCGATGGGGTTTCGGCTTCCGCGTGTTCGTCTTTTCTTGCGCGACTTCGCACTGCGAAATCCCTCGCTCTTGGCGACGGCACGGAATGTCGATTTCTCCGATGCGGAACAGTTCCTGCCGGAGCAATTCGACGACTTCGTTGCAATGCATCAGTCTGCGGCGTATCGACGAACCATGTCGCAAGAACGATTCGATGTCAGGCGACTTCTTGGGGCATGATGCGCGACATCATGTCTCGGACAACAACACTGCGGGCCGGCTCGAAAGAGTCCGGTCCGTTTCTTTTTGAATATGAAGTTCCTGAGCAAGGCGAAACCTTGCTCAAATTAAATACGAAGACCGCGTGCTTTTGGTTATGGGCACACATGCGTTACTATGGTCGGCATGGGTTGGATCTACCTTGTCATCGCTTTTATATTGAACGCCGCTGCGAACACATTTCTCAAGTTCGCCGCTGATCGCGGTATCATTCTATCCGGCATGCCGTTGATCGGGCTTCTGCGAGCGAATATTTTTCTCCTCGTGGGTCTTTTCTTTTTCGCTGCCAACGTCATTTTCTACACGCTCGCGTTGCGTGCGCTGCCGCTCTCACTCGCCTATCCGGTGATGGTCGTCGGCACGTTCTTCCTGGTAAGCACGTTCTCAGCCGTATATTTCAAAGAGACGGTCACACTCATCCAGGTGATCGGTTATGCTGCAATACTTGGTGGGATCGCACTCGTCATGCTCGCAAAGGGCTAATTACGAAATGTTTTCAAACGTCTGGACCCAGACCCGCATGCCTTCGAAATATTTTTCTAGAAATGCACGTTCATCGTCTGCAAGCTTCACGTCTTTGAATGCGTCCGGGAATTGCGCGGTCAATTCCGCGAAACACGAACGGTAATCCTTGCCGGTGAGTTTGACGCGGCCGAGCGCATCGACGAAGCGCATGTTGAGCGCGAGACCATATCGTTCTTGATCGAAATCGCGCCAGTAATTATGCGGATTGCGCTCCTGCTTCACGATAGGCTCCCCGAAGGTCACGTATTCACCCAGGTGATCTGAAATGTATTTGAAGCAGTATGAGCCCCATATATCGCTGAACCGGCCGACGAGCGGCGAGAGGAAATAGCCAGGCAACGCATCGCGGCGCACACCGGTATTTTGAGAATTGAACGGCGACCATGTGCCGATGTCGAGCGCGACCTGTTTCGTGCCGGTATAGCGAGTCGCCTCTGTCGGATCATTGAGCCAATAGAGGCGTTCAAGTGCGTCGATATCAGGGTCCCCCAGCCAGAGGCCGCCATTGGCTGCCGGACGCACGTTCTTTGTGTTGTGAGTTAAGACTTCTTCCATGTATCGCTTCTCGATCGGAAAGCCGCGGTGGTAGAAATTGCGGCCGTGCTTTTCTTCGAGCTCGCGGCACACATTGAGCCAGCCGGTCGACGATGAGATCACATCGCATTCCCGTTCGGTGTCGATCCCATGCGCGGCAATATAATTATCGGTCACCCGATGGTTATCGTCGTCGATCGTGATGATCGTCTCGCAACCCATTTCATAGGCGTATACGAGACCGATGTCGCGCCGCTCGATACAATTGTACGGAATGTGCGCGGCGAGTTCGGGGAACTTCTTGAGATATTCCTCTTGGCGCGCGACGGAAAAATATTCGACCCGAATGCCCGTTCGCTTCGCGAGAGCAGCGCAGTAGTCCGCGGTCTCAGGAGGAGTCTTTTTGTCGCCGATAACGACGAACAGTACGCGGTGCTTATAGCGCACTGCATCGTCGGCATACGAATCCAACAGTTTGGGGACGTAGATGGTCGTCGTCACGATCGCGCTGTCGAATGTTTGTTCCATAGTAGACATTAAATAATTATTATTTCGATGCGAGCCGTTGCTTCACATTCTTGAGCACACGGCCGAATCCCTCTTCGATACTGACGGTCTGCTTCCAACCAAAACTTTTGAGCTTGCTCATATCCGCACGCAACGCGAACGATCCTTCAACTTTTTCTGATAGACCCTTGACCTCCGGCTCGTACCCTTCGAGTTTCGCAAAGATGGCGGCGACTTGTTTGAAGCTCGTATTCACGCCCGAACCGACATTGACGGCGCTACCATCCGAAACATGCGTGATCACCACGCGCAAAGCGGCAACGAAATCATCGACATAAATGAAATCACGGCTTTGGTCGCCGGAGCCCCAGACGGTCAGTGGATCCTCGCGTCGAGCGGCGCGCGCCGCGATCGACGGGATCGGGTATGAGAGATCCTGGTCGTCGCCATAGCCATTGAACGGTCGCACGCAACAGATCTTCAATCCGTATTTACGAGCCGCAACGACTGCAAGATATTCTCCCGCAAGTTTGATCCAGCCATAGATCGACTCCGGAAGGCCGATGGTGCCTGAATCTTCGAAGACCAACATGTCTTCCGTATGCGTCGCTTCATGTCCTTGATTCTGAATGCTTTTGGGATATGCGACCGAGCTGCTCACGTACAAGGCACGGCCGATATGATCGGTGTTCTTCACCGCCCACTGGAAGAAAAGCGAGTCGATCATGTGATTGGTTGCGACAAGCATGGGATCTTGTTCGATCAATACCGCGCGACCGCCGACGATCGCCGCAAGATGATAGACCTCCTCAAAATCAGGGAAACCTGCAGAGCCAGGCGCTCTGAGCTCCTCACGCAATAGATCTATGAGGTCAGCTTCAATAAAGATGACTCGCTGTGACCCGTTCTCATAGATGGTGCTCGCGCCATCTACCGTCTTTTTAAAATCAGTGAGCCAGGTATCGGGATGCTTGCCAGTAAAAAGGTTGTCGACGATCCACACTTCATGGCCGTCTTTGAGAAGCGAGGAGACGAGATGGCGACCGAGAAATCCGGCACCGCCGGTAACAAGAATCGTGCCGCGTGAGTCCATGGGGGTGAAGTATAAAACATTTCCCTCATGTTCACAAACCACGGTTCGGGATACCGCGACTTGATCCGCAGTTACATATTCGAGGATGATTATGTATAATCCCCGTAATCGATCATGAAGAAACCCCTCTCCGATATTCACCTCAGTGTCGTCGTAACTGTTTATTCCGAAACTTTTTCCGTTGTCGAGACCGTCAAACGCCTACTCGCGCTTGACCGCGGATACATTATGGAGATTCTCCTGGTCGTCGCTCCGAGATCATCGGAAGAATGTTTCGAGGTGTGCCGTCAACTCGAAAAGGACTTTCCCCTGGTCAAGCTCTATGTTCAAAAAATGACGCCCGGACTCGGTTGGGCGTATCGCGAAGGCATGGCCAACGCCAAAGGTAATTACGTGGCGCTCATGTCTGGCGACCTTGAGACCGAGCCCGAGTCGATCGATCGCATGGTGCGAAAGATCGAAGAGACCGGCTGCGATTGTGTGGCGGCCAGCCGCTGGCTTCCCGGCGGAAGTTTCGTGAATTACGACAAAGTGAAGCTTATATTGAATTGGATCTTCCAGAAGTCTTTTCGAATTCTCTACTGGACAAAGCTCACTGATCTTACCTATGGGCTCAAGATCCTCAGTGCAGAAGCCGCGCAACAAATACAGTGGGAAGGCACGCTCCACGAGATCGCGATAGAAACGACCGTCAAACCTTTGCGAGCCGGCTTCACCTTCGAGGAAGTGCCGACCGCTTGGATCGGGCGCACCGAGGGAGTTAGTAAAAATAAATTTCTACGCAATTTTCGCTACGTAGGCATGGCAATACAAACATTGCTGTTTTACCGATATAAAAAATCGTCATGAAAGTACTCGTCACGGGGAGCACCGGCATGATCGGTTCAGAGTTCGTAAAACAATCTCGTGCGAAAGGCCACGAGGTATTCGGTGTCGCCCGAAATAGCGCCTCCAGCAGATCAGCCGCCATACCTGACCCGAGCCTTCTCTATTGCGACATCCTTGATCCGGATGCCATCGCCGAGATCATAAAAAAGGTGCGACCGGATGTCATTGCCCATTTCGCCGCGCAAGCATTCAACGGCACCTCATGGCAAATGGAAACACTCACCCACCAAACGAATTACCTCGGAACCCTCAATGTGCTTAAGGCGTGCCATACTCACGCCCCTGCGGCGAAAATACTTTTGGCCTGCAGCAGCGCCGAATATGGAATTGTTCCCGACGATGAACAGCCGCTTAAAGAGCACCGACTATTGCGACCGCTTACGCCCTATGGTGTCAGCAAGCTTGGGACTGAAGCCTTGGGGTATCAATTTTTCATCAATTATGGCATGCCGATATTCCTGCCGCGTCTTTTCATTCACGTCGGCATGGGCCATCCCCCTGCGACCATGATCCAAAACTTTGGCCGCCAAGTCGCGCTTATCAAAAAAGATAAGATGAAGCCCGAGATCCACGTCGGCAGGATGGACACCGCACGCGATTTCGTAGACGTCCGCGACGGCGTGCGCGCCATGATGCTCCTGTTGGAAAAAGGCCGCGCCGGCGAGCCGGCAAATATCTGTACCGGCATCGCCTATTCGGGGAGACAGGTCATGGATATGCTATTGGAGATCTCCGGTGTACGCGCAACGATCGTGGAAGATACGACTTTAATGCGTCCGTCAGATGAGACGTTACTTCTGGGCGACAACAGCATTATTACCGGCCTCGGCTGGAAACAAGAGTTTTCCTTGAAAGATACCTTGCGTGGAGTTTACGAGGACTGGGTGGGGCGCATCTAACCGACTCGCTCACATGAGCGGGTACGGGAGCGAGAGATAATATTTCGATATCACCGGCGGGTTTTCTATCCCACCGGGAGGTATCACCGCCGCCAGACATTTCTCAAGCGTTGCGGCATAGGGGCTGTCGTTGCGCACGGCGACATCCAGTTGAAAAGGGTCGCCCCGATAGTAGATTTTGTACTGTTGCTGGAATGCGGGTGACGAGAGTATTTCCGCGCGCAATTCCGGATAATACTGCTCAGTGGGAAGATATACGATGTCTATCTTGTGATCGATGATCGCCTGGTCGAACGGCACGTGATGGAGCGCGATATCGTTCGACTGCAATCCGGAGATATCCTCGAGGAATTTCTCAGGTGCCAAGACAGCAGGCATACCGATCTCAGTCGTCGCGATCGATGCGTCATTCGGCAATGCGGCCCACACGTCGAGGCATGGCCATCGCGTCTTTCCGTATGAGCCTTGTTCGTATAACGCGAGTATATTCCCCTGCCAGGCCACGCGATTGAAAAGCGTGCCGCTCATGATCGAGTATCCCAATTGCTGTATTCCCCACATAAGCGGGCTATACAGCAGAACGAGCATGACAACACTCGCGGCACCTGCCACAAAGAGTCGCATTCGATGCACATCGGTACCGGAAAATTTTTGAAACAGATGCAGTATGAGCAGGGCGGTCAGCGTTAGAAGGATCGGGATCGTCGGATAATAAAATCGCCCCGAGACGCCCATCAACTGAACGACAAAGAACAAGAAATACAGAATGTATGCGCCGACGCTCGCGAGCATGCCGATCACGATCGCATGTTCTCCGCGCGAAAATACACGACGCCACCCGACGAGCACAAAGACGATCGGGGCAATGAATAAGAATCGATAGGCATCAAAATAAATGAGGAACTGCAGTATGGGTTGGAACTTGAGGCGTGACAGTGTTATCGGCCCGTACAGATTCCCGATGCTTTTGACGAAGAATGCGAGTGGGAGCGGAGTCCCAAAATACGCCCAGAGTCCCGCGAGGAGCAGTGCGAGCGAGACAGCAGTGATCGCAAGTATGATCCACGCATTGGTGCGCTCCCGCTGCGTTCTCGACCACAGTGCGAGCGACAGTGGGATGAACACGGTAAAAAGCATGAGGTCTGGTCGCACGAGAAAAGCGCATGTACCGAGCAAACCGATACCAGCGAGCTTCCCACGTGAGAGCGTACCGATGGAACATGCACTACGTAATATGACAATGAGATAGAGCGACACGAACGCGAGCGCGAGCATCGTGTCCATGCCGGAAATTGCGATCGAATTGAAGCCGAGCGCGGCAAGAGCAACGATCGTGAATGACAGGGCGATGGTCAAGCGTCGAGCGATGCGTTCAGAAGCCGGAATGACACTCGCAATGAGAAATGGGATGGAAATAAGAAAGAGCACTGCTCCGATCACGCTCGCGATCGTGACAACGACCGTTGGATTGTTCGAGAACATCGCAATCGCGAGCATGACGAGGATATGCGCGGTCGAGGTGAATCCGAACGACGGTATGCTGCCGTTCCACGCGAATACGCCGTGCGCGAGTATGTTGTGTGCGAAGCGAAACGTCATGTACGAGTCGTCCCATACGTTGGTCACCGCGGCGAGCTCGAACGTGTGGAGGAAGACCGTCGCGAGTGCTGCCACGATGACCGCAAGCGAGAGCCAGCGGAACACTTTTCCACTCATTTCGGGGCTGTTGTCTTTCATATCGAGTATTGCGGGGAGTATACCTTCGCGAAATAAAAATACTACGAGCCTGAGAGCGGGTATGGGAGTGAGAGATAATATTTTTGCGTCACCGGCGGGTTCTCCGCGCCGCCCGGAGGTATAACTGCTGCGAGACATTTCTCAAGCGTTGCGGCATAGGGGCTGTCGTTGCGCACGGCAACATCGAGTTGATCCGGATCGCCGCGATAGTAGAACTTGTACTGTTGTTGGAATGCGGGTGATGAGAGGATCTCCGTCCTCAATTCGGGATAATATTGCTCATAGGGAAGATATACGATGTCGATCTTGCGATATATGATCGCCTGATCGAACGGCATGCGAGCGAGCGTGATGTCATTTGATTGGAGCCCCGAGATATCCTGAAGGTATTTATCCGGGGCGATCACGGACGGCATGCCGATCTCGGTCGTCGCGACCGATGCATCATTCGGCAATGCGGCCCACACGTCGAGGCATGGCCATCGCGTCTCCCCATTTGTCCCCTCTCTGTATTGTGCGATCATATTCTGCTGCCACGCCACTTTGTCGATCAGATCTCCGCTCACCAGCGCATATCCGAGCTGCTGTACGCCCCACATGAGCGGATTGTAGAGAAGAACGAGGAGCATGATACCCGCAGTGCCCGCGGTGAAAAGTTGTGCACTTCGTGCATCGGGTCGGAAAAATTTCCGGAAAGCCAAGAGTATCAGTAACGAAGTCAACGCGAGAAGGATTGGGAGCGTCGGATAATAAAATCGTCCCAAATAACCGACCATTTGAACAACGAAGAACAGATAGTAGAGGGGGAACGCGCCTGCACTTGCAAGCATGCCGATCACGATCGCATGTTCCCCGCGTACAAAAATGCGGCGCCATCCAAAGAGCACGAGTATGATTGGCGCAATGAAGAGGACCCGGTAGGTATCCACGTAAGTGAGGAATTGCAGCACCGGCTGGAATTTGATGCGCGAGAGGGTCACCGGACCGTAGAGATGTCCGATACCTTTTACGATGAATGAGAGCGGGAGCGCCGTCCCAAAATACACCCAAAAGCCGATGAGGAGCAGCACAAGCGCGGAGACCGTGACACCGAGTATGATCCACGCATTGGTACGTTCTCGAGCCGCCCTTGACCACAATGCGAGCGAGAGCGTGATCAAGAACGGAAAGAGTAAGAGATCGGGACGAACAAGATATGTCGACGCCCCAAGGAGCCCGATCCAAAGAAGACGCGGGCGCGAGAGCGTTCCGAGAGAACGCGCGCCGCGAAGAATGACGATGAGGTACAGCGACACGAACGCGAGCGCAAGCATCGTATCCATGCCGCCGACGGCGATCAAACTGAAACCGTGCACGGCCAAGGCAATGATGGTGAAAGATGCGGCGATGGATAGATACCGTGCGATGCGTTCGGAGGCAGGAATGACGCTCGCGACGAGCAGTGGAATGGAAATAAGGAATAGCACCGTCCCGATCAAGCTCGAGATCGTGACGACCGCCGTTGGGTTGCTTGAGAACATCGCTATCACGACGGTGATGATGACCTGCAGCGTCGAGGTGATCCCGAATGACGGAGTAGTGCCGTTCCATGCGATCACACCGTGCGCGAGGACGTTGTGCGCGACGCGGAATGTCATGTATGAGTCGTCCCACACGCTGGTCACTCCCGCGCACTCAAAGATATGCAAACAGATCGAGAGGAGCGCGACCAGAATGACCGAATACGTGATCCAGCGGAACGCGCGGTCGCTTATTTCGGGCAGAATGTGTTCCATAGAGAAAACTTCGGGTGGGCCCACTATAGTACCTTTCCAACGTGAATCAAAGTGAGATTCGCGGATATACGTCGATGAGCGGCCGGTGCAGATGGCCATTCGAAGCGACATATCCTGACTGGATGTGCCGTGAGGCATCACCATATACAAGGGGCTTGCCGAAGATATCGCTTGTCATGCCGCCCGCTTCAGTAAGAATAATACTTGGCGCGCAAACATCCCACTCGCCCAACGGTGCGTTACTCCAACAACAGTCAGCGTCGCCGGAGGCAATGAGGCCGACCTTAATGCCCATACTTCCGACTCCGCGCGTTGCGATACCAAGTCGTTCGGCAACGGCGATCATCTCATTCGAAAGATGGTTCCTGCTCATCAACATGGTCGCGTCCTTCGGTTGTGCAACGGTCGAGACGGTGAGTTGTTTCGTCACACCAGCGTGACGTAAAAAACTTCCCTTTCCTTTTGTCGCTGTCCAAAGCATTTCGCTATCGGGCGCATAGACGACGCCCAAGATCGGCGCGCCATCCTCGACAAGACCGACCATAATGCACCAGTCGGGATCTCCACTGACAAAATCCGACGTACCATCGAGCGGATCGACGACCCACGCATATCCGCGTTTTGGGACACGCGTATCGTTCTCTTCTGAAATGACCGGGAAGCCGTATTTTTTTAGACCCGCTTCGAGAATGGCGCTGGATGCTTTATCGGCGGGAGTCACCGGAAAACGCTCATCGCCGCCGATGCGCGCCTCTCCTCGAACCGCCGCGATCGCCTGAGCTGACTCCTCACAAAGCGCGACAATGGTTTCGATATCCGGGATCATGATCGGGTGGCGCGCGGCGCGATGAGCCCGCGCTCGACGAGCGAGTGATATATCTGTTCGGCTGCCTGTTCGGCGGTCATGGTCGTCGTATCAAGAATGATATCGGCGTGTTCCGGCACTTCGTACGGGTCATCCACGCCGGTGAATTGCTTGAGAAGTCCCGCACGCGCTTTCTTGTACAGGCCCTTCGTATCGCGCTTCTCGCAGAGCGCGAGCGGTGTTTTGACGAATACTTCTATGTACGTGCCAACTTTCTCGATCGTGCGTCGATTATGCTCGCGCGATTCCCGATAGGGCGCGATCGCGGCGCACAGCGCGATACCACCGTGCTTGGCGATCTCGCTCGCGACATATCCGATGCGCTCGACGTTCGTGTTGCGGTCATCGTGTGAGAAACTGAGCCCCTTCGAAAGATTCAGCCGGACGACGTCGCCATCGAGGAGCGTGACGCTCCGATCCTGTCGTTCGAGTAATTTGTGATACAGAATATGTGCGATCGTGGACTTACCGGCACCCGAGAATCCAGTGAGGAACACGACGCCGCCCCGGCGCTTTTCTTTATCCATTGCCACACGAAGCTCTTCGACAACTTCCGGGAACGAGAACCATTCCGGGATCGGCTCGCCGGTGCGAAGCATTCGACGAAACTCCGTTCCAGAGATCTTCCGTAGTAACTGCCCCGGCTTTACGTCTTCTGTGGCGATATACGAATCTTCGTTCTCGACGTACGCATACTCTTTCATGGGTATGATCTCGATGCCGAGTTCTCCCGCATATTTCTCGACAAGTTTCTGGGCATCGTAGACACCATAAAATGCTTTGCCGGATGCGTCTTTTGTTCCTGCATGATCGCGACCCACGATGAAATGTGTCGCGCCGTAATTCTTGCGGATGAGCGCGTGCCACAGCGCTTCGCGAGGCCCCGCCATCCGCATGGCGAGCGGCAAGAGCGCAAGTGTGGCGAAATCACTCATTCGATCGCTCACGAGCCGCTTGTAGGAACGGACGCGGCTCACGTAGTCAATGTCTCCTTCTTTGGTCAATCCGACGACCGGATGGACGAGCGCTTTCCCGCCGATCTTTTCGGCTGATCGTCGTACGAGCTCAACATGTGCGCGATGCATCGGATTGCGCGTTTGGAATGCAACGATCTTTTTCCATCCGGCGGATTTGAACTGCGCTTTGAGCTCCGCCGGCGTAAGACGTAATTCCTTAAAATCATGTTGGAGAGCGTGTTTGATGAGCGTGACCGGGCCGCCGAAATACACCGGCCCTGTTTCTTCGAAAAGATAGCGCACGCCTGGATGCGCGAGATCTTCGGTGCCATAGACCTGTCGTGCCTCCGCATGTTTGTCAGGTTCGTAGATCGATTCAATAGTGAAAAAAGCGATGGGATTTCCATATTGGTCGCAGAGCACGACTTTGTCGCCGATCTTCCTCCCGTGATCGTTCGGTTGATCGAAGACGATCGGGATCGGCCACAATGTCCCATTCGCGAGTCGCAGATCCTTCACGACCGACCTATAATCCTGTTCGTTCAAAAATCCAGTAAGTGGCGCAAAACCGCCAACAAGCAATTGTTCGAGATCGAACAGTTGTCGATCCGTAAGCGTTATCCGCGGTAATTGAGACAATTCATCCGCCCGTCCTGTTACGGCATCCATCGGCCGATGATACTACGGACATCGGCAGAAAGGAATTGTGAAGTGCAAAAGTCGCGCCGAGTTCACGAGTCCGCCACGGAAGTCTTTCTGATACGTGTGTAATACACATTAAGCAAACCAAAACATGTGGTCCAGAAAGCTCGCAGCGGGTATGGCATGTTCGCTCCCCCGACGTCTTTATGGATCGTATGACCCCGCACGAATCGCATCCTGTTCCCTTCGACTTGATGATGCTCGTGCTCGTCAAAAAGCAGCATTCCCGGCTCATACGGAATGCCGATCTCATCGCACAGAAAACGTAGCGTATGCTCAGTGTCATTTGCGAGATCAGCGAATCGTAGGTAAATAAATTTACCCCTTCCGCCAAATTTGCGCGCGAATCGATGTCGAAAGATCTCGATCTTGAGATTCGAAAGCGCCCACAAATAAAAATGCGGGAATATGTTTGTGTATTTGCGAATGTACGCCCACGTCACGCCGCGTCCATCACGCACCAGGTGAATGACAATGGGCTCAATATCAGGCGACGCCGAAAGCAATTCGGCGCGTTCAGGTTCTTTTGAAGCGTCGACGATAACCGATTTCTTCGATCCCGAGAGGAGCTTGCGAAATATATCCACGTTATCCGCGATGTATTTCTCGGCATCGATCCCATCCGGTGCTTGGACGAACCGATAGGCTCCCCGGTCGAATAGAAAATCGAGTTTCCGTTTGAACATGACCTGCTCCGTCCATGGAAGCGGCCCGAGTGCGTTCTGCCAGACGTGACACTCCGATGCGGGCTTGCCGCAGGTACAAATAGAGCCGGCACGCGCCGCATGCAATTCCCCGACCCCGAATACTTGCGAATGAGAGTCGAACAGAACATTCAGGAGTGTTGCTCCGCAGTGACCGGTACCGAGAATGAAAACGACCTTCATACGTATGGAGGGCGCTATGCGAAGACGACACCGTGTAATTCGAGCAGCTTGAATCCATGTTCTTTGGCGCGCGATCGCGCGGCACCACAGAGGATCTCGAAAATATC
>PLSR01000008.1 GCA_003164215.1 Candidatus Kaiserbacteria bacterium | reverse complement strand
ACTAGCAGCAAAAGCCGATGCTATAATCGGGGGGTCTATGCTAGTATTTATACTTATTACCATTTTCGTGATTGCTGTATATGCAGCAATTCTGTTCGTCATTCCAAGTAATTTAGACAGAGACCGCGATTTAATGTTTCAAACCATTTCACAGCGATACAATTTTCAAAATTCCGATGATTCGAGTTTGTTGCCTAAAGGGACAATTATTATCCGGAATATCCAAGGAAAGGCAAAAGATAACGATATCAGGATCATTGATTGTTACGTTCCAACTTTTTTTAAACCGGCATTTCTTACGAATATTTATTATGGTTCAGCCAGCGGCGCTAAGTTCTGGCTTAAGAACAGAACTATCCCGACCTCGGTTACGGGAGGTCAGACAAGGGTCTTTGTTAATAACGAGGAGAAGAAAATTAGAATCCCTTTTTTGTCAGCTTCCTCGTTCGTGTCGAAAGAACAAATTGAGAATTTTCTCCAAGGAATCTGAATGATCATTCAAGCAGATGCTTCGCGGTGAATGCGTGGCCTGATCCCTGTTTTAAATACTTCTCAAACATCAACGCTCGCTGTTTGTTCGGAAATGCACAAAACCACTTCAATACATAGGGTCGTTTTGAGTTCGAATATTTTGATTTTCCATTGTTGTGCTCGGCTAAACGCCTTTTAATGTCTTCCGTCGAGCCGACATATAAAGTGGCATCTTTTTCGCTCTTAAGAATATACACAAAGTACATGAGAAGAATTATAGCCCTGCTTCGCCAAGGCTACGCAGGACACTGCTTCTATCTCGCTACACTTAAAGTCGCAGTGTGCCTGCACTGCGAAGCGAAAATCCTGCACGTAAGTGCAGGGTTTTCGCGAAGCAGTGGACCTGGGGGGAATCGGACCCCCGACCCGGCAATGCGAATGCCGTGTAATACCACTTTACTACAGGCCCTGAACAGTCGAAGAATATACTACTGCGCCCCTCGCGTCCACCCGACAGATCGGCCTTCACGTTGCATTCTTTGCGAACATTGCTAGTGTGTCGGCAGAACTGGAAATCTTGGGAGACGGACATGGACTGGTTCATTGAGGCGATGATCGAGGAAGGCGCACTATGGATGTCGGGTCACAAGACGATGCGGCTTCGATCAGGTCGCCAAAGCCCGTTTTTTTTCAACACCGGTGATCTGTCATCAGGCAGGTCGATCGGGATGCTTGCTCGGGGTTACGCACAGCGGATCATCGAAGCCGGTCTTGAAAACTTTGCGCTGTTCGGTCCCGCATACAAGGGCATTAGTCTGGCAACGGCGACCGCCCTGACTCTGTATCGCGATCACGAGCGCGATATTGAGTTCGCCTTCAATCGCAAGGAGGCGAAAACGCACGGCGAGAAGGGCAGTCTGATCGGTTCTCCGCTTGAAGGGAAGTTCGTCGTCATCATCGATGATGTGATCACGGATGGTGCGACTAAGCACGAAGCATTCGAATTCGTTAAGGATCGCGGCGGTATACCGGTGGCGATAGTCATCGCGTTCGACCGGATGGAGCGGGCGTCTGCGGCGTCTGCACACTCGGCGCTCTGGCAATTGCGCGCAGACTTGGGCGTTCCCATATACTCGATCGCGACAGTGAGGGACCTCTTGGCGTATCTACGCTCAAGCGGCGCGTACGTAGCTGAACAAGCAGCCATTGAACGCTATCTTCAAGAATACGGAGCAGACGAATGAAGTTCGTCGCAACAAATCTTCTAGGGCGTGACGCAGGTCACGCCTCTCTTTTTTGTGATTTATTGCGTCCTCATTCGTTTCACTCTTGTCGGGCTGCCGAGAATCGGACTCGGACTACAAGACCCCCAGCCTTGCGTACTACCACTATACTACAGCCCGCCGTTCGGACACATAATACGCTATCAATGCAGTAATAACAAAAAAACGCGGCGTCCCAATTGGGACGCCGCAGTCGCGTCACGGTTCGGTCGGCTCCAAGATGAGCATCCCGAGCGCGTCTGCCGCGGCTTTGAAGAACTCCTCGCCATTCCGGTCTTTGAGCCACTTCCGGACTTCGTCGTTGCCGATGAAGATCTCGCCGACCTTGTGCTTTGCGATCAACTCGCGCAAACTCGGCGGATCTTCTTCATAATGGCCGCCCGTTCCGAATATGTTGCCTTTTTCAGGTGTGCAAACCGTCTCGCTTTCCCAAAGGAGCAGCTGATCAGAAGAGCCAGACAGATAGTGCGAGACAGGGAAGGTGCATTCTTTGAACGAGCGAACTTCGTCAAGATGCTCGAAGATCAGCGACTCCCCGGTAAGAACGCCGATCCGAAAAAGTGTCTTCTGCTGCGCTGTGACTTCGATCGAAAATCTGAACCCGATTTGCACCGGAAACTCGATGACGACGAATTCGCCTTGGCGTCCTTTCATGCGTGCTTCGAGATCGCGATAGCGGGCGGCGACCTCCTCGTCCAAGTTGCCATGCCCGCGCAACGTCAGGTCGAGGCCTCGATCGCCGGATTCTTCGCCGGCTTCGAGAAGCTTTTGCGCATCTTGCAAATGTTTCCTAACATTTGCCTCCCGTGCGTTGAGTCGGTCCTTAAGTATCTTGATGCCGGGTTGCGCGGCCCGGACCGACTGCAGATGACGTTCCAACTCTGCGTTCATCACGGTTCTCCTCGTGAACGTTTTATTCTGAATTGCACTATGCCAAACATCACAAAGGGGCACAAGGTGCCTAAATATCAAAATTGTTTGTCGGGCTACTGGAATCGGTCAGGGATAATTTCTTCGCCGCCGCTCTGAAATTTCTCCTACAAGAGGACTTCCATTTCACTAACACCAGAATACTGGTGAAGTGAAATTGGTCGCACACCCTGGCTCGCGGTCGCGCGTGTTCGCGCGACATCGCTCCGCCTTTCGATTTCCAGACGAACAGTGCATAGGCACTGTTCTCACCCCTTATTCACTTCGTTCATGTCGGGCTGCTGGGAATCGAACCCAGTCTACACGCACCCGAAGCGTGCGTACTACCGGTATACTACAGCCCGTTGGCGCGTATCTTAGCAAGATTTTAATGTTTGTGCACCTTATAGGATTCGAACCTATGACCTTTCGAATGTGAATCGAACGCTCTAACCAACTGAGCTAAAGGTGCGTCGAGGCCCAGTATAGCGGTTGATATGGCAAGAGGGAAGTTATACACAGTTGTCCTCGTAAAGCATAATGACCCCTATATAATGACCGCATGGTAAAACATAATCTTTACAAAGTCTCCGGACTTATTTTATCGGCGGCTCTTATTATTCCATTATTCGCTTCGGCGCAGACTGACACCAGCCTCTCGGGTCAGATACAGTCGCTGATGAGCCAGATCACATCGCTCGAACAACAGTTGCACGCGCTTGTGCAGTCGACCGTTGGCAGTTCGACGCTTTCCGGTTGGCAGGCAGCTAGTCCCAACGCTCCGACCACGCTCCCGACGACCGGTGGCGGAGGAAGTGTTGCATGTCCGATGATCGCGCGCGATCTCTCGATCGGTGCGCAGGGTGCAGACGTGTCGCAACTGCAAAGCTATCTCATAAGTAATGGTTTCTTGTCCGCGAGCTCGACGGGGTTCTTCGGTCCTTTGACCGCACAAGCACTTGCACAATTCCAGGCGAAGATGGGGATCGCGTCATCTACGGGCTTCTTCGGTCCGCTTACGCGTAATTTCTTGAACGGTCATTGTGGAGGTTACGGAAACGGCGGCTACGGTCGCACGAGTTCATCCACACCTCCCATGATGAATTGGTCCGGTCACAGCACGTCGACGCCCTCGGCCGGTGGTGGTTGGAGTAATTGGTCAGCCAATCCTCCGGCGTCGACGACCTCCGATATGCCGTGCATGCAAGCATATTCTCCGCCGAGCGACGCTGCCGGTTCGGGTGCGGCAGGTACTAACATCATGATCATGCGACCGTGCGGCAGTGGGGGTACGCCTCCTCCAGTTGGCCCGTTCAGAAACGGCAGTACGACTTCAGCGACACCATGTCCGCAGAGTTCCATAGAGAATGGTGCGAGCGTTGCAGCGGTCGCCGCAGCGCTCTTCATTCCGCATGCGATCTTGCCGGGTATGAATGGAAACCCATGCCCCAACGGTTCGGCAGCCGGCGCTCCATCAACTGGCGGGCAGGGAGGAAATGGAAATTAATCTCGAGTTTAAAAAAGCGGTGCGTGCTTGCACGCGCCGCTTTTGTAGTACAATAGATTGAACATGAAAAGCCTATCCGTAGTGTTTATTTGTTCCGCGATGTTGGTATGTGCTCCGCTGCTCGCTTCGGCGCAAGTTGTAAATACGAGTGCTTCTATCCAGCAATCGTTTCTGACTGAATTGCAATCGCTTCAACAGCAACTCGCCTCACTTGAGGCGACCATCAATGCAATGATCATTGCCGCAGGTGGTTCATTGCCGTCTTCTTCTGCGACTCTCTCGAATAATTCATTACCGTCAATCGCACTTCCGCCGGTGCGGACGACGTTGCTCCCGCCGACCGATTTATCGGGAGATATGCTGACCAATTCTCTTTTGCAAGCGATCGCCCCCGCGTCCACGACCGTTTTACTCACGACCCCTTCCGCAAATTCAGTTGGTGTGTCCAATTCAAACAGCGCTTCACCACAAAATATCGCTTCTCAGCTCGACCCTTCATGCATCGCAGGTCTCTGGGGCAATGGGGCACAGTGCGGTGGCCTCTACTACTGTGGTGTCGGTGTGGCTGGCGGCTATTGGTCTTCGACCGCATGCCGTCAGGCAGAGTAGAAGGCTTGGCGCACTCTAGCCGCCAAGCGGATGATCTCCGTGCAATTTTGTTGGTACAATATTTCCATGAAAAAAATCATTCCCGAAAAGCTTAAGTCGGGCGATCAAATTCGAGTGATTGCACCCGCTCGCTCGGCCGCGCTTCTCACAAAAGAGAACTATGATCTCGCCTATGAACGTATGCAGCGGGAATTTGGTGTTCGAATCACATTTGGCGAACACCATCTAGAAAAAGACATCTTCGTTTCTTCCTCCATAGAGGGACGAATTTCCGATTTGCACGATGCGTTCGCCGACGAGAACGTAAAAATGATCAGTACGGTCATCGGCGGTTTCAATTCAAACCAACTGCTAAAATTCATTGATTGGGAGCTAATACAGAAAACCCCGAAGATCTTCTGCGGTTATTCCGATATAACGGTACTTTCGAACGCGATTTTTGCGAAGACCGGTCTCGTAACATATTCGGGACCGCATTTTTCTACATTTGGTCAAAAGGAATATATAGACTATACGATCGACTATTTTAAGAAATGTCTTTTTGAAAGCGATGAATATCGCGTCGAACCCTCGAAAGAATGGCTTGACGATGAATGGTATAAAGATCAAGACAACAGGATACCAATAAGTAACGAAGGATACTGGGTCATAAGATCTGGTACGGCAGAAGGAACGATCGTCGGGGGCAACCTTTCGAGTCTGATACTGCTATTCGGTACGGAATATATGCCGGACCTGAACGACAGCATCGTGTTCTTAGAGGTTGATAATTATACGCAAGGGGTCGATCTCTTGGAATTCGAGCGGCAGCTGCAATCTCTTTTGTTGCAGAAGGGGAGTGATGGGATAAAAGGAATTGTCATCGGACGATTTCAACGGGGATCAAAAGTCACGCGAGAGCAATTGCGGTATGTCATTGAAACAAAGCAAGAGCTCGAGAATATTCCGGTCATCGCGAACGTCGATTTTGGGCATACCAACCCGATGATCACATTCCCCGTCGGCGGCGGGTGTTCATTAGCCGTTAAGAATGACACGGATTTTGAAATTACGATTTTGTAGTGCCCCCACGAGGAATCGAACCTCGATCATAAGCTTCGGAAGCTTACGTTCTATCCATTAAACTATGAGGGCAGGTCAAGGGAATAGTATATTCAAACCTCGGGTATTCAAAGCGCGCATTTTGGATTCACGTTAAAACTTGTTAGTATGCACCCGTTGGGCCATTAGCTCATCTGGTACCCGCCCGACTGAACGCTTCAGCCGTTCGGGCGGGGAGCGCGTCCGATCTGACGAACATGTTCTTGAAGGGCCATTAGCTCATCTGGTAGAGCGCTTCCATGGCATGGAAGAGGTGAGCGGTTCGAGTCCGCTATGGTCCACTCGGTATTATTTGAGCAAGGCGAAACCTTGCTCAGAGAAGCGTTAATTCGTGTCAATATCGCAGATCACCGCGCCGGCGCCGAGCTTATTAGTGAGGTAGGAACGCACGTCGTCCACGTTGCCGATCTTGTTGATGAGTCCGTTTTGTACACCTTCTTGGCCTGTGTAAGAGGCGCCATCGGCGAGCGTGAGCACTGTTGAAGTGCTCATGCTGCGATTCTCGGCGACGATGTTCACGAATACATTGAAATCCATCTGCAATTCTGTCAATGCGAGCGCACGTTCGTCGGCAGTCAGCGGCTTATCGGTGTTGAACATATCTTTGTATTTGCCGATCGAAAGTTGATCGAAGGTCAACCCCTCTTCGGCATCTTGCTTCGAGTTGTCAACATATGACTGCGTTATACCGATATCACCGACATCGGAGAATGCCGATGCGAAGATCATATTCGCGCCGGATGCAGCCATGTATGCGGCCGAGTCGCCCTCATCGCGGATCAGGGCGACGGTCGGTTTGGACGATCGCTTGAGCGTGGCCTGGATCTCTTCGCCAGCGACCGGCGAACCGCCCGGAGAATCGATCTCAAGCACGATGCCTTTGATCGACGGATCGGCCTCTGCAGTGCGGATCGACTGCGTCACGTCTTCGGATGCGGTCTGATCGTAGCTATTGTCGGTCGTGGTGCCTTCCGAGGCCGGGATGTACGTCACGAGCTCACCGTGCACGGGAATGTAAGCGACATTGCATGAATTATGGCTACTGCCGGGGGATAGAAGCCAGAGCGAAAATAGCGCGATTATTACGACGCCGCCCAGGATGTACATCGTTCTTGCGGTGGATGAAGTCGCTTGCATGCCACTAGTGTCGCATATTTTGCGACTTTTTGCATAGGCTCGGATCCGCTATTGAGTCGGGGGCTGTGTCACGCCGTCGTCAGCATCGTTGTCGCCGTCCATCGGGTGGACGCCGAACGCGTTCAGCGTTCCGTTATTGAACGTTCCGACGATGAAAAGCTTATCCCCGACATGTATCGAGCTCGTAGCCGCTCCCGGCGGCAAGACGACCGTGACTTGCTCCGGTAATCCATTGGGAATATTTTCCTGCATCGTCAGAATATTGCCATTGACCGCAAGCACCACGCACGGGCACGCGCCGCTCCCTGGCGGCGGCGGACGCCGTCCGCGATCATAAAAGTCGCCGATGATCGGCAGATCGATGTCGTGAGCACCGCGCAATATACTGTCGCTCACGCGGTCGGTATCGATCACGCTACTCGCTGAAAGAATAATGACGAGAATGACAAAGAGGAGATAGAGCAATGGGCTTCGGTAGCCAAAGCGGAACCAGCGTAGCATCCACTCGAGTAGCATGATGCACGCGACATCGAGAATGAGAAGCGGCCACGGGAAGAGCGTGAGGAAGATGAACAATCCCGACGGGCCGAAGCCCAAGAGCGTTGTCTCGTATGACGTGCGGATCGTGAAGAGGATAAAACTGCCGATTGAAACCGATAGCAGTAGCGTGAGTATAGCGACGACGGCGACGGCGATCGATTTAAGAGTGAAATAGAAACGTGGTCGCATCGTCACTTGTTGTGCGCGGATCTTGTCGAGCACTTTTTTGCTCGCCGTATTCATTTTGCTCGGTTCATTTTGTTCCATAGTATTTAAAGGGTGTGCCCGGACGCATCCCAGGCTTTCTTCAACGCTTCACGCGCGCGCTTGATACGGATGCTGACCGTGCCGATCGGGAGCTCAAGGACTTCTGCAATCTCTTTGTAATCCATATCCTCATAGTAACGCAGGAGTAGGACCTCTTTGTATTTCGCCGAGACTTTTTCGAGGCTCGTTTCGATCATCGCTTTGATATCTTTCTGATCGCGCTCCAACTCATCGGGGTCTTCGTAGACCGTGTGCGAGACGAGCGCATCGAAGTCGAAAAGGGTGACCGGCACATGGCTGTTCTTCTTGAGCGCGTTCACATATGCGTTATGCGCGATGCGGTAGATCCACGGGGAGAAGCGGCGCGACGTATCGAAGCTCTGAATGTTCTGGAATGCGCTGATGAAAACGTCTTGCACGATGTCCTCGATGTTGTCGGGGCTCGCGAGGAATTTCCGCCCGTATCGTGAAAGTTTCGGTTCGTAGCGCTCCATCAGCATACCAAAAAGCTCCTGCTGACCCCCTTGGACCTGCGTCGCAATTTCTTCATCTGTCAGCGCTGTGTTTTCGGCCTCATCCACAGCCTCATAATACACTTTTAAAGCGACTCTGTTTCAATCAAGGCGTCCGCTACGGCGATGCCGTCTGCATCAAAATATGCTACAATGTATATCTATGGCCGTTGAACAGGCACAGTCGATAGATTTGTCGGAAATCCTCAATGCTTCCCATGAGAATAAATGGGTCGCGATTGCGCCCGACTATTCCCGCATATTGGCGGCCGCTGACACGCTGGGGAAGTTGATGCACTCTGTGAAAGATAACGACGCGATCTACCATCGCGTATTACCGCGTGATGTGAGTTTTGCGCCATACGCATAAAGTGGGATGAAATACAAATACTCCGTTGTTTCCGGACAAGCCAACATCAGTGGCCAGTACACCAAACGGCCCGTCGTCGAAGTCGAGCTCTCAAGAGGAAATCAGACTCGTAAATTTCTTGCCCTCATCGACTCGGGGGCAGATCAGATCCACATGCCTGCGGCGATAGCGGAGGTTTTTGGTATCGACAGAAATCAATGCGCGTCACGATCATCGATCGGCATTTCAATGGAACGAACCGAGGGTTTTGTTGGTGAACTTACTTTTCACATTCAGTATCAACCCGAGTCCTTCACGGCACCCGTTGTATTCATCGACACAGACGTGCCGGTGCTTCTGGGGCGAGAAGGATTTTTTGACCGCTATCGCATCAAATTTGAACAGGATCATGACACTTTTGAGATCACACCAGTTAAATTACAAAGAAAAAGCGTCCGCAGGTACTAAAACCATTGGACGCCCTTTGTTTTTTGGGGAGATTTAGCCTTCCTCGCGAAACATCACGCCACTAAATATGTAAGATTGACGTGCCTGGCACCTATATTCTGGCAGCTATCTTCCGTGGTCGCGCATGGGCACCATGCGCTGCCACAAAAAATAGCCGCCCGATTTCCAGTCGGGCGGCTCAGTCCTCGGCCACGAGGTAGCCAGTGATTTCAACCGAACCGAGCTTTATGCTCGCGCTGCTGCCTCGCCAATTCGGCTGTCGCCTCCAAGTGTTTGTGCTCTTTCTGTACGACGTCCAGGAGCACGAGTGTCCGCGCTGCCGCGTTTCCGGCCCAACACGCCTCTTCCAGTGATTCGGGTTGGCGATAAAGGCCATCGATGAAGTGCGCATCTTTGCCGTGTCGAAGCGCAAGGTCGAGCAAGGCATTTTTGCAACCCTCGTCGACCAAGGGCGCCACTTCCGGTGACAGCAGCATGTCGAGGTTGTCGCTCCAGTCTAGAAATGCGACCAGTCGCGGACGCGCGGCGACGAGATCGGCGTAACGGCCCCAGTTATACATGTCACCCTCGCGGAAGCAGCCGCGACAGAACTTACGGAACCACGGAATCGCGATCTGTTTAACGTGTTCAGACATTTGCCGCGGGAATCGGATCATCAGCTTGAACTCATCATGAGTTCCCAACAGGTCGACGACGGATTTGAATATTTCACCGTCGACCAACGCCATTGCTCCATCGCTCAGGCACTTTCGAGCAAGCACGTCGAAGGCTTTTTGGGCGATAGCTTCACGCGCATCCTTGATCTGACGATATTCTTCTTCACTCGTCACGACCGGGAGGGTCGCGACGGAAAGATAAAAGAGGGCCCTCGGTATCGTTTGGGAAAGATCCACGATGCCCATTGTCGATCTATATCGAACGTCGAAGCCGACGTGGAGAAGACCGATTAGCTCTTCCCGGGTCGTCGCAGCCTGCCACTTCTTCAGAAACTCGGGCCACGACTGGATGCTGTGCAACGACGCTGCGGAAAGAAGATTCGTGTCGCTCGTCATCGTGGTTCTCCACCAACTACGCCGCCCTATCGCGGCAATGGACATCTTGTCCGCAAGCACTCTATGCCCGCGGAACAGCTTGTCAACGATGGTCGCGCATGAGCACCATGCATAGGTTCCTATTACCACTCGCACCAAAAAAGAAATCCGCGCCATCCTCGAAAGGACGGCGCGGGAATGTGCAACTCGCTTTGTGCGAGTATTACTTTAGTATTACTTTGTAGTCGAGCGGGAACTTGAACACCTCGATGACCGAGCCTCGGCAAATCGGACCCATGCTCCCGATGATGTGTCGGACGACCGCATCGAGATATAGTCGCGGGCCGTATTCGCGCTGAAGTTGATGAGTTTCTTGTCTTATCGACGCGTTACCCGGTATGCCGACCATCTTGGATTGTCGGAACCGCTGGTGCGGACGGGGGATCTTGTCCGCGACGGTGTACACGAGAATATAGGTGATGAACAGCGACGCCTGTATTCCTTGATCCGGATGCTCAGACCAGTAGCTTGCACCCATCTTGCATCTCTTCTCGTAGATGACAGCGTCGAGATCAAGTCGCTCGAAGGGTCGCACCGCGATGAATCCGACTTCTTTCGCGATATAGTCCCTCGTGGCTAGGCGCACGGTCTCGATATTCCGACGCTCTTCTTCGGTCGCTCCGAGCGGCCGGTCCGCGCGCAGATCGATCTTGTCGGCGAACTTCGGATGCAGGCCGAAACTTCTGCGGCCCATCTCCCACGGGAACCACGGGTCTTCTGCGATGAACTCGTCGAACTTATCTTTTTTCATGTAAAGAACTCCCTTGCCCTTTAGGCGTTTGGGTCGAATGTCGGGCTGTACCCAACGGCATCAAAATACAACAATTGAACGATACGTCAATGTGCTGGCGCCGCCCGCCCCGCGAGTTATCCCCAAATCGTGTAGATATATGTATTGCAGTGGGGTATAGTGGTTTATACTATAACCCAGTGGGAAAAAGTGGGATTTAGAAAACCAGTATGTTTATCGGTGAATACGAACACACGCTCGACGAGAAGAAACGGGTCTCATTGCCCAAAGCTTTCCGGACCGGTTTGGGAAAGAAAATGGTGATGACGCGCGGTTTGGATAATTGTCTCTTCGTCTACTCGAAAAGCGCGTGGGAGAAGGTCGCCGCTAAACTGCAGGAGCTATCTTTCGCACAGGCCGACACGCGCGGGTTCAACCGGTTCATCCTTTCGGGGGCGGCTGAAGTCGAAGCTGATGCGGCAGGACGCATCTTGATACCGGATCACCAGAAGGAATTCGCGGGGCTCGGGAAGACGGTCGTCTTCGCAGGAGTATCGGATCGGGTCGAGGTCTGGGACGCGACTGCTTGGAAGAGCTACAAAGCGCGCATCGAGAAGCAAGCTGATGCGATGGCAGAGAAGCTCGGTGAGATCGGTGCTCTGTAAGTAGGGGTTCCCCGGAAGTTGGTTGCCCAGTTCAGTTGGTTGCACTAAGTCGTTGGAGGGTTTACATAC
>PLSR01000015.1 GCA_003164215.1 Candidatus Kaiserbacteria bacterium | reverse complement strand
CTGCGAGACGTACATGTCGAGCAGGCGCGAAAGCGGAGCATAGTGAACCGACTGTTCGCATTAGATGCGGCAGAAGATTATCGGACAAAAGTTACTCTGGGGATAACAGGCTGGTATTGCCTAAGAGTCCAAATCGACGGCAATGTTCGGCACCTCGATGTCGGCTCATNNAGAAGGTCCCAAGGGTTTGGCTGTTCGCCAATTAAAAAGGTACGCGAGCTGGGTTCAAACCGTTCAACATCTCAAGGTCTGGCTTGCAAAATTGACGCATTTCGTCGTTGCGCTTCGGAAATTATTTCTCATCGTACCTCAGGTACGCCTCGAAATAATTTCCTCGCGCGCCTCGAACTGCATTCAATTTTGCGAAGCCACAGATCGTGGTGGGATTGTGAGCGGTTTGAATCCCGAGGAAAAATAAAAACAAAAAACTGTTAACAATCAAAGACCGCGTGAGCACTTCGGTGCTTATACGCGGCAAAATGACCCCGCAAAAGTGCGAGTAGCACTCGCGGGGAAAGATAAAATCGACAATTCACGGCGGCGATATCTAGCGATAGATATCGAGAAGCTAACTGATATCGGTGGAACCCTTCGACAAGCTCAGGGCAAGTCCTTGAGCGAGTACGGGTAATACCGAGGGAAGTTTGTGAATTTCATAGAGGGTGGAACAAACCTCAAGAAAAAGGGTGAGATGGGATTGACCATCTTGAATCTGGGAATAGCCTCGGCCAGTCTCGCGGACGGCGCCAGGAACAACCTAGAAAAGCAACGTGCATAAAGCAGAGGACGCAGTTTCGCGAATGCGCACTTTCGTTGCCACCCCTTTCGATCTTTCGGCGGGAATCTGACAAGATTTCCGCCCTCTATGAAATTCACAAACACCCGTAGAGACTAATTGTTAGCCATCTTGAAAAAGATGAAGTTATAGTCCAATACACACAGTAATGTGTGATCAATATGCGTGAGACAGGTTGGTCTTAATCTGTTGCAGGCGTTGATTCTTGAGGAGATCTGTTTCTAGTACGAGAGGACCGAAATGGACTGACCTCTGGTCTGGGGGCTGTAGTACCAACTGCACCGCCCCGTAGCTATGTCGGGAACGGATAACCGCTGAAAGCATCTAAGCGGGAAGCCAACTCCAAGATAAGGAATCGTTTGAGGCCCGTGGGAGATTACCACGTTGATAGGCGCCAGGTGCAAGCATCGTAAGGTGTTCAGCCGAGGCGTACTAATCCGCCGATCAGAACTCTCGAAAGGAATTCTGCGAAACGCGTTCGCCCTTCGAAGCCACGAAAGTGGCGAAGTAGGGTATGTTAGATTCAAGTTTGAAATGTGTCTTATTCAGTGCAACGAGCGCAGAGAGTTTGAGCTCTCTGTGTTGGTGCTTCATCGGAGGGGGTACACCCGTTCTCATTCCGAACACGGCAGTTAAGCCCTCCAGAGCCGATGGTACTCGCAAGGGGAGAGTAGGTAGGCGCCAACACAGAGTGCTCAAAATACAAAAGGACCGCAGGTAACCGCGGTCCTTTTGTATTTAGCGTCGTTCTTGTAGCCTTCGAGATATCGCGGTGATCGACAATATTTTGTTCGTTGAGGATCTCGTAAGCCGCATCGCCCGAAGGGCGAACCGGGTGCGTCTTTTTGGATAGGAGCGGGCCACCGCCCGCGCTATCTACTTAGCGCCCAAGGGCGCATCCAATAGGTGCCAACTGTCGCAAGACGGTTTTTTCTTTATGGCGTATAATCCCATATATGTCCTGGGCCGCACGGCGCAAATTCATCTATATCTCGGGGATAATTCTTTTTCTCGTCATCGTTGTCGGCGGGCCGATAGCCTATAAGATTGCGACCATTCCTCCCTCGTGCCACGACGGTAAGCAAGATCAGGGCGAGACTGCTGTGGACCGTGGCGGGCCCTGTCTTCTCCTTGATGATCGATATCTGCAGCCACATGCGGTCCTGTGGGCGCGATCCTTCCAGGTACGCGACGGTTCATACAATGCGGTCGCTTATATTGAGAATCCGAATTCAAAAGCGGGTGTACCGTCGGCGAATTTCAAATTTAGTCTCTACGATTCGCAGAACATTCTTGTCGCAGAGCGTACCGGCACGACGTACATCATGCCGGGCGGCATAACGCCGGTCTTCACCGCCGGCATCAACACCGGCAATCGTATCGTCGCGCACACGTATTTCACGCTCACCGATCCGTCATTGACCTGGGAGCGCATGAGCAATCCGACATCGGTCGTAACGGTGGCGAGCAAACAAGTTTCAAATACTGATACCATACCGCAGCTCTCCGCGATCGCGAGAAATTCATCGGTCGCAGATCTGACCAACGTATCGTTCGTCGGAGTCGTGTATGACACTGCGGGCAATGCGATCAATGCGTCAGCGACGATACTTCCGCTTCTTTCGGGTAGCTCGCAGTCGCAGATCGGGTTCACCTGGCCTGGTCCTTTCTCCGTTGTGGTCGGCACCGAAGATATCATTCCGATCATGCCGCCGATCCCAGACCCCTCCGCGCAGCAATAGGTATGGCTTCGTTGTTTCAAGTGGCGACGCAACCTATGAGCCGCCGCTTCGCTAACATTGATTGGTTCCTCTTCGCTGCGGCGCTTACCATTTCGATCCTTGGCCTCGTCACAATGCACTCGTTCTCAGCGGAAAATTCTTTCTTCTGGCGCCAGATCATCTGGATAGTGCTTGCCGTCATCGTATTTTTCATTGCGAGTATTCCCGAGTACGGATTTTTACGCCGAACTCCGGTCGTTATGGGTCTGTATACCGTGATCGTTGCGCTGCTTGCGCTCATCTTCGTCTTTGGCACAGTCGTCAAAGGAGGTCAAAACCGTTTCGACCTCGGGCTTTTCGCGTTCCAGCCTGCCGATCTCGCGAAGCTCATGCTTGTCATCTTCCTGGCGAAATATTTCGCAAGGCGTCACATCGAGATCGCACATATTAGGCACATTCTCGTTTCGGGTGCGTACGCATTCATCATCCTCTTGCTGGTATTCCTTCAGCCGGATCTCGGGTCGGCCATCACCATCGCGAGCATTTGGCTCGGCATGGTCTTGGTCGCCGGGATCTCATGGAAGCATCTTGCCACACTTTTCATCATCGGTGCCATCGTCGCCGGCGGACTGTGGCATTTCGGGTTGCACCAGTATCAGAAAGATCGCATCCTTACATTCCTGCACCCGCTTTCAAACATTCAATCGACTGGTTACAACGCATACCAATCGACAGTCGCGGTCGGGTCGGGACAGGTATTGGGGAAGGGGATCGGCTATGGAACACAGAGCAAGTTGCAATTCCTGCCGGAATTCCAGACCGACTTTATCTTTGCATCGTTCGCCGAGGAATGGGGATTCGTCGGCGTCATGATATTGTTCGGCCTTTACGGTATCATCATCGTGCGCATTCTCGTCATTGCCGCGCATGGGTATGACAACTTCGACACATTGGTCGCGGCCGGTATCGCGATCTACTTTATCTCGCAATTCATTGTGCATGCGGGTATGAATATGGGGCTTCTACCGATCACCGGTACGACGCTGCCCTTTATGAGCTATGGTGGATCGCATTTGCTCACCGAATACATTGCCCTGGGAATATTGATGGGCATGCGCAAGCGCGCACGTCCGACGATTCAAGCGCGCGACGAGACGGAGATCGTTGGGGCGGTGGTGTAAAGATCGATCGTCTCTTTAAGAGTCCTTGAAAGGGGAAAGGGAAACTGTTCATGAGCCGGTACACTCGTCGTACCGTCTTTGAGTAGTTTTTCTATAGCGTCCGCGATTTGTGTTGCATCAGCGGGATCAACCGGACTGATTCCTTGCATTGTTCCTAAGAAGATCACATCAACGACTCGCGTAGTGACAATTGGTAACCCTGCCGCGATCGACTCGAACAGAACGTACGGCATACCTTCTTTGAGGGAGGGGAGTAAAAAGATGTCGAACGCTTTCAAATATCGGGCAGCGTCGGGGACGAATCCGAGAAAGTGCACACGGTCGGAGACACCAGATTTTTCGGCCACTTTAAAAAGTCGTACACGCTCTTCGCCCTCGCCAACAATATAGTAGTCGATGTTGATAGCGCGTTCCTTAAGAAGTGCGATTGCATCAATTGCAAAAGAAATACCCTTATTCGGGGTTAATTCAGCGATCGTGACGATACGCGGCCACGCATCAGCTGTTGGAGATATGATCTCTGACGCGGCATCACAAGACAAAAATTCTGGCATTTCGATACCAAGTGGGACATACTGAATCTTCGCTTTCAGACCGAGCAGACGTTTCCCGATCTTCTCATCTCCTTTTGATACGACAATAGTGGCATCGCTTAGGAGTGCAGTGAACCAACTGATCTCTTTTATCAGAAACGTCGCTAAGAAATTTCTATATTCTTTAAATGGCCATCCATGTACGGTGAAGACGACTCGTGGTACACCGATCATGAATGCCACGAACGCGCCCCATGCGGCAACTTTCGAACTATTGAGATGAACGATGTCGGGTCGTTCGGCGCGCATGAGGCGAGTGAGGTCGCGCCATACGAGAAATTCTTTCGTCCAAGATACATCTCGCGTGAGGGAAGAGATGAATATCGTGCGGATGCCGGCAGCGTTGAGTTTTTCTTGAAGAATTCCGGCGGTGGCACCGGCCTCACCGGTGCCGCCGAATGCGACGACCGGTTCAAATTGGTCTTTCGGAAGATGTGTCGCAAGATCGAACACGTATCGTTGCGCTCCGCCCCAATTTGATTTGGTAATTATGTATAGAATTTTCTTTTTCATACGGAAAATATCGAGACGTGAATTACGTATATTTTAAGCCATTATTTGACATTCACGCGCGGTTCTTGCTTCATGGTGTCGGCAATGTCATGATACACCTAATACTATATGACACTGGTTCCGAAACGCGAATACGCCGTTCTCTTGGTCGGCGATATCGTTATCTTTGTACTCGCGCTCTGGCTCACGCTCACGCTGCGCTACCTTTCGTTCCCGACGCCGGAGCTATTCCGACAGCATCTCGTACCGTTCTCTCTTTTGTTCGTCGTGTGGGTGCTTGTCTTCTTCATTGCGGGTTTGTACGGACGTCATTCGCGTCTGTTCCGTCGGAAGCTCATGGGAACCATTCTCTATACGCAGGCGGTCAACATCATGATCGCCGCGCTGTTCTTCTTTTTAATCCCGGCCTTCGGTATCGCGCCCAAGACACAGCTTCTCTTGTATCTCGTCGTCTCATTTCCCCTGATCATCGTATGGCGCGTGTATGTTTTCCCGCGCCTGCGTACCTTGCGACGCATGAAGGGGGTCTTGATCGCCGCCGGAGCCGACGGAGCAGCACTTGCCCATGAGGTGGCGAATGATAGCCGCTTTCCGTTCTCGTTCGATTACGTCGTCGATACGGCGACGGCGCCCTCGCACGAGGTGATCCAGCAAGCGTGCCGCGTTGCCGAGAAAGACGACGTATCGTTCCTCGTCGTCGATTTCTTCGACCAGGCCACATCGGCAGTCCTTCCGATCATGTACGATGCCGCATTCCATAAGCAACGCTTTGCGCTCGTCGATGTCATCGATCTCTATCAGGAAATGTTCGATCGCGTTCCGCTTTCCCTGATCCGCTATGAATGGGTACTGCGGCACGTCTCGGCGGGGCGCATGTATGATGCCGTGAAGCGCATTTTTGATACGGTCGTGGGACTTATCATGGGGGTCATCTCGCTCATCGTATATCCCTTTGTCGCGCTCGCGATACGGATCGATGACGGCGGCGAAGTATTCATCACTCAAGAGCGCGTCGGTCGGTATCAGAAGCCGATCCATATCATCAAATTTCGCACGATGTCCGGCAACGACAATGGTGTGTACGACGTGACCGGAAAAACCACGCTCAAGATAACGAGAGTCGGCAAGTGGCTCCGTATATTGCGCATCGACGAATTACCGCAACTGTGGAATGTCGTGTCGGGCGAGCTTTCACTTGTCGGACCACGACCAGAGTTGCCCGCGCTCGCGGCTCAATACAGTGCGCGCATTCCGTATTACAACGCGCGCTACCTCGTGAACCCGGGACTGACCGGCTGGGCACAGATCCGGCACGATCGCGATCCGCATCATGGCGCGGACATCGCTGAGACGAAGACGAAGCTCTCGTACGATCTGTATTATCTCAAACGTCGCTCGCTATTACTTGATTTGTTTATTATGATGCAGACAGTACGCATCGTGTTCACTGCACGCGGCACGTAGGACATACAGAATCGGCACCACATGGGCACTTCGATTTTCTAAGACGGAGTACCGTCTAGAAGATCTGGGCGCGCATTTCTTCGTTGCATTTCAAAAAATATCACTCATCATATCTCGATATGCCTCGTAATATTTTTCTCATGCGCCTCGAACTGCATCCGATTCTGTACGTCCTAACCATGTAGATAATTATGGAAAATTTCAAAGACAAGATCATTGTCGTCACCGGCGGAGCCGGGTTCATCGGTTCGCACATCGTCGATGCACTCGCGGAGCGCGGCGCACGAGTGCGCGTGATCGATGATCTCAGCACCGGCAAGAAAGAAAATCTTGCTGCCGTGATGGATCGTATCGAGTTCGTTCACGATACGATATTGAATACAGAAGTTCTCGCGAAGATCATCGCGGGAGCTGATTATGTGTATCATGAAGCGGCGGCGGGCTCGGTGCCGAAAAGCATAAAAGACCCGTTGGCCGCCCACGAAGCGAACGCGACTGGCACGCTCAAAGTACTACTTGCGGCGCGCGATGCGAAGGTGCGACGAGTGATATATGCGGCCTCGAGCTCGTATTACGGTGATACACCGACGTTACCGAAGCATGAAGATATGCCGCCGAACCCGCTTTCTCCCTACGGACTTCAAAAATACGTCGGCGAAGCATATATGAATCAGTTCTTTCGATTCTACGGATTGGAAACGGTTTCGCTCCGGTATTTTAATATCTTTGGTCCGCGGCAGAATCCTGATTCGGAATATTCGGCCGTCATCCCGCGTTTTATCAAGGCAATGAAAAGAGGTGACTCTCCGACGGTCAATGGCGACGGGACCGCCACGCGCGGGTTCACGTTCATCACTGATGCAATAGCGGCAAATCTTGCAGCGGCGGGGGCGACCGATGTCGCGGGGGAAGTTTTTAACGTATCGGGGAGAGAGCAGACCAGCGTCAACGATCTCGTCAATTCGCTCAATGTGGTCTTGGGCACTACCATAAAACCTATTTACGGGCCGGAACGGCAGGGAGATATCAAACATAGTTACGCGGATGTCTCAAAAGCGGAGCGCATGCTCGGATGGCGACCGCGGGTTTCCTTCGAAGAGGGTCTCAAGCTCACTGTGGAGACCATCGCGTAATACAATGATAATAGATGGACGTCAGATAGCCGAACAGGTGTATCAAACGCTTATTGCGCAGCAGGCAAAAGATCCGCATGCAATGCGGCTTGGCATTGTCGTTGCATCGCATGACCCGGTCATTGAATCGTTCGTGAAGATCAAGTCGCGCGCCGCGGCGCGCCTGGGCGTGGAAATACGTCGCGTTGACCTTTTGAACAAACCTACGACCGCCGATGCGATCGCTACTATCGAGAAGCTCGCACCGGAAGTTGATGGCATCATCGTACAGCTTCCGTTGCCTGTTGTGCTTGATACTAAAGCTGTTCTCTCGGCCATTCCGCCCTATCTTGACGTCGATGGGATCAATCCGGCGATCAGTGAGGCAGATCGTGCGGTGCGTGCACCGGTCGCGGGTGCGATCGCCGAAATATTGGAACTACATAATATCAATCCAAAGGGCAAGCGTGCGGTTGTCGTCGGCGCGGGGAGGCTCGTGGGTATTCCTGCCGCACACCTGCTCGAAAGTCTCGGCGCCAGTGTTTCAGTCGTCACCCTTGAATCAGGTTCACTTGATGCATTGCGTAATGCCGACATCACCGTCCTCGGGGCGGGGAATCCGGGCTTTATAAAGCCGGAAATGATCAAAGAGGGAGTCGTCCTCATCGACGCCGGCACAAGCGAATCGAGTGGCAAAGTTGTCGGTGATGCTGATCCCGCCTGTGGCGCGAAATGTTCCGTATTCACACCGGTCCCCGGCGGCGTTGGTCCGATCGCGGTCGCGATGATATTCAAAAATTTGTTCGAGCTTGCTCGGCACGGCTAACATTATAAAAAACGCGCAACCTACTCCCGTTAGTAGGTTGCGTGTGCTGACGCGGTGTCATTCCGCTTCCGTGGTCTTCGCCTCACCCCAACAACAACGGGATGCTTCATCTCGGCAGAGTTTCAAGCATCGTTTCGAGATCTTCGAAATCGTCTCAAGGATAGTCGGAATGCCGAGGTATGTGACACCACCGACAACGGGGGCCGCGATGATCGCAAAGACGGCGAATGCCGACCACGGTTTCAGCGCATACGGACCAAGCATCCATTGGATGAACGCCGTTCCCGCCACTCCAACGAAAAATCCCGCGAGACCGTATGCGACGTAATCGATGCTGTTTGTCAGTCCCTTTCCGTGTCGCTCGCGGATCGTTCTGAACGCGTCAAACATCGGCGTACCTTTCTTCCAGGTTCTTCATCGATACTACATCGTGCGAGCATAAAAAGTCAACCTGTCCAACGGCTAAAAAGTGCGTATACTACTGGCCAATGGCACGAAGACGCCTCATCGCAGTTCTCATCCTTCTTCTCGGAGCCGGCATCGGCTGGTTCGTCTATTCATCGCAATTGCATTCGTGGCGGCCGTTCAAACTCGGCCTTGACCTTTCCGGCGGCACCGAGCTCACGTACCACGCCGATCTTTCCGCGATCCAGGGAGCAGATGTCACTGACTCAATGGCTGCATTGCGTGACACGATCGAACGCCGCGTAAATCTTTTCGGGGTCTCTGAACCGCTCGTACAAACTGAGACCGCCGGCACCTTCGCAGGCAATCCTGAACAGCGTCTCATCGTCCAATTACCAGGAGTGACCGACACACAGCAGGCGATCGCGCTCATCGGTCAAACGCCGGTCTTGGAATTCCGTATGCTCAAAGTCGGAGCGACACCTCCTCCAGAAGGTCAGGCACTCTCAAGCACGACAGCCGCAGCGCTTTTCGAGCCAGCCGCGATCACCGGCAAGGATCTCGCAAGCGCGTCATTGCAATTCGCTTCCGGTGCGGGTTCGATGGGAGAGCCGCAAGTCGTCCTCAAATTCGACAGCGCGGGATCAGCAGAATTCGCAAAGCTCACGGCGCAGAATGTCGGCAAGATCTTCGGCATCTTTCTCGACGGCGTGCCGATCTCGGAGCCGGTCATTCAGGAATCGATTCCCGATGGCACAGCAGTCATCTCCGGTGGGTTCACTGCCGCACAGGCACGTGACCTCGCGCGAAATCTCAACGAGGGTGCGCTGCCGGTGCCGATCACCTTACTCTCGACCGAAACGATCTCAGGAACGCTCGGCGGCGCAGCAGTGCATGACGGCATCATCGCCGGTATGTGGGGTGTCGGACTCGTCATGCTTTTCATGATCTTCTGGTATCGCTTGCCGGGCCTCATGGCGGTCCTCGCACTCTCGATCTACGTCTCATTTATGCTCGCGATCTTCATGCTTCTGCCTGTCACGCTTACGGCCGCCGGCATCGCAGGATTTATTCTCTCGATCGGTATGGCCGTGGACGCCAACATTCTCATTTTCGAACGGACAAAGGAGGAACTGCGAGCAGGGAAGCCGACGATCGATGCGATCCATGACGGCTTCGGCCGCGCATGGCCATCGATACGCGACAGCAATACGTCTTCGATGATCACGGCGGTCATTCTCTTCTGGTTCGGTACCTCGATCATCCAAGGATTTGCGCTGGTCTTCGGGCTCGGCGTGCTGGTCTCGATGCTCACCGCGATCTCCGTTTCCCGCACCTTCCTCATGGCGCTCGGCATCGAGGCCAAGGGTGGCTTTGCACGCTTTCTATTCAGTAGCGGTATCTCGCACTAGCCTATGTTCATCATCAACAATCGCAAGATATTTTTTACTCTAACCGGCATCATCGTCGTGGCTGCGATCGCTGCGATCGCGATGTTCGGTCTGCATCTCTCGATCGATTTCACCGGCGGCACGTTGGTGCAGGTGACGTATCCGGGCGGACGACCGGCACAAGCCGCACTTCAGCAATCGCTCAACTCCGACGGGTACAGTAACTATTCCTTGCGCGCGGTCAGTACCAACGACTACGTTTTGCAGGCACAAAACATTTCGGCACAGGAACGCAATGATCTTACCCCGACTTTTTCGATCAATAACGCATACCCGGTCACCATCGACCAGCTCAACGACATCGGTCCGACGATCGGTCTTGAATTGCGCAACAAGTCGATCGTCGCGATCGCGCTCGTTCTCGTTTGCATCCTGCTCTTCATCGCGTTTGCGTTCCGCAAAGTATCAAAGCCGGTATCATCCTGGATGTACGGCGGCATGGCGATCGTGGGGCTCATTCACAACGTCATCATCACGACCGGTTTCTATGCGCTCCTCGGCCATATAACGGGCGCGCAAGTGGACACGCTTTTCGTCACCGCGGTCCTCACGGTGCTGGGCTTCTCCATCCACGATACGATCGTCGTCTTCGACCGCGTGCGCGAGAATCTCCGCGTTAATCAAGACACGAATCGCAAGGAAGATTTCGCATTGGTCGCTGGCCGTTCCTTGAACCAGACCATCGTCCGATCGATCAACACCTCGCTCACGGTCGTTTTCACGCTCTTTGTTTTGTTCTTGATCGGTCCGGTCTCGACACAAGACTTCGCGCTCACACTGCTCGTTGGCATCATCGCCGGTACCTATTCCTCGATTTTCCTCGCCACACCGCTATTGGTCGAGATCGAAAAAAGTCGACGGACGAAGTAAAAATACTGATATACAAAAGAAGGCGGCGTCTGGCGACGCCGCCTTGGTCGTTGGTCGCGCACGAACTCATTCGTCCGTGTCGGGAGAACAATAAGGGCGAGGAATCCGCGCACGGCTGTCGTCTTTTTTGGGCGCACCGAGTACATATTCTGCCGGCACGCTTTCTGATGGAACGAATCCACTCGCTTCCGTACACCTATCGCAACATCGACGGAGAACCGCTCCGCAGTTGAAAAAGGTGAGTCGTCCGCCACATCCGCAACGCGTGATGTCGTCGTTCATCCAGGCCTCCAAAGATCAATGTTCGCTTTGTATAAAACCAAAGCCCCCTCTCGAGAGAGGGGGCTGGTGTGATTTGTTTTATTTTGTTTACATCACAACAATCCTCTCTCTCGAGGGGCATGTAAAGTAAAACCAGAAGCTTTGCGAAGAGAGTAATACGTCTGCTTTCATACGATTCACCTTACCATTCCAAGCAGGCAGCGCGCAAGAGGCGTTTTCAACAGCAGTATTCATGGTGCTTTATTGAGCGCCGGACTATGGTATAAAAAGACGATGTGCAGGATTCTGATCATCCAATCACGGCGCGCGCCGGAACGATGTTCGTTTGAGCGCTGTGCGTACCAGCGTGCGGTAGATGCGGATGTGCTGTTCGACGTTGAATCAACGCTGAATGCGGACCGAGATTGGAACGCTCCGGAGCGCATACTTGATGGATATGATGCAGTCATCATCGGGGGATCAAGTGACTTCTTCCTGCATGGTGGTATGGCCGAGGACGATGCTGAACGAGCGGGAGCTATCGAAGTGCTCAATCGTGTACGACCGCTTATCGAGCATATTATTTCCTCCGATTTTCCAACACTTGGTATCTGTTTCGGTCATCAGCTTATCGCCGAAGTTCGCGGTGGCAATGTGACGCATGATCACATACAAAAGAAAATGGGCACGTATGATCTGCGAAAGACAGAAGAGGGGAGAACTGATCCGCTTTTCGGCATTTTTCCAGACACTTTTTCCGGGCAGTATGCGCATCGCGATAGCGTGACAACTCTTCCTGATGGAGCAATCGTTCTCGCGTGTGGCGAAAACTGCCGATTCTCGGCACTGCGATACGGTACTAATATTTATACATTTCAATTCCATCCGGAATTGCGCTCTCAAGACCTCCTCTGTGCGCGCGAGACCGCTGAGATGTATCTTGCACGCGGAGTCTCCATCGAGTCGGTTTTACGGGAGTCGCCGGAGGCGCCCCAGTTGATCGCTCGATTCGTTAACCGGGTCACACGTTGATTCGAAGGTGACGGCTTGACGGTGGTTCCATACGCGATACTCTGCTTCGAGACCAGGGCCGTAAGGGGGAAATAAAGCCGCCGAAATGGGCCTTGTGGAGGAGCAGATGCGGACAGTGCATACGATCTATGGAACCGCGATGGTCGAGGATCTCGGTAACGGATTTCATCGCTACCACTTCTGTGACGGAAGTTCGATCGATGTCTGCGTTTCGGATTCTCGGAATGGTCCAATGGACTTCGGCCCAACGGGGCGCGAACCGACGGCTAAACATCGGTGACACCAACAAGCCTGGCGCGCGAGCGCCAGGCACTTTTCTTATGATCATTTCATGGCGCTAAATCTACCTATATGATGAATCGCCCCTTTTGTACGGAGCCGCGAATCGCAGCTTGACTTCACCCTCGAATCGTATATACTCTTTCGACCACTTCGGAGTGGTTTTCTTTTGGCTCGACAGATATTGTGGGCTTCAAGATATGACCTTTGATAATTGAATAGATTGATAGCAAACAATTCTAGATGTCCGTCACTCTTGCAAGCGAGTGCACGGATAGTACAACAACACAAAACAAACAGGATAGAAAAAAGATCATTCGCAAGAATGAACATTCTTTTGTTCCGTCCATCCTTAGAGAGAAACATTGAACTATGTTCAAATTCTTTTACTTAGAGTTTGATCCTAGCTCAGGGTGAATGCTGGCGGTATGGATAAGGCATGCAAGTCACGGGGGCCGCAAGGCAACCGGCAGACGAGGTAGTAACACGTAGGAAGATACCCCGAAGTCTGGTATAGCTCGCCGAAAGGCGGGGTAATCCCAGATAGTCTCGCAAGAGTAAAGCTCCGGCGCTTCGGGAGTCGCCTGCGTAATATCAGCTAGTTGGTAAGGTAATGGCTTA
>PLSR01000016.1 GCA_003164215.1 Candidatus Kaiserbacteria bacterium | reverse complement strand
CCGCACGGCGGCGGCGAAGGCAAGCAAGGTCGCGGTCTCCGACGCGCCAAGACCATGTGGGGTAAGCCATCAGGCAAAGGTCAGAAGACGCGCCGTCCGAAGAAATACTCCAACATCTACATTGTCACCCGCCGCAAGGTCGGCAAGCGAAAGTAAAAAATATCACAAAAGATCCCGAGGTAGCCCTCGGGATCTTTTGTTCCTCTGACGTGCAGAACTGCAATGCTCCTATCGAGCGCTCCACCTTGAAAATTACCCTCACGCTGTTTCTTTGTATAAAAAAGGAAAGGACAGCACCGGTAGCAACTACACCGATGCCGTCCCTAATTCCTTCACCCGCCGGGGTGAGGAGCTGACGAACCCCGCTAAAGGCCCATCGCTACAAAAAACGTAGCACAGAGATCATGAATGTGCAATGAGGTACTGATGGGCAGGGAATCACCCCGCCCATCAGCCCCGGGCGCGCTATTACGCAGCAACATCACCCAACGCGGTTATATCAGCCACATCACCGGTTAGTGTCGAGACACTTTCCGGTCCGTGGACAGACATTCCTGCAGGAATTTCCTTCCGCCTTGGGGGCGGAAGAATCCGCAGAAGCCACTCTTATCGAGTAGCTTTTCACGGTTCCTGCGTAGGTGCTTGTTGCTGTGGCAGTGGTTAGCGCCACTGTCAGCAATAGCAACGTCCTGATCTCTCGCATAGTTGCTCCTGTTATGCGAGGTTGGGTACAGACTACAGTCCGCTCCCGGGAGGCCCAGCTTGCTTACTGTTTTGACCCAGGCCTTACGACCCGCGAAGAGAATACAACATCGGCGACTTGCCGTCAATGTGGTATTGACAAAGATTAACATAAGAGTATAATTTTCCTCAGACCCTTCGTGTTGAAGAGTCGCGAGGCGGAGGTTTCGATGACGAAACTTATGGTTGCCGCGGCCCTCGCCGCGGCCGTGCTCGGTGCGGGCGCTTACGCCCAAGCTTCCGAGCTCTATTCGCAAAAGGCCACGCGGTGGATTCCGTGCCACGGCTGGTGCGCCCTGTGCGTACCGGAGAATGACTCAAACTGGAAGAATGCCTGCGAGGCAACCTGCTCGGCAACCGGCGATCGTCCGGTGCCGAACAACTGCAACAATCACGGCAAAGGCTGAGAAAGGGGAATAGGACCATGGACATTCACAGCAAAAAGTTGGCAATCGGCGCTGCTGCGGCGATCGCATTCGCGGTGGCTAGCCAGGCAAGCGCCGCGCCGAAGCTGCTCCTGACGAGCGACCTCGCTGGCCGCGCGATCTGCTGGAACGGCCACAGCAAGGCCGTCTTCGGACGGGGAGGCATCTACAAGGCCTTCAGGCAAACAGACGGGACCGAGCTCACCAAGCTCCGCGGGTCGTGGTTGGAGAGCCCCATCGGGCTCATCACCTTGCACCACGACGACGGTTCGACCGCCACCATGTCCATCACCATTGATGGCGGGCAGCTCCTCGGGAGCGACGGGTGGACGGGCAGCTTCTGCTGAATCGCCATCCGACAGAAATGTGCCGCGTACGTTCATTCGTTCGCGGCGCTTCCTTTTTATATAGAATCGTGGGACAGATCTGCAAGAAATTTTTTCGCGAAAATCGTTAATGTATCACTATATATGTGCTCATTTCGATATTCATGTCACGACACTTTCGTCCACGATCGTCTGCGATTTGCCGCTCGGCATTTGTGCGATATGTGCCACTTTTTCGACCTGGATCTCGACGCCCACTCCGACGACACCACGCATCTCTTCCTCGATCCGCTGCATTGACGAAGGATCAAAACCGGATGCCGGAACGATCCGTACCGCAAGTGTTCGCGGTCCGGTCTTTACGACTTGGTATTGAATGATCGAACTGCCAAAACGTTTCAGCTTGGTCTCGAATTCCATTCTGTGGAAGTCGCGCCCGTTGAAATGCAGAAGGCCAGCATACCTCCCAACGATCCAAACGCGGGGAGTGCTCAATCCACACGCGCATCGTTCGGTAGTCATGGTGCCACAGTCACCGATGTCGTATCGGATGAAGGGCATGTTGTAGTTCAAAAGGCTCGTGATGACGATCCGCCCCTCCTCTCCCTCTCGGACACGTTTGCCTGCCGCATTGACGACTTCCACGACCACCGATTCGGGATGGATATGATACCCATTATGTTGATCGCATTCGAGGCCGACCGTTCCGAACTCTTCCGTCCCATAGCGATCATAGAGCTCGCAGTGCAGCGAGTTTTCAATGAGCTTTCTCGCACTTCGCGCAAGCATCTCTCCCACAGTGACCGCATACGGAACACGCGGGGCATGCGATGGGTCTTGTAATGCGACCTGGGCAAGACGTATTAACACGGAGGGGCAGGATTCGATGACTTCCGGTTTGAACGCATTGATCTTCGCAATCGTTGAATTCGGATCCTGCAAGAATTCGGAGACATGTATGAAGAGCCGACTCTCTGCTATTTCGGGAGTTACGCGTATACGCGCTGAACGAATTTCGGGGAGCGAAAAAAGCGATCGTTTTTTCCATGTCAGAAATCGAAAGCGTCCGAAATTATTGTAGTACTTGTCGAACAGCATTTTATCGCTCGGCAGAAAGGTGAACGGCCTTCCGGTGCTTCCCGAGGTCATATGTGTCTCAGTGGGAAGGTTACGACTATTGTCAGTATAAAACGCGTATTCCTTTCCCATAAAACTTCCCTTGTTGATGATGGGTAACAGCCGAAGATCATCGACACCTTGTATTGAATCGATATTCAAACCCCGCTCCTCGAGGATCATTCTCCACATCGGTACATTCCGACCAGCATGGCGTACAACATTCCGCACGGATGCATCTTGCCATTTTTTGATCACCGACGGCGACCGCAGATAGAGTGAGTAGAAACGTGCGGCCGCCAGGCGTTCCCGAAGATATTTAAACATCATAAGCAGTGACAGATTCGATGGTTCAGCATTCGCGCGTGTCTTCTAAGTTCGTGACCGTTATTACTGTTGCAGTGCATTTTAGGATCACTCTGTCACATCGCGTGGGACGGCGATCTTATCGTTCGCTCGCTTGAGACAATAGAGCTCATTCGCGACGGTGGGAACGAACAATGTCTCGTTCTTTTCGTCATACGCGATTTTATTTACGACTCGTTCGCTTGTCTGGAAAAAACTTTTGAGCGCGCCGTTCTTCGGATCCAGTTCATACAGTTTGCCGTCATTCGATCCGCACCACAGCGACCCACCAACGATGATCGGGGAAGCGAATATGCGCCCCCCCGTAGTGAAGAACCACCGTTCGCGCCACGTATCCATATCGATCGCATAGATACGTTTGTCGAGGGACGTGAAATAGACAGTGTCATCTTTGACGAATGGTGTCGTATGGATACCTGCACCGGTCTCTCGTCCGAAGACTGGCTCTCCGGTCCGCGCCGTAAGCGCATAGAGCGTTCCATCCGCCGACCCAAAGATGACCAGCCCGCGCGTCGCGTCATATGCGAACGATGCTTTGACCGGTCCCTGTGTCTCATAATACCAACGTAAAGCGCCGGTATCAGCTTGATATGCATAGACAACGGAGTCGTTGCTTCCGATAACGACCATGTTCTCTTCTCGTATGTATAACGGTGAGCAATAGGTATAATCGGCCGTGCGATCACCCCATACTTTTTTACCCGTCTTAATATCCAGGGCCACGATGCCGCCTCTTTTATGGATCAGACCGAACTCTAATCCAATGAACAGGAGACCGAGTTCGCGGGCGATGCACGGAGAAGATCCGACCCAGTCGGCGTCATCGTACACCCATTGTTGTGCGCCAGTCGCCGCATCGAGCGCGTAGACATTTCCGTCATAGGAGCCGAAAAATATGTTGCCATCCGTGATCGCAGGCGTGGAAGCGACGCCCCGTCCGCGGATATCTCTGCCGGTGTGGAAATGCCACAACGGCGAACCCGTCGTCTGATCAAGGCAAACAAAATCCCCGGCGTCGGTCCCGAAATAAATATTTCCACCATGGAGGACCGGCGATGATTTTTGATACACGATATTATAACTTGGGTCCGGTGCCTCAAAGCGCCACTTCACGTCGAATGTGTTAAAGGTATTTTCCGTTCCAGAATTTGTAAGCAGCGGAAGATCGAAGTCATTCAACGTAAAGAGCGTCTCAACCGGCACATTCAGCGAACTGTATGCGTCCTGGCTTCGAAACGCGAGGATCGCAAATACCACTGATGTGCGCACTCCCTCGTCCGAAAGCACCTTGATCTGTTTATTGAAAGTACTACCGGAATTTATGAGATCGTCGACAATGATCACGGGCTCATTCGTGAGCGTACCTTCGACCTGCTTCAGCAACCCTTGGCGTTTTCGTGATTTTCTGATGTAGATTCCATTGACGGGGGTGCCGCGCTCGATCCCTTTCATCACGATCGCCGCTACAAGAGAGATTGCCGCCGTTTCCATTCCACAGACCTGGAATGGATAACGATCAGCGAAACGTTCCCAAAAGATCTCGGCATACCTATTGAGCCACTGTGGCTGGAGAAAAAGTGCTCGGAAATCGAACAACCAGTCAAGACTATGTAATTCGTCTGGACCAATGATGCGGGCCTGCTCCTTGGTGACGAATACGTTCGTCTTTATCGCTTTCTGCAGATCAGCATAGGTTCTCATACGGTTCTCATTATACGGATAACGTTCAGCAGAGGTAAATCGCGTGGATGGGTTGTTCTTGATCCATATCGATATCAAGAAGCTCCGCAATTGCATCGTCATCGAATGTGCTCGTCGGTCGGGCGGTCAGGAGAAGTACATCGGCTGCGAGCAGGATGTTTTGAGACATATGTCCTGCTTCAATAAGCGCGAGAATATAGGCGAAATCTCCGTGGCGGGGAAGGCTCAGCCCCCAGAGCGCAGTGAAGACGATGAGGGAGTGGAAGACTGTGTCTTTTCGATGTACTAGATCATTGATCGGGAAGCCCACGGGTAATGTAGTAAGTGTCTCGAGCGTGTGCGAATCAGGGTCATAGTGAAAAACACCCGGGGGTGTTCCCTCGAGCGCCGTGGTGATGAGATAAGTCTCGACGGGATAGAGATCTTGTTTGGAGGGGTATGGTCGCTTTGCAGGATCACCCTGTGTCTTGAGCGAAACACCGAGGAGTGCTCCACACGTTTCCAACGAGAACTTACCCCGAGAATTTTTCGCGGCCTGATGACCCTCAGGATCTGCGGGTGGTGATAGAGAAATAGCGTGCGGTGCAGGTAAGATCAGATTCGGTAGGCGCGGATATTTTTTGTGGGAGCGGCGGGTCTTTGATACTTTTGCCGCGCCGCGACGAGTGACGCGGGTGCGGCGCAGATCGGTATGTAGCTGTGGGATCAGTGTCATATCAGACGAAGGGATGCGGCGCTTGAATAAAGGGTTTTATCGCAGGTGTAAAACCGAACAAGCGCGGAATATCTTTCAGACGTTTGCCATCGAAATGTCGACGCGACTCATTGAGGTGTGTGGTTTGCAGATCAGGCATCACGACCCGCTCGACATGCCATGCGGTCGGATTCTTTTTTGACGTGCCAAGTGAAACAGCCGCACATTCGTAGTTGTTCGTTCGACACCATTCGATTATCCGATTGAGGTGCTCCTCTCGTGAATCGTTCTCCCACGCAGCGTAGGACACATCTTCTTCGGCGCCACGAATAAGAAACTCAAGCCCAGAGGCATGTTCCGGTTTGCCCCAGTAAAAACGTCGTCCCCGATGGTCGATCGTTTCCAGTGGCACCGCTTCCGAAGCCTCTTTTTTCTCGTTGCTAGATCTCCTGTAGCTCGCGCGTGAACGCAGCGCTTCCAAAATTGCTTTCTCACTCGCGCGTGCGAGCGAACCGTTCGCGGATAGGCCAACGGCAAAGCGGGGCGCCTGCCCCGACTTATCCTCGACGATCGCGCAGATCGCGTATGCGGGGGCGTCAGTGAGCATGCGAACGACATGTACGTTGAGCAGGTATCGCTCGCAACTTTTCATGAGCGTATCGAGGCTGGAATTTTTCGCGCGTAATTGTTCCATCCTGACCCGCGGCAGTGTGAGCTGATTGAGCCAGAGGATCATATATGCATCATGTTCGATCAACTCAAGTGCTGCCGCATGCCGCGCACCCGACTTCGTGGGCCACGTCGCGAGACCTATTGTTGATTGTTCCCGTATAAGTGGCTCTCGTTCGAGTCCTTTCAGCGGATCCCGTGTCTTACTGACCGTTTGGGCGGGAAGGAAAACATCACGGTCATCAATCAAAGATGTGCCGCGGATCCAGCGATACGAAGCATCTGCCGTGAGCGCGAGTGCCTGATCGCGAGTACGTTGTTCATTGGAGAATCCTACAAAGCGTTCGGGTGGAATATGCCTCCCTGCTCTGGAAATCTCCGCAGTAGTCGCTCTTTGTGGAGCCCGAAAATAATCTGTCTGCGTACTCCAGAGGTATCGTTCGAGCGCCTCTGCGAGCGCAGCATACAGAGCCTCATCATCACGGTTGGTAGATAGGCCGCCGGAAACATGTCTACCCGGGAGATTATACGCACATTCCCAGAGACGTATCGATGGTTCATCGGGGAGGTGCTCAATATATTCAAGGGACTTTATGATGCCCGTTCTTTTCAGTAATTCAGCGATCTCACGGACTTCCGCGAGTTCGATCTTGCCGAGTAATGGGTCGTTTGTCGGGTAGAGGACCGTTACGCCAAGTTTACGTTCGATAAAATTGATCAACGGTTCCGTTCGGACTCGTTTTCCGCGTTTTTTCATCCATGCAGCATATTGGGCATATGGCACACCTTCGAAAAGCATACTCGAATAGTATCAGCATAACCTTGTCTGCACCAAAAGAAGAGGGAACAGTGCAAATTTTCTCTTATCCACACTCTACATGTGATGTCGCGATTAAAATCAGACACCCGTGTGATAATTGACGTAATGGTTGCTATCAAAAGAACATATTCAACGACGAGGGGGTTCATCAAAAACGCATATACGCTTGCGCTCATTGCGGTTGGTTTCTTCACCATCATGTTCTCTTCAGTAAAAGTTTCGACCGTTCTTAATTTCGTGACGGACACAAAAACGGCCTATGCGGATTATCCTCCTACCGACGGCGCCGATGGTTCGGATGGAAGAGTTAC
>PLSR01000028.1 GCA_003164215.1 Candidatus Kaiserbacteria bacterium | reverse complement strand
CCGCCGCCGTGCGGGTGATCGACGGGGTTCATCGCGGTGCCACGGACGGTCGGGCGAACGCCCTTCCAGCGCATGCGACCGGCTTTGCCGTAATTCACGAGTCGGTGTTCATCGTTAGAGACCTCGCCGATCGATGCCCACGCAGTCGAGATAATGCGGCGAACTTCAGTGGACGGCATTTTGATGTGCGTATAGCCCGCATCCTGTGCGACGACTTCGGCATAGTTGCCTGCAGAGCGACCGATCTTGCCGCCATTGCCCGGCTTGAGCTCGATACTATAGATGAAGGTACCCACCGGCATCTTGCCGAGAGGCAAACGATTGGCGACTTTGATCGGAGCGGTCTCGGAAACGATGAATGAATCGCCGACCTTCACGCTCTTCGGGAGGATGACGTAGCGCTTCTCGCCGTCCTTATAGACCGCGAGCCCGATGAATGCGCTGCGGAACGGATCGTACTCAATGGTCTTCACGACAGCCGGGATGTCATGCTTGTTGAAAACGAAATCAACATCGCGGTGGGAACGCTTGTGACCGCCGCCCTGATGGCGCGTCGTGATGCGGCCGAAGCTGTTGCGTCCGCCGTGGCTGCGCGCACCCTTCATCAATGACTTCGTCGGCTTGTCGCCCGAAAGGAGCTGACGATAATTCAACGTCGACATGCCGCGAGTGCCGGGAGTGCGTGGTTTGAAAAATTTAAGTGCCATACGATTAATGATTATTTATAGTGAGCGTAGTCGAACTAGGAAATGATGATCGTCTCACCTTTCTTGAGGAATACGTAGGCCTTCTTGCCCCCGCGTTTGATGCCATTGATGCCGGTGCGCATATTGCGGGTGGTCTTCGTCGGGATGCTAGCAACACGCACCATGCGCGGGGTCACGTTGTAGATCTCACGGACTGCCATGACGATGTCGCGCTTGGTCGCAGTCTCTGCGACTTCAAAGACATAGACGCTCTGGTCGGCATGCATCGTCGCTTTCTCGGTGATGCGTGCATGGCGAAGGATGTGCGCTTTGCTTGAGCGGATGCCAGTTTTTTCCACCGACGCTACCGTTGTTTCCTTTCGGCCCGAGGCCGATCCGCCTTGGGCGGACGTTGTTTTCTTGTTTGAAAAGAGTGCCATAAAATTAGGTGCTAGGTTCTAGTGACTAGCTTCTAGCGACTTAGAAGCTGATGTTTTTGCCTTCTTGGTCGCGCGCGCCTTCATGACCTTCGCCGGCTTCTCCTTCTTCTCGGCGCTCTTTGCGGTCATGCGGGTCGCAACGATCGCGAGCGCTGCTTCAGGATTCTCGATGATGAGGTAGCGGTACTTCAAGACCGTTGCGGGGTTGAGATCGCGCACCGGCTTCGTTTCGACACTGCCGATATTGCGGAAACTCTTGATCGTGGATGTCTTCGGATCGGAGAGCGCGACAAGTGCCGCATTCTTCTTATAGCCGATCTTCTCGAATCCGCTGATGCCTGCCAAGGTTCCGATGAGCTTCGATGCGGCAGCGGTCTTGGGCTTCTCGAAACCGAAATCATCAACGAAGAGCACCTGACCATCCTTGAACTTGCGCGAGAGCGCCATGCACAAAGCCTTCAAACGCATCTTCTTCGGGATCTCGCGGGCATAGACTTTTTCCTTCAACGGGCCGTGCGTCACACCGCCGCCGCGCCAGATCGGGCTTCGCGTGGAACCCACGCGCGCGCGACCGGTTCCCTTTTGCTTCCATGGCTTCTTGCCACCGCCGCGAACCGCACCGCGATCCTTGGCATGGGCCGTCGGTGTGCGGGCATTGTCCATCATCGAAGTGACGACCTGGTGGATCAGAGCGTCATTCCAGGCGACACCAAAAATATTCTCCGGGAGCGCGAGCGTGCCTGTCTTCTTTCCTTGTGCGTTGTAAATGTTTGTTTCCATACAAATGAATTACTTGTCCTGAGTTTTGTCGAAGGAGCCGCGGATCTCCACCAAGGTGCCTGGGCGACCGGGTACCGCGCCCGAGATCAGCAAGGTATTGGTCGCCGCATCGACTTGCACGACGCGGAGATTCTTGACCGTGATGCGGTCGTTGCCCATGCGTCCGCCCATGCGCATGTTCTTCGTGACCTTTGCGCCGGAGCGGCCGCCGCCGGAGAGCGAGCCCGGGGAGCGTTCCTTGTTCTTCTGGCCGTGACTGCGCGGACCGCCATGGAAACCATGGCGCTTCACGACACCCTGGAAACCCTTGCCCTTTGAAACGGCTGAGACGGTGACGATATCACCGGGGACGAAGGTCGAGACTTCGATCTTGTCGCCGCGGCTACCCTCGCCGGGGAATTCACGCAAATGCTGAAAAGAACCTTCGAGATCTTTGAGATGGCCTTTCAACGGCTGATTGGTGCGACTTTCCTTGCGGACGCCAAAGCCGACTTGCACACCAGCATAGCCGTCCTTCTCTGCGGTCTTGACCTGGGTCACGGTAAGCGGACCGGCGGTGATGATGGTTGCAGGAGTAACGACCCCCTTCTCATCGAAGACTTGGGTCATTTTCCCTTTCTTTCCCAGCATGAATTTCATAGTTGTGTGAAGTCTGAAAACGAAAAACCCGCACTAGAGCGGGCTGATTAGCCTTTTTCTAGTGGTCCCTGCTTGCCACCGGCAAGACGTATTGGGACATAGGGGTCCAGGAACTTCCCAGACGTGGAGGTAGTATATGCAATAATTCGCACAATGCAAATGCGGCGAGCGCGGTAGCTATATCCCGCCGCCGATAGCCGGGGCTTCAGGCTTGTCGAAGGCACCCGAAAGATGCGGATCTTTTCGCATCTGCAAGACGATGATGATCAAAAGAAGCGAGAGTATCCAGAAGCCAGCATAGGTCGCGTTATTCGCAAGACCGCTGCCGAAGAAACTCCCCGCTGCACACGCCGATGAGAGGGCGCAAGGGTCAGTCGCTGTAGGCGTTACTGTCGTCACACCCGGGACAACGATACCTGTGGTTCCCGGACGGTACGCGATATTCTGCGCCGTCAGACCTTGTGCCTGGGCTTTAGCGGAAAGCGCCGCGACCATCGCACTGATCTGCACCGATGAGAGATTCGCCGATCGCGGGTCCTGCATGATCGCCGCACGGATCGTCGCATCGAGAGCGGTCGGTGAAGTCGCCTGCGCGTGGATGATGAGCGGCATCATTAAAGAGGCCGCGACAGTGATCCCGACGATCAATCTATTCATTTGTGAATTGTGAGGCATGTGCATACGACCACCATTGTACCGCACCATCTACATTATTGTTCGTGGAACGTCGGAACAATGTTGACGGTCAACGTCTGATCGGTCCATGTGGCGGGAGAACCGTCGCCATTCACCGCGCCAGAAACCGGTACGCAATGAAGGGTATAAATCGTCTGTCCTAAGATCGATGAGGAGGTTTCTGAATCGGTCCAACTCGTGGCTCCGGTAGGTTGAGTCCAATTGTCATGGGGAGGATTATTGGAATCGGTGACTGAGCAATTGGTCGCATTCGCGACATTCCACGAAATGACCGTAGACTTGCCCGACATCACGAGAGAAGGTGCGAGACTGAATGTCAAGACCTTTGGAGCAGGAACTGTATGGCAGGTATCGCCACTACAGCCGTAGGAACACGACTGCATATCGGTGCTGCTGATCGTACAGCTGTGATCGATGTGGTGCAGATTCCCGTCTGTTGAGTCGCAATAGTAACCGGGTGTGCAACCGACGAATCTGCACGAGTTTCTCTTAAGGATGTAACCGATCGGGCACGTGCTCAGATCTTTCACACATGAATTACCGGTGCCTGAATACGTGTAGCCATCAGGGCAACACTCACCATCACTGAGGTTGAAGCCGGAAGGACAGCTACCACCAGTTGTCCCAGAACCGGTCGTGCTGTTTCCACCACCCCCACTTTCTCCTCCACCTCCGCTTCCACCACTTCCTCCGCTGCCTCCGCTTCCACCACTTCCTCCGCCGCCTCCTCCGCCTCCTGAAGCTGCGGTCCCATCCGACGAACCACCGGCAGTTGCGCTCTGTCCGTTTCCACAAGTAGCAGTGACGGATCCGTCTGAATTCACGCTGACACTCACACTTGCGGCGGCATCCGCCGCAGATTCCCCTGGGTTAGCGTCCATTGAAGCGGAGATCGCAGATGAAATCGAAGACGCGATCGCGGACGATTCAGCATCTGAAACGGAATCAGCGGCGGCTTGTGAATCAGCCATCCCGCCCATTGAATCACCGCTGCTATCCCCCGAACTATCCCCTCCCAGACCGCCCATTGAATCTCCCGATGTGCTGCCGCCAGTATCATCACTACCATCGCCGCTACTGCCGCCTCCTGAGTCCCCACCTCCAGAATCACCACCACCTGAATCGCCGCCTCCGGATGAGCCGCCTCCGGAATCACCACCACCTCCTCCTCCGCCGTCATCAGCATATGCGACATGGACACCCCCGTAACGCAATGGCCCTGTTATTACGACTGCAACTCCTAGCACCAACAGAGAGGCAAAGAGAACAAGACTGATCCTTCTTTTCGCTATACTCATAAATCTTGAATATATCGTGTGTGTCATATAGTAGTGGTCCAATCACTGACGAATATACCCATTTGATTGAACGGCGAGAGATTCACCAATGTCCGGATCGTCTTCGAGCTGAAGTTGAATACCGTCAACCGTGGATCGGTCGGCTGCGCACTTGGTGTTGTACTCCAATTCACCTGTTCAAAGGCAAGTTGATTATCGTCCGGAGAGAATACAGGCCAAAATGCAAAGACGGGTATCCTCATCACCTCTGTCGCCTTGAACGGGCTCCACGAAGTGATGTTGGCGATAAGGATCTGTTCATGCAACGGATTGGTCCAAGCGAGCTTCGTGCCGTCTTTGGATACCGTGAGCATCATGCGCGTACTTGCACTACCGCCGGCCATGGGCCAGACGAGATAATCGGTACTCGATGCGATATTGTACAGGTGTAATCCGTTATCAGAAAGATACAAAATGCTGCGGCCCGACGGCGACCAGTGCGGATACATGCCGTGCACGATCACGCGCGGCGCAGTGCCAGTTCGCGCGAAGTATATATTCCACGTGCTGGGAGTGAAGAAAGCGTTCGAAGTACTGCTCGTCGCGGTCGGCTCGGCGAATACCACTGCGGTATCGTGTGGGGAAAGTTGCGGAGTCTCCGGCACGCCTGTTCCGCCGGAAGCGAAGAGCGTCGATGTAGCGAGGTTCGCATTATACAGAAAGACGCCCGCAATATTTGCCGCTGTCCCATGAGGAATACCGGCGCTCCACACGACATATTTCCCGTCAACTGAAGCACTGGGGGAAAGACCGTTATACGGAGATCGATCGAATGAGCTTTTGGCGACATCAAAATCGTACGGCCGTTGGGGTCCGGCGGCGACGGAAAGGCTCATCAAAATATAGCCGGGATTGTTCGATACCGCAGTTTTGGAATTCGTGGCCGGAAAATATATGCTGTACCAAAAATAAAAACTCACAAGAATCGCTAGGACGAGTATCCACGCGATCACCGTCACCGCATAATGCGGAACTTTAGTCGATACCTTTTCTTCCGGGATCGGCTCGGGCATTGCGACCATAGTAACACGCGACACGCCACCAAGACGTACCTTCGGCAACGTTGTGGATAAACGACAGAAAAGTAAAATGCTGATGCAGAAATAAAAAAGAGCGGTCGCCTCGCGGCGACCGCATACTCTCACGTTCTTGTTCTCGAAGAGAAGTTATCCCTTGAGATCCTCGAACCCCTTGACGCCCTCGAGGGTGCAGCGGGGCTGTTGGTGCGCCCTGACCGCGGCGATCGCGGCCCTAATGGCCACTTCTCCCGCCGGAGAGCACTTGGCGTTCGCCGTCGCGGTGTCGCCGCCGCTCGCAGCGACCTGTTTGGCACAGGCCCGAACCTGATCAAGGCACGGCGCGGCGCTTGCCGACGAAGCCATCCAGATGAGACCCAACCCTGCGGCGAGCGCGAGGGTCGCAATGAACTTCGACATGAGATCCTCCATTTTCACAACATGCCCCTATGGACACGTTATCTCGCTAGCGGGCTTCCCTGAATTTGGGATTTGCCATAGCGAAGAGGTGCCCCAGATCCAGAAGGGGGCCGCTCTTCGCCGTGGCAAATGCTACTCGAAAATATCACGCATCTATCAATAGTTATACTAACATAATTCATATTGTCAATACCACTTCCCCCGTCACATCATCGTGGTTGCGAAGCTTCTCCCGATGCGGACGGAGCAGTACGTTGCCAATACTTCAATCTCCAGGCGAAGCTCATCGGTGGAATACGTCTGCCAAGTTCTTTAAAGATGCCATGCTCATCTATCCAAAGCGCGTACGCGACATATACAGGATCGGCAGAGAGAAGTTGCTCCTCAGTGAGCGCACGAACAAAGAATAGGCTGCATACCCCCACCCACAAAAGAGTGAGCCGGATTCCGTCGAGCATATCTATACCGGAAAGGAATGGCATCCAGATCAAAAGCCACGCCATGCACTTGGCGGCATAAACCGGATGTTTCGTGAAACGATACGGCCCCGTTGTTATGATGCCCCGGTTGCTCAGAATAGATGATCGCAAACCAAATTGCGCTTCTCCCCAAAAGTGAATGAAGCCGAACAAGAAAATGAACGCCCCGATACTCGCCGCGAGCAGCGGAGATCCGAGCGAATGCAGAACCCATGGCTGTGCCCAGACGGGGTCCGGCGTGATCGGATCAAAATTAAACCAGCGCGTGCCGAAAGCGACAAAGAACGGCGAGTAGCATGCGAGTGTTGCCATCCAACCGAACCCGGAATGGCTTACGGCTTTTGTTTCCGTTCCTATGAGTCGCGAGCCAAAGAGATATCCCGGAATTACAGCGGCTATAATGACCGCATACAGCATGATCAAGAGATAATATTCACTTTCGATCCACGACCCACCGAGCACAGAAAGTTCCTGGCCGCGGAACGATCCGATGGTCCACACTAATGTGCAAAAATTTGTTGCGAGGAAGAATCCTCGTATGAACCACATCAATAGATAATCACGCAGCGCGTACCAATCGACCTCGCGTATTCGTCCGATCATAACGAGCCCGAGCTGGTAACCGCCGCGCAACGAGGATCCGAATATGCGATCTGCGGCAATAATGCAGACGAGGCTCACGACCGGCGTCAGTAATAGAAAAAGCGGGAGCACGTGGAAGAGAGGCAGATAATTCGTGCGCCGATATTCCGTGAGCGTGCTCCATCCAATGAGCACGAGCCCGAATCCCCCGAGCGTGCCGAGCCACGAGACGAACGTGCGTGGAAACGTCTCCGCGAGCGAATAGCTGATGGTATGTTTCGGCGTGCGCAACCACTCAATGGGTGCCATGACCGCGATGATCGCGGCAACCACGAGCACGGATAGTGTCGTGGTGGAGATCGAAAGAGGCGACAACACAATATACGCAACTACCGCGATGATACCGATGAGAAAAGGGTCCCACCACGAAGAGACGGTCCGGGGCAGATGCGGCACTGTGCTCATATGCGACATCTTACCTTACCAACACGTTCACCAATACACCCAGATCCCGTGCGCGCGTAAGATCGGACCGATGAAATACGAGGCCGCGTTGCACACCAGGGAGACAAATAACGCCGTGCGCATGCTTGTCTTGAGATATATTCGGTAGATGACGGCTTCAACGAGAAAGACGAACGGCTCACTATATAAGAGCGATGTGTTCCGGGACCAATCAATGATAGTCGGAAATATGAACCAAACATACGGGACCGTCATGAAATTTGCGAAAAATCCGGTTGCGATGATCTTGAAAGAGCTTAGATCGGGCTGTCTGATGATGAAACGCAACAGCACATAGAGGAGCGTCGTCTCGACCACAATAGTGAAGAAGAGCGACGTGAGAAAACTGTGCGTGTAAAAAATAGTGACGAACATGGCCGCGATATGATCGATTCGAATTGAATTATACATCGATAAAGCCTCGAAAACGGCACGGTACGGGTAGCTTGCAAAATATAATAAATGTGCTTCAATATCAACTGCTCGGGAATTGTCCCGACGTGGAGGAAGTCATGCGAACGATTGCTTTGCTCGCTATCGCCGTTCTGATCTGCGGCGCATCTTCGGTCACCATGGCATCCCCGTCCCGGATGGCCGGCATGGGGTTGGAGAACCTCTGCAAGGGCCACGTCTACATGTGCCCCGGCGCCGGTCGATTGGTCCCGCGCGGAACCGGCGGCGGCGCTGACGCCGACGGAAGCAGGGGCGGCGGTCACTATTGACCTCGCACCTACGAAAAACGGCCGCTCTCGATCTCGGGAGCGGTCGGTCTTTTTTAATTATTCGTCTTACCGAGACTACATCATCTTCACGTCGATCGACACACCGGAGGGCAGATCGATATTGGTGAGGGCTTCGATAACTTTTGCTGACGGATTGAGAATGTCGATCATGCGCTTGTGGATGCGCATNNACGCGGATGCGCAGGCGATGAGCCTCGCTCGCGGCCTTCTTAGCCCTACTGGGGCGCCCGCCCGAACGTACCGATTCGGTACGGGCGGGCTTCACTGCTGTTGTTTCTGCCATAGAACGTACGCGGAGTATGCACTATCCCGCCCCGAAATGCAATATCCCCCCTGCAAATCAGCCCCGAATACCCTATTCCTTCGCTGGCATTTCCATGCATTCCAAGACATCGATGGTCGCGCCCTGCATATCGGCAAGATGCGGACTGCTCTGGAAGAGCTTGGCGGCGGCATCGTGAGAATCAGCTTCGACGACGGTATATCCGCAGACTTCGTTCTTGGTGTCGGTGATCCCATCCGCCGTGACGGTCTTCGTCTTGCCCAAGGGCGCGCCCATCTCGACGATCGAACTCTTGTTCTCTTCCATCCAATCGCTCCACGCCTTCATCCCCTTTTCCCGGTCTTCGGCCTTAGAATTTTTCATCATTTGTTCGAGCACCGAGATCGGCGCCATGTATAACGCGATGTATTTTTTCATATACATTTTTTATTACTTCTATTATCTGTTCATCATCACCGTTGCACCATGAAGCGAGAGTGAGGGCGTACAAAAGTTTTCAAATATGCAGCACCAATAAAAATCGGGCCCCCTTGCGGAGGCCCTTGTTGAAGTGGTGACGGTACGGAGGGTCAGGCGAGCGCGTGCAGATGGTCGCGACACTGCTTGATCCCGTGGAAGAACTTCTGATCGACGCCGCTTCTCCCCTCATAAAAAGTGACGAGACCGTCGAAGAACTGCTTTCGTAACTGAAGATACTCGGCGCGGTCAATGGACGATACGAAGTTGAGCTCGAAATCTACCGCTTCGGTGCAGTGACCGGTATTGCGGAGCTCAAAGCAGCACGCCTCGTGCGCTACCATCGCACGACGAAACTTCTCCGGAATTTCGGTCGAAACGAGATGCGTTCCATCTCCCGAAGTGCCGACGAAATACCGGACCGCCGATTCATGCTCCGGCGTAACGAGTCGATAGGGACATGCGAATTCATCGAACATTTCGATGCCGCTCCCCGCTTCCAGTAACATGATACGCGATGGTTTCATGGCCGCCTCCTCGGGCAACGTGAATCCTAATTCGACAGTAACACTGTTGCAAAACGCAGTAAAGATAAAAAGGAACAGTACGTCATAAAAAACTCTGCGACATACCGAAACCCTTCCACTGGAACACACGATTTATACTTTTGTGGGGCCAGCCCCTTCGATCGACGACCTATTCGCTACTGATATGATTCGGCACCACTCCCCCGAATGGCTCCACATAGACGGAAAGGAGGCTGATCACACCGAGCACTTCAGCCTTCAGTGCCGCAAGGATCGGTAGCGTATTAGCGTCGCCGCTGCTCGGGGCGGCTTGGCCGAAGTCAGATACGCCGGTATCCGACATGTCGTTCGAAGTGAATGTACTGGCGCTGCCTTGCGACTGTTGCGGTGTCACGCTCTCCGAATTCGCGGTACCGGATCCATGTGCCGTCATATCAGGTGAACCAGTCTGCGCGTACGTAACGTTCGACTCCGCCGGTGCGGAAAGCTGCGTGATATTTTGTGCGGCGCCGCTGAGGGTGATCGGGGTGTTGCTCGCGGACGTCGTGTTGGAGCTCTGAGAATTGGCAAGCGATCGGAGCAATGCGGCAGTCGATGTACCCGAAGTGACTGAAGATGCACTCGTTGGCGTTGATGCGTTTCCGGCGGACGATGCATTGGATGCAGATGTCGTCTGCTGTGTTGGAGTGCAAGAGCCATTCACGAGCGTGTAACCGGTCGGACACGACTGCTGGATGCAGGCGCCGTTGGCACATCCGGCAGTACATGTCTGCTGTACAGTCATGGCGCACGTCGTATTCTGATACATGAGCACGTTCCCCGAACAGATAGGTTGAGCAGTGCAGCTATTCGCCGACGCGGAGTTCGAACTGGGATTGAAGAAATTACTGATAGCTTTCATGATCGAAGATCCGGGCGCCTGTGCCCCGTTCGTCGCGGGGAGCACGCCGTTGCCGGTGCTGTTGCATATGCCGCATTGATCGGCGGATGGCAGTGGCCCAGCCATCTGAATATGTCCGGGATCGCAGAACCCGCTCGTACCGCATCCCGTGACCGGATCGACGCCCGTCGGTGCAAGCCCGTATTGCGGTGCGTTCAATCGCATCCACCGCAAGGTCGTCGCATTCGTCGTATTGAAATCGGCGGCGAGACCGTATTGATGGTATGAACCGCACGGACCGACCTGTGACGCGCCGCTCGCCTGGGCTTGCGCCTGCGCCGCCTTCCCGCGATATGCGTCGGTGATCGTCGGTATCCCGCCCGGCACCGCTTGCATGAAGGTCATGAGCTTCTCCGCGAATTGCGCATTGAGGCACGCGATATTGGCGCCCGACGTCGCATGCTGTCGTAGCCACGCCTTCGCGTCGCCGGCCGCTGTGCCGATATTCTTGTCGTTCGGATCCCAGCATTGCGAAGATGCCGGAATGCCGTTGGCCGTCGCGATCGCTCGATCCGAGCCGATCGGCACCGTACCGGTTGGACACGCGGCTTGTGCCGACACTTGTACGGCACAGAGCACCGCGATGATCATCGTAAGTGCGATGGAGATACTGATGGGGATTCCATAAGCCGCCGTGACAGTTGCAAATACTCCCCCATTGGTCGTCGTGTTCTTTCGACTATACATACCGGTATCAGTAAGTATAGAACATTTAGGCTAGGGCGCTGTGGCTCGTTTCGCACAGTCTTGTCGGGAATGAGCAATGCTAGCAACACCATTTCCATATTGAAAAGATGGAGTAGTTATTTGTCATGTAACACGAATGTGATACAATCACCCCATGGCTAAAACGGCATACATAAACGCACGTGTTGAACCGAAGCTCAAGAAAGCAGCGGAGATAGTCCTGGAGCGCGTCGGCATGAATACCTCCGACGCGGTCACGTTACTTCTGCATCAGGTCGTCATACAACAAGGACTCCCCTTCGACGTGTGCACTCGATCGCATGTTCCCAATGCCGCGACACGACGGGCATTGCGGGAGGGTAACGACCCGGCGAAAGTCGCAAAAATGAAACGGTATACGTCCACCGATGAGATGTTCGAAGACATCTTAGGAAAGAATTGGCGCAATAAAAAGTAATTCCATATTTACGGGGGTCATGAAAATTCTTTTAACTTCGAGGCCGTACAAACGTGATTTTAAGCGCATGGCGAAACGCGGTAATGATCTCGAGCGACTACATAGGATAGTGAGGCGACTCGAACAAGACGAGGAACTTCCCTCTGTAAGTCGACCGCACGCACTTCAAGGTGAATGGCTTGGATGTTGGGAATGCCATATCGCTCCGAATTGGTTGCTTATTTACAGAATTTCCACGGATCGGATCCAACTTGAGCGAACCGGCACGCACGCGGATCTTTTCGAGTGAAAAAGGTACCTGACGCCATTTACTTTTTGATGGATTTACGAAATCCATCATCGTATGACTGAACCAATTTGTCCGGAGATTATTGGTGGTACAGTGACCGTATGACCGAACGCTTCCCCAAACCATCGAAAATAGAGAGCACGGAGCGGGCGGAACGACCGCCGCGATATCGCACCATTGAGTGCGAGATCCTCGAAGTGCATGAGGACGGATCGCAAACCGAGCGTGTTCTCGAATGCAACGGGGCTCATCACCGGAGATGTGTCGACAAGATGTCGTATGACAAAAATGGAGAAGTTATATTTGCCGACCAGCTATCCCGGGAGGAGCTGGGATCATGTGACGGGAAGCACTCCTAAAAAAGTGCCTGACCCCGCTTCCTACTTAGTGACCGAATATTTGTTGCCGCTGAGGTAGCCGTGGAAGGTCGTGCCGGTGAGGAGGATGCTCGGGAGTTGGAGGAGGAGCATATTGGCAAGAAACACGTCGAACGGGAACCATATCCATATGAAGAGCGTCGCGAAGCTCAACGTGTACAGGAACGTATACAGGAATTCGTGATGCATGCGATTCTTGCGCGACCAGCGCGTGCCGCAGATGATCATGCCGAGACAGCGATTGTGATTGAAGACGAGGAACGCGAGGCTGTATACATAGAAGATCGCGACGACGGAAATTTTCCAGACGAGAAGCGGGGCGACGGAGAGGATCGGCAACGACATGACGACGACGATCGCGGCATTGATGACCGACGGCAAAAGCTTTTCAAGTATGGTCGTCCGCCGCATCGCTGAATTTTACCTTGTTTTCAGGATAAATGGTGGCTGACACCATTTCTCAACAAGAGCAGGCGGGCGCCCGAGGGGCGCCCGCCTGAATTCTTCTTTGTGACGTGCCTGCTCATGCAGCCAAGGCTTTCGCCAAGATCGACCGCAATTTGCACTGGTGGCCGTAAACGGATCCACCCGCATCGAGTTCGATCCGCATCGTCATCGCGCCCAGCTTTGCCATCATGTCGAGCTCAGCGTGAAAGTCAGACATTTCAGCCTGCGATGGAGCCGGTAGGAATGTCGGCCACGGTTGCAGCAACACGTTCCTCAAAGGCACACGGACCAGATACGTTCCCGGTCCGAGATAGTGCCTCCCGTCGAAGCTCCACACTTCAAATCGAGAGCCATGCACCACGTTCACGATGGTTCCGGCCCAATTTTTCTGCGCCATCTCGTCACCTCGCATTCGTATCCACCGAGAGACTACATGCTTTGCAATGAAAAGTCGAGGAGAGTCTGGCCCCGTTTCCCTTTTTTACGCAGCCTTCACGGGCTTGATGCCCAAGTGTCGTTCGATGACGATGGTGCGGTCGAGCACATGGTCGATATCTTTTGAAAATCCTTTGACTTCGTCGAGCCCCTCCTCAACTGCTCCAAGCCGATGTTCGACTAATGTAAGGCGACTATTGGTCTCGGTCATCTGCTCTTTGAGAACGCCGACATCTTTCTTCACCTCCGACGTGTCACTTCGTAGTTCGGTAATGTCTTCAGTTACCGCGGCGAAGCCCTTTTCCATAAGATTAAAACCGCGCGTGACCTGCTGCGCCAATAAATCCACCTTTGCCTCTAATACATTGTTCTTATCCATAAAAATATTTGACCCCTAATAACTAGAGAACTATATCACATGCGAATTTCGGCAAGGTCGAACCTTGCCAAGTATGCATGCGGATCTTTTTGAGTGAAAAGGTACCTGACACTATTTCCCCAAAAGGAAACGGTCACCTTATGCAGATGACCGTAGCTGATTTTTGCGCCTTTTTGAAGCCCGTGTGACCCCGCCGTTGGAGCTGAGACGTATTGGCCCCTGTTGCGAGAGGATCAGGCGCAAATCCTTATCGCGGGCAATCGGCCCTGCCGCATGCCACAGGGTTCGCCGAGCATCGCATGACCAGGGCAGAGATCGTGGCACTCGATCCATGAATCGTTGAAGAAGGAAGTGCCCCGTGTAAGAACTCGCGCGCGGCACTGACAATTCCATCGCCCATGAAGTCGAATCGAATGGAAGTACGAGTTGAACGCCCATCGTTCATGGACGCCGTTGAACGCCTCCAAGGTCCAGATGATATTGCAGGATTCACAGAGGTATTCCCACTTACCCCTGCCTTGGTCGCCGACTGTTTGGCTCACGATGCATCCGAGCGAACATGTCCACGTCGTGCGAACTTCCCCGCCGCATTTCGGACACGCGTCGAGGGTATGGCTCTTGGCAGCGTCCGCCAACACCTCTCTTCGAAGGTCAGTGACCCTTATTAGCCCATGATTGCCCATCGCCAGCTCCTTTCGAAACCACCCGGAGCAACTGTACAGAAGAAATTGAAGAATACAAATCCGGTGGACCTACCAAGCTCTGAGCTTGGTAAAAAACTGAAAATCGAAATCGCTCAATAGGGCCGTGAAATCCCTACCAAGCTCTGAGCTTGGTAAACGACGAGTATTTTGGCAGATAAATATCGCATGGTAGGCTTTCATGAGACAACAAAGGGGCGACCAATGCGAAAGAATGCGCACGAGATCGCAGCTAGCCGCGGCTGGAAAGTTTACGAAAAAGGAAGAGATGTCACGCCTCCCGGCAAAAAGCGGAAGGCGAAGAGCGTCGCGCGCTCGCGTCCCAAGAGCGTCCAGACCAGTCGCGTGATGATCACGATGGACGTGACCCGCGCAGAGCTCTTGCGGGCCATCGCGTATGAATGTCTCGAACAGAGCCGCACGCGTTTTCGTCCGATCTGCGCCGCGTCGTACTTTATGCGATTGCCGGAGAAAAAACTCCGGCAGATCACCACCAGCGGCACCGTGCTCGAACTGATCTTCGACTTGTTGAGCTTTAGGGAGCTCTACTGCCCGCGCTCGATAAGCGGGCTCATGCGACGGCCGTTGTGGCTCAGTCGCAAAGATATTGCCGACATCGCCTGTAGTGCGAAGGGTAGCAACTACCTCACCGGCACCCACATCACGCGAACCCTGCTCAAGATTGCCGCGCGGCCGAAATGATCCGCCGCACACTCTACGAACAAGGTCCGGACTCCCAGGAGCCCGGACTTTTCGATTTTCAAATGAACTACAAAGCTCTGAGCTTGGTAAAAGGGACGAGAAGCGGGGCGATGGAGAGGATCGGCAACGAAATGACGACGACGATCGCGGCATTGATGACCGACGGCAAAAGCTTTTCAAGTATGGTCGTCCGCCGCATCGCTGAATTTTACCTTGTTTTCAGGACAAATGGTGACTGACCCCATTTCTCGCGACGGCAAAAGCTTTTCGATAATGGTAGTCCGCCGCATCGCTGAATTTTACCTTGTTTTTGGAGGGAAAAGGTACCTGACACCATTTTTTAGTTTTATTTTGTAGGCTTAGATGCTTCCCAATTTCCAGCCGAAAAATATGTTTCGTTATATGCCGATGTGTCAAAATATTTACCGGAATTCATACCAAAGGAACTTTGGTAATCGGTTGTGCAACTCCAGTTATTTTCATCGACGATGCCGCAGTTGGTGTAATTTTGATACTGAATTGGGGTATCTCCCGTTACGGCATCAGGTTGCCATTCAACGACAGAATGATTGGCTGGATTTACTTTGAAAGCAATGCGTCCTAAAGGCACTGGGTTTTGACAATTACCCGGAACCGGACTCGAGTTTGAGCATGTGACTGGGAATATGGTTAGACTACTCCCGGACACGTTGTCTTTATAGGAGAAATAAATTACCAATCCAAAGTAGAAAAGCGGTATTCCAAAAAAAAGTAAAGCGATCAAGACAAAAAGGCCCTTAATTGAACCTGTAGATTCTTGATTTTTCAACCTCACCCATCGCTCTCTGTCATTTTCAGTCAACTCGGTGATTCCGAGCTCTTTTTTTATTTGCCGATCACTCTCATCCTGTACAACCTTAGGGTCTGCAACAAATAAATATCGAAAACGACCCGGCCTGAGATCGCGTCTATGATCATAGATAAATAGTGCAGGTAGTACAAAAAATAGGAGGCTAATTCCAAAGATACCTAACGAGTAAGATGCGCCATATAGCGCATATCCGACGACAGCATCAAAAATGCAGAATAAACCCAGAACCATGCAGGTCCCCATGAAAATCCATACCAGCCAAAGCCTTAATGTTGTTCCAACCCCATCCATAGTTGTTTACAGAAACTATAGCTCAGCTTCGCGCTTAAGCAACACTGCTATATGTCGTTTTATGGGGTCAGACCCCATTTTGCGTGTTTGAATAGAAAGGATGCTGGTTTACAATCCGAACTTTTCATTCAATTTTGCGCCGACCAGAAGAACTCCGCTCATGTCGATGATCTTTGTCGCCTGGTCCGGCGCTTTCCAGAGCATGAACGCAACCATTATGCATCCAATAGTGACACAAAAGATTCTCTCAAATGTCTTTAAGAAATCCTTATTTTTAAGAAGCGCACGCATACTGCATATTGTTTACTTCTGATTCAACGAGTCGAGAAGTGCCTTGATGATAGATCGTTCCTGATCAGAGATATCAGGTGGAACAATAAGCACGAACTTCATCCCCGGCCGCAGGGGCAATTCAAATCGCGCCATACCCTGAATAGATTCGGAATTGTTCGACATCTGTCCATTTTCAATAGGGGCGTCCTCTTTCTCAATCTTGCTGCGTCGGGTGCGCGATATTGTTTTCACCGTCCAATTTGCCATCTTACTGGCATCGTTTCCGTATTTCTCAAAATCTGAAATGACCTTTGTCACACGCGATTTATATGTGGTGAGAGAGCTCGCGGAAGTGCTCTTGTCTTTGTTAAAAAGTTTCTGAGTTAACGGATCAAGATTGTCCCGAAATTTTTCCACCGATGTGCGCTCTTCCTCATTTAGCAGCGGTTCGAACTTTTTGATAGCACTTTTAAGAGACCACGCCGTATTGTCTGGATATTTGTGGCTTTTCGCCGCTCGATCGATAAAATCGTATAAATCCTGGATATTTTTCATATTTCTAGGTCGTCTATTGCTAATAAAGACAGGATAATCTATCTAACTATCAAAGTCAATAGCAATCTAATCTAAACTGGATAGTAAAATACTCTTTATATGAGCCATGCAATTACCACGCGATAGTTCGACGTCAGATAGACATTGTTGTCAATGAGAAAACCCGGCCTTTCAGCCGGGTTTTCTTTCGCAACGTTCGTTGCTTTGGCTGCTTGGATTACCCTTCTTCGCTAAAGCTTCGAAGGGCGCGGCGCGATTGGTCGCTGTTAGGCAACAACCTTTGTTACCACTCCGGCACCAACTGTTTTACCTCCTTCGCGGATGGCGAAACGAGTCTGGTCCTCGAGCGCGATCGGAGCGACGAGCTTGACCTTGAAGGTCACGGTGTCACCCGGCATAACCATTTCAACGCCCTCCTTAAGGGTCACCTCGCCGGTGACGTCAGTGGTGCGGACGTAGAATTGCGGCTTGTAGCCCGAGAAGAACGGCGTGTGGCGACCGCCTTCCTCCTTGGTGAGGATGTACACCTCTGCCTCGAATTCTGTGTGCGGTTTGACCGAGCCCGGGACGCAGAGGACCTGGCCGCGGTGCACGTCATCCTTCTTCGTGCCGCGCAAGAGGACGCCGGCGTTGTCGCCAGCCTGTCCTTCCTGCAAGGACTTGTTGAACATTTCGATGCCGGTGACGGTGGTCTTCGCAGCATCAACGATGCCGACGATCTCGACTTCCTGACCCACCTTGATCGTACCGCGTTCGATGCGGCCGGTGACGACGGTGCCACGGCCTTCGATCGAGAAGACGTCTTCTATAGGCATAAGGAACGGCTTGGTGACATCGCGTTCAGGCTGCGGGAGGTACTCGTCGAGCGCCTTCACGAGCTCCATGATCTTGTCGCTCCATTCGTTGCCCGGAGCGGAATTCTCAAGGGCCTTCAAGGCGGAGCCGCGGATGACCGGGGCTTCTTTACCATCGAATCCTTGCTTGCTGAGCAATTCGCGGACTTCCTCTTCGACGAGGTCGACGAGGTCTTTGTCATCAACCATGTCTACTTTGTTCAAGAAGACGATGAGCTTCTTCACGCCGACTTGGCTTGCGAGAAGCACGTGTTCGCGAGTCTGCGGCATGACGCCATCAGTCGCGGCGACCACGAGGATCGCGCCGTCCATTTGGGCGGCACCCGTGATCATGTTCTTGATGTAATC